>NZ_BAAAIX010000013.1:0-116555 GCF_039526385.1 Luteococcus peritonei | reverse complement strand
GCCCTTCGTCACGCCACAGGCGTTGGATCTTCTTGTGGTTCACCACCCACCCCTCGGCGCGGGCGTCGTGATACGCCCGCCGATACCCGTAGCGGGGATGGTCCTTCGCCCAGGCGCGCAGCCACTCCCTGAGCGCCCGATCCGGGTCCGCGACCGTGTCGCCCTTGAGCGGTCGCCGGTACGCGGAGCGGCTCAGCCCGACCAGACGGCACGCCATCCGTTCGCTCACCCGCAGCTCGCGCTTGAGGTGATCGACGGCGGCGCGGCGCCTGTCCGGGCTTAGAAGTTTCCCTCAGCCAGCTCCTTGAGCGCGGCCTTCTCCAGCTCCGCTTCCGCGAGCAGACGCTTCAGGGTCGCGTTCNNNNGAGCTTACGGACGACCTGCTCCGGGGTGTGACGCTTCCTGCTGTTCGTCATGATCTGACCAGTCTCCCTGCCCGCGACCGCGGGCAACAGGACGACTCTCGTAACGACTGGACCTACGAAACGGGGTCAGCCCACACAGACCGTGCTCCACTTCGCGGTAGCCCACTGCGACGAGCATGAGTTTGGCCTCCCGTTCGGTAAGTCCTAGCGCATCTCCATACGCAGCCGGATCCCAACGCCGCCTGATCCGCGTGAAGTTGGAACCTGCATCCTTCGACGGCATCCCCCTCTGGACGAAGTCCTTTGCCTGCGCTGCCACTTTCGTCGTTGGCCAAGGGGTTGAGGTATCTCCCATGAGGCGCCTCAGGGGCTGAGTGAGGCTTCTCCAGCGAGGCGTCGAACCAAAGAGGTCTTGGAACAGGGAACCGATTGCAACATAATCACTCCCCCCTCCAAAGCCACCAGCATTGGACACTGCGATGTGCCGCGTCCGCACGTGAGGGTCCCGAAGATCAAGCCCGCGTTCGAAGTCATCCCAGAGAAGGGGTTCATCGGGACCCCGCAAGTAGCACCTGCCGCCCTCGTCGCCGCCAACGAAATCAAGCATGGGAAGAAGGTGAGGGTGCTCTCCTCCAAGTGCTTCCTCGACCAGCCAAGGGTGGGGGCTGGTACCCATGGGAAGCTGGTGACCTTGCCCTTCAGCTAGGACGAACGCGGCTTGGATCACTTGACTCAACGTCATGGTTGTCATCGACTGCGATCTCGACGGAGAGAGCGCCAGTCACAATCTGCCCGTCGACGAATGAGACAGTCACAGTCGTTCCCGAATCGGCATCTACCCGCATAGTCCCTAGTTTCGTGAGTGGTAGAGGATCCGACACCCCTATCCAAATGTCTTCGTTGCTGAGCCTACGGTTCAGGACGCCGCCGTACTCCACAACAGCCCACCCCGCGACAGCTTCGCTCGCGTCGGCGCCGCCGCCGTGGTGTCTTGGCGCCACGTGCGCCCGCACGGTGAGCAGCGGTAGCGGCGCACGCGCAGCAGCGGCGTCGTCGGTCGGTGACCGAACGGCTCGTGCGCCAACCGGCGCGTCACCGTGCCTCGCTGAACGCCCTCGGCGCCGCAGCCCCGGCACCACGGGTCGGCCTCTGCCAGTCGGCACTCCAACACCGTCCGATCCGGCTCGAGGCGCTGCCCGACCACTTCTAGGCCAAGCTCGTCGAGGCGGCAGAACGTGGTCAGGTCAGGGGTCGCGAAGGTAGCGTGGAACACGTCGAGGTCTCTCTCGGATGGCTGGCGTCGGAACCTCCATTTTGGGAGACCTCGACCCCTACCCGCCGCCGACGCTAAGCGTGGCCGTTCGACGTGCAGTTAGAGATGGCCAGTCGGCTCGGCACCGAAGTCGTCGTCGCGCCATCTGCCGCGCATGTCCCCACCGTCGAGGCGCCTCGGGAGTTCGTCGACAGCTTGCGCCTGCTGAGCATCATGCTCGAGGGAGAAGGTCATGCCCCTGACGTCAGCGTCGCGGCCTCGGCGAGGGCGGCGGCGAGATACGGTGCTGAAGCGCTGTTTCTCGACGTGGCGACCTCTGCTGGCGTTCCGGACGCGACCACTGTGCCGCCGTTGTCACCGGCTCCCGGCCCGAGATCGATGACGTAGTCGGCTGCGCCGACCACTCGCATGTCGAGTTCCACCATCACGACCGTGTTGCCCGCATCGACGAGAGTCTGAAGGTGGGTAACGAGACGGTCTGCGTCGGCACAGTGCAACCCGGAGGTCGGCTCATCGAGCACGTACAGAGTGTCGCCGCGCTGCGCTCGTTGCAGTTCGGTGGCCAGCTTCACACGCTGCGCCTCCCCACCGGAGAGCTCTGTGGCCGGCTGTCCCAAGCGCAGATAACCGAGCCCGACGTCGACCAGCGAGGTGAGGGAGCGCATCACGTCGTACTCGCCGGCGAAGAACTCGTGAGCCTCTTCGACGCTCATCGCGAGGATTTCCGCGATGTTGCGCCCTCGCCAGGTGATCTCCAGGGTGCTCGATTGATAGCGGGTGCCATGGCAGTCGGGACACACGGTGTAGACCGAGGGCAGGAAGAGCAGCTCGACCATCACGGAGCCTTCACCCTCACAGGTCGGGCAACGGCCGCCTGCGACATTGAAGGAGAACCGACCGGGCTTGTATCCGCGTGTCCGAGCTTCCAGCGTCTCGGCGAACCGGCGCCGCACATGATCGAAGAGTCCTGTGTAGGTCGCGACGTTGGAGCGGGGCGTGCGGCCGATGGGTTTCTGGTCGATGCTCACCACACGCCGGACGGTCGTGAGATCGCCCTCGACCGACCCTCCGAGTTCATCGGACTCGTCGGTGAGGAGCAGGGCCTCGGCCTCAGCGCTTTCCTCCTCGACGCGAGGGGCGTCTCCTTGCCTGGCGCCGATGAGGGCAGGTAGGACTTGACTGACAAGGCTGGACTTCCCCGACCCTGACACGCCAGTGACAGCCGTGAGCGTTCCGAGCGGTAGCGCCACAGATACGTCCCGCAGGTTGTTGCGGGTGACGTGCTCCAGCTGCAACCAGTCGTGGGCGGCACGGGGCTGGTGCGGTGGAAGGCCGCTGCCCCCGAAGATGTATCCGCGCGTCACCGACTCGTCGACCTCCGCGAGCCCGTCCGTGGGTCCGCTGTAGATCACGCGCCCGCCGCGTTCCCCGGCTCCGGGGCCGATGTCGACCAGCCAGTCCGCGTGCCGCATGACGTCGACGGAATGCTCCACGACGAAGAGGCTGTTGCCGCGCTGCTTCAGCGCGTCGAGGATACCCAGCAGCGCGGTGACGTCGTGCGGATGGAGACCGGCTGACGGTTCGTCGAGGACGTAGACAACACCGAACAGTTCCGACGTGAGCTGCGTGGCGAGTCGAAGTCGTTGTAGCTCCCCTCCGGACAGTGTCGGCGTAGTGCGACCTAGCGAGAGGTAACCGAGTCCGAGATCGATGATGGGGCGCAGGCGGTCCAGCAATTCTGCGCCCAGGCGGGCTGCCGCGGCGCGCTTCTCGACAGACTGATTCGGTGTGCGACGGACATCCGGCGCAGCGGAGTGCGCGGAGCCGCCAGCAGCCACGCGCTGCTCGACGGCTTCACGTCTAGTCGCGACATCTACCACGTCGCCGGAGGTCTCGCCCTCGCGGTCAGACTCGGCGACGACGGACTCGAGGAGCTCAGCCAATTCACGCAGTGGCAAGGCTGAGAAGTCCGCGATATCGAGTCCTTCGAACGTCACCGTCAGCGCTTCGGGTTTGAGCCGCTTCCCATGGCACACCGGGCAGACCGCCGCGCTCATGAACTGGGCTACGCGGCGCTTCATCGACGCGCTCTTCGTGTTCGCGAAAGTGTCGAGCACGTACCGCCGCGCGCCAACGAAGGTGCCCGAGTAGCTCGGTTCGATTCCTGCTCGGATTGCCCGGCGCGCCTCGGCGAGTGTGAGTCGAGAGTGGACGGGAACGAAGGGGGTCTCGTCGGTATAGAGGATCCAGTCCCGATCCTTCTTCGGCAGATCCTTCCACGGCACGTCGACGTCGTAGCCGAGCGCGACGAGCACGTCCCGCAACTGGTGGCCGTGCCAGGCGGTCGGCCACGATGCGATGGCGCGCTCCCGGATGGTGAGTGAGGGATCGGGCACCATCCGCTCCTCGGTCACCGCGTACACTCTGCCGATGCCGTGGCACTCGGGGCACGCGCCCTGCACGGTGTTCGCGGAGAAGTCCTCGGCGTAGAGCATCGGCTGACCGTCTGGGTATTCACCGGCTCGCGAGTAGAGCATCCGAACCACACTCGACAGCGTGGTGATGCTGCCTACAGAGGAGCGCGCGCTGCGCCCTCCGCGCTGCTGCTGCAAGGCGACTGCGGGCGGCATCCCGGTGATGGAGTCGACGTCGGGGACACCCGCCTGGTCGATCAGTCGCCGCGCGTACGGGGCAACTGACTCCAAGTAGCGCCGCTGCGACTCCGCGTACAACGTGCCGAAAGCCAAGGAGGACTTCCCGGACCCGGACACGCCCGTGAACACAACCATGGCGTCACGCGGAACCGTGAGGTCGACGTCCTTGAGGTTGTGTTCGCGGGCACCACGCACCCGGACATCGGGCTGGACGTGGGTGGACGCTGAGGAAAGGTGGCCCATTTAGGAACTGTACCAAGCGGGCCTCCTGGTAAGCAGGTTCATCGACCGGGGAGGCAAGATGGTGCGGCTGTTTACCGGCTCTTCACAGATGAGGATGGCCTCAAGACCTGGCTGTCACAGCAGCCCCAGGCCTGGCGCGACGGCATCCAGATCGTCGCGATGGACGGCTTCACCGGCTTCAAGACCGCTACCACCGAAGAACTCCCCACAGCCACGACGGTGATGGACCCGTTCCACGTGATCCGCCTCGCAGGCGATGCACTCGACGTCTGCCGACGCAGGGTCCAGCTCGAGCTGCATGGCGGCCGGGGCCGCAAGCACCATCCCCTCCACCAGAACCGGCGAACACTCCACACCGGAGCCGACCTTCCGGTAGAGCCGCTCGAGGTGCTCCGGCTGCAGCCGGTCCAACTTCTCTTTGCCCAGGTTCGGGATCAGGTGCTTCTCGACGGCCGTGCGATAGGCCGCAAGGCTGGACGGCCGCAGGTTCGGCGCGGCGATCACGTCGAGCCAGTGCTTCAGCCAGGACGCGACGCTCCACTTCCGTCCCGGCTGAGCAACGGCACCCTTGGCGCGGTCCTTCTCCAGCTCGCGGACCTTGCGCGTCACCTTGGCGCGGTCCTTGCTCATGACGTGGCGGCGGTCCAGGGTCCCGTCGTCCTTGTATCCGACGGTGATGGGGCGGTGATCCGGACGTGACAGTAGCCGTCCTTGCCCGTGGTAGATGGACGACGCGCGGTTGGGACCACGCGACGTCATCGGCGGTGCGCAGGCGCTCGACATCGGCCCGGAGACGCTCGATGTAGTCGGCGACGGCCTGCACGGGCACGCGGCGCAGACGGCCGACCATGACGGACTCGATCTCGCCCATGAGGACGAGGTGGTAGGCGGTGGATCGGCCGACGTTGAGTCGGTCGGCAACCTCCTCAACCTTGAGCAGCAGGCGATCGGGGCAATGGCGGTGGCGGTCATGACGGGTTCCTTCCAGAGGGGGAATGGTTGGGAGAACGGACATCCACCGCTCCACCGCCCGCGCCGTCGAGGAGATCGTCACCCAGCTGCAGGCCAAGGGCTACACCCTGGTCACCGTGCCGGAACTGCTGGGCACCATGGACGCCTCGAAGGCCTACTACACCGGCGCCCGCTGGGCCGGCCCGGACGACCCCGGCAGGCCCAGAGGGGCCGATACAGCCAGGCCGGCCCGGACGGCCAGCTTGGCCCGGCCCCGTAGGCTGTCAGGGTGAGCGAGCAGTGGTGGAACCCGATGAGCTGGGAGGCACCCTTCGCCGCCGTCGCCGGCGCCCTGTTCGTCATCGTCACCCTGCGCGCCGGGGCCACCTACGCCATCGGTCGCCTGCTGCGTCGCGGCGGCGAGCACAGCCGCGGCGCCCAGCTGATGCACCGCCCCGGTTTCGTCCACGCCACCGAGCGGCTGAACCGCTGGGGCGCGCCGGCCGTGAGCCTCAGCTTCCTCACCGTGGGCCTGCAGACCATGGTCAACCTGGCGGCCGGTTTCACCCGGATGCCACTGCAGCGCTACCTCCCGGCCCTGGTGGTGGGCTGCATCGCCTGGGCCTGCATCTACGCGACGGCCGGCTTCATCGGCATCTCCGCCGCGGTGCGGCTCTACCAGGTGCACCCCGCCCTGGCCTGGGGCCTGGGTCTGCTGGTGGTCAGCGGCCTGGTGCTCTTCTGGCGCAGCCAGCGCCTCGCCGCACCCCAGCCGCCCACCGACTGACTCGCGGGGGCGGAGCGCATCCAACCGCACCCCCACCCGTCGGGGGCCATCCACAGGGGTGTGACCTCGGGCTGACCAGCACCGATAGCTTTCCGCTCACACAGCCACGGTGAAGGAGGTCAAGGGTGAAGCTCGGTCGAAGGACGTCGTCCGAGGCCCCCGTCGTCCGTCGGCGCGCCAGTCTGGGCCAACGCCTGCGCCGAGACCGCACCCTGCTGCTGATGTGTCTGCCGGGGCTGCTGGTGCTGCTGGTCTTCCACTACGCCGCACTGGCCGGCAACGTGATCGCCTGGAAGGACTACAAGCCCTACATCGGCATCACCGGCTCCGACTGGGTGGGCTGGGAGAACTTCGAGGTGCTGACCAGCGGTGACCCGGCCTTCCTGCGCGCCGTGCGCAACACCCTGGTGCTCACCCTGGTGCAGACCGTGCTGGTCTTCCCGGCGCCGATCGTGCTGGCCCTGCTGCTGAACAGCGTGATGTCGCCGCGGATCAAGCGGGTGGTGCAGAGCGTGCTCTACCTGCCCCACTTCCTCAGCTGGGTGGTGGTGGTCGCGATCTTCCAGCAGGTGCTCGGCGGCGGCGGCCTGATCAACACCTTCCTGCGCCAGCACGGCTGGCAGACCCTGGACATCATCGGCAACCCGGACCTGTTCATCCCGCTGCTGACCAGCCAGGTGATGTGGAAGGACACCGGCTGGGCCACCATCCTCTTCCTGGCCGCGCTGGCTGGCATCGACTCCTCGCTCTACGAGGCCAGCCAGGTGGACGGTGCCTCCCGGCTGCGCCAGCTGTGGCACGTCACCCTGCCGGGGCTGCGCGGCATCATCATCCTGCTGCTGATCCTGCGCCTGGGCGACTCGCTCAGCGTCGGCTTCGAGCAGATCATCCTGCAGCAGAAGGCCGTCGGACTCGACGCCAGCGAGGTGATCGACACCTATGTCTTCAACCACGGCATCGCCGGCGGCGGCTGGGGCGAGGCGACAGCCGTGGGCCTGGTCAAGGGCGTGATCGGAACCATCCTGGTGCTGGGCGCCAACAAGCTGGCCCACATCTTCGGCGAGCAGGGGGTCTACCAGTCATGACCGAGGCGACACCCAAGCCCCATCCCGCGCTGGAGGCCAGCCGGGTCCCCGAGCACGATCAGCCCCGGGCGCGCCGCAACCGTCGTCGAGGCCGCCTCGAGAACGGCCAGCAGGCTCCCGGCGGCGGCGAGCGGCTGCTCACCGCGGTGGTGCTGCTGGCCTGCTGCCTGGCGGTCGCCGTCCCCTTCCTGGCCGTCATCTCCACGTCCATCTCCAGCGCCGAGCACGTGAACCGGATGGGCGGCTTCGTGCTGTGGCCCGACGGGATCGACCTGAGCGCCTACCGCTCGGTCTTCGCCGGTGGCGTGGTCACCAGGGCCCTGATGGTGAGCATCGGCGTCACCGTGGTGGGCACCATCCTCTCGCTGGTCGCCAGCGCCATGATGGCCTTCGGTCTGAGCCGGCCCGGCAGCCTGGGCCACAAGCCGATCCTGATGGTGGTGCTGTTCAGCCTGCTCTTCAGCCCCGGCCTGATCCCCTCCTACCTGACCGTGAAGCAGGTGGGCCTGCTGGACAGCTACTGGGCGCTGATCCTGCCGGGCCTGGTGAGCGCCTTCAACATCATCGTGCTGCGCTCCTTCTTCATGAACATCCCGCAGGAGCTGTTCGAGTCGGCCCGCATCGACGGGGCCTCGGACTGGTCGATCTTCACCCGGTTGGTGCTGCCGCTGTCCAAGGCGGTGCTGGCCGTCATCGGGCTGTTCTACGCCGTCGGCTACTGGAATGCCTTCTTCGGCGCTCTGATCTACCTGTCGGACCAGGGCAAGTGGCCGCTCACCCTGATCCTGCGCACCTACCTCGTCGACAACCAACAGCTGTCGACGGCCGACCTGGGCGCGGGCGTCGACGCGCTGCCGCCGCAGCCCGCGCTGCAGATGGCGATGCTGCTGATCGCCGTCGCCCCGATCCTGTTCGTCTACCCCTTCCTGCAGAAGCACTTCACCACCGGCATGCTGACCGGCGCGGTGAAGGGCTGACCCACCCACCGAGGAGATCACCATGACCGAGTTGAGCCGTCGCACCCTGCTGGGCACCGGAGCCGGCCTGAGCGCCGTCGCCCTGGGAGGGCCACTGCTGGCCGGCTGCGGGGGCGGCGAGTCCTCCTCCGGTGGCGCCAAGGCCGGCGAGGCCGCCGCCACGCCCGCCTACCAGGCCGCGACCGGTCCCAAGCCGGACATCGTCGGCGACGCGAACATCCCCGACACCTTCTTCCACTACCCCGCCGACCCGGTCCAGACCGTCACCGCCAAGCCCGGCGACGGCAAGCCGATCTCGATCCTCACCCAGACCTACTCCCCGGTCACGCCGCAGCCGCCGACCAACACCGCCTGGGCCCACCTGAACGAGCAGCTCGGCTCCGACCTGGAGATCCAGCAGATCCCGCAGGCGGAGTACATCAACAAGTTCTCCACCACCCTGGCCGGCGGACAGCTGCCGGACATGTTCTTCATCGCCGAGGTGGCCGACATGCCGGCGATGGTGGAGGCCACCTGCCTCGACCTGTCCGACCACCTGGCCGGGGATGCCATCAAGAAGTACCCGAACCTGGCCGCGATCCCCTCGGAGGCCTGGGAGGTGGGCCGCTTCAACGGTCGGCTCTACGGCCTGCCCACGCCCCGCGGCGCGATGTCCTCCGGCGTGCTCTTCCGTCGCGACGACCTGCTGGCCAGCAAGGGGATCAATCCGGAATGGAAGAACTTCCAGGAGTTCTACGAGCTGGCCACCGAGGTCAACGACCCGCGCGGCGGTCGTTGGGCCACCACCGTGGTGCCCAAGCAGTACATCAAGAACATGCTGGGCCTGCCGAACTTCTGGCGCCACGAGGACGGCACCATGAAGAGCTGGTGGACCGACGAGAAGATGGAGCAGGCGCTGGAGGCCGAGCGCAAGTGGGCCAAGGCCGGGCTGATGAACCCCGACGCCTTCGCCCGCCCCAACCAGAAGAACTGGTTCACCACCGGCAAGGCCTACTTCAACCCCGACTCCTTCACCGCCTGGGCGCAGTACATGACCGATGCGCCCAGCGGCTTCGACATCGACGTCTGTGACATCCCGGCCTTCGACGGCCAGGGCAAGGGCCACCTGTGGATGAGCTTCCCCTCCTTCGGACGCTCGGCGATCAACAAGAAGGCCGGCGACCGCGTCGAGACCCTGCTGAAGGTGGCCGACTACCTGGCCGCCCCCTTCGGCAGCAAGGAGTACCTCGCCGTGAAGTACGGCAAGCAGGGCGCCGACTACACGCTGAAGGGCACCGATCCGGTTCCCACCCCGGCCGGTGGCGGAAACACGGCGCTGGGCGTGAAGTACATCGTCGACTCCCGCATCGCCAACTACCTGCCTGGGCACGACGAGGCGGCCAAGAAGCTGGACGCCGCCATCCGCCGACTGGTGCCGGATGCCTACCGCAATGACGCCGTCTACCTGTTCAGCAAGGAGTACGAGAAGAACTTCCAGACGGCCAACACCAGCTTCGAGGCACTCGAGAACGACATCGTGCAGGGCCGCAAGCCGGTCTCTGCCTGGCGTCCCGCCGCGGACGCCTGGTGGAAGGACCATGGCCAGAAGATGGCCGAGGAGCTGGCCCAGGCCTACCAGGACGCCGGCCGCAGCTGAGCCACCACCCGCGGCCTCCCACCATCCGTCACGTCCCCGTCACCCTCCCGGTGGCGGGGACGTCCGCGGAATGGGCTCCCCATCGGCGGACAGCAATCCCTAGTCTGGGGGGGGAGATGATGGGCTGTCAGCGTGGTCGGCCTCGGCTGTGGTCCACCTGAGACAACTTTTCTGAACCCATTGGTACGAATATATTTGACGGGTCGCTTCTTCGAAAGGTGTTCCATGGACGAGCAGCACGGCGAGATCTCCGAGGCCCCGCGCCACGTCGAGACCGCCGACGTCGACGCACCTCCAAAGCCGCACGCCCCCGAGCACGCCCTGGGCGAGGACGAAGTCTCCCCCTCCGCGGCCCACGCCCCCAGCCACGCGCTGCCCGGCGACGAGCCCGAGCCGACCGTCGACCTCCCCCGCCACGGCGCCGGCCCGCTGGCCGACGACATGTTCCGCGAGCCCTCGCCCGACACCCTGCCCCAAGCAGAGGCCACCGAAGACACCCGCGCAGCCCTGCTGCAGGCGCGCGGCCTGGAGCTGGCCGGACGCCAGAACATGGTCTTCGGCCCGCTCGACCTGGAGCTGCGCCCCGACCAGGTGGGCGTGGTCACCGGCCAGCAGGGCTCCGGCCGCTCCGCCCTGCTGCTGGCGCTCGCCGGACGTCTCAAGGGCGTCCAGGGCAGCCTCATCGTCGGCGACATCGACGGGATCGCCCACCCGCGCGCGCTGCGCAAGCAGGTCTCGCTGGCCCGGATCACCGACTTCGCCGAGCTGGAACCCAACCTCACCGTCGGTGAGTCCCGCGACGAGCGCGCCATCGCCGAGGGCATCGGCACCCGTCGTGGCCGGGAGCGCTTCCGTCACCTGGAGGACCTGCTGGACCACCGCTTCCAGCTCGACCAGTGGGTGGACCGCCTGCCCGCCGTCGAGAAGACCCTGCTGGTGCTGGTACTCGGCTGCCTCAAGCCCGCCAGCCTGGTGGTCTGCGACGACCTGGACGACTCGCTGACCGATGCCCAGCTGCGCTGGATCCACGACGGCATCGCCGTGCTGCGCGAGGACGGCAACCACTTCTTCGTCAGCATGCTGGACGAGAGCCCGCTGCCCGACGACGCCCGCGTCGTCCACCTGGTGCCGCCTCCCTCCCGCGACGCCGACTTCCTGCCCAACCACCCCATCCGTCGCCACCTGGCGACCCGCAAGGACGTCTGATGTTCCTCTCCCGCTTCGAACTGCGCCGCTTCCGCGGCCTGCTGCCCAAGCTGGCGCTGATCTTCGCCGCGCTGGTGCCGGTGCTCTACGGCGCCATCTACCTGGCGGCCAACTGGGACCCCTACGGCCGCCTCGAACACCTGCCGGTGGCCGTCGTGAACGAGGACAAGGCGGTGAAGTACAACGGCAAGGACGTGCATGCCGGCAAGGACTTCACCGACAACCTGCTGGCCGGCCACGAGTTCGACTGGCACATCACCGACGCCGCCGAGGCCGAGGACGGGCTGCGCGAGGGGCGCTACTACCTGACGGTGCGGGTGCCGTCGAACTTCTCCTCCAACCTGGTCAGCGGCTCCACCGACGACCCCAGGCGCGCCGAGATCACCCTGCACCGCAACGACGCCAACGGCTTCGTGATCGGCTCGGTCACCGGCCAGGCGCAGAACAAGATCACCGAGGCGGTGAACCAGACCGCCGTCGAGTCCTACTTCGAGGCGGTCTTCGCCAACCTCAAGAAGATCCGCGAGGGCATGGTACAGGCTCGCGACGGCTCCGCCCAGCTCACCAAGGGGCTCACCGACGCGAAGTCAGGCTCCTCGCAGCTGGCCACCGGCGCCAGGACGGCCAGCACCTCCACCCACCAGCTGGCCACCGGCGCCGCCGAGCTGAACGCCGGCATGGGGCAGCTCTCCACCGGCGCCAGCCAGCTGACCGCCGGGCTGGGCAAGCTGAGCAGCGGCTCGCTGGAGCTCTACGACGGCGCCACCCAGGTGGCCGGCGGCACCCAGCAGCTGGCCGACACCGTCGTCCCGGTGCTGGACCGCGCCGCCGAGGTGCAGGGCCAGGTGAAGACCGATTCGGCCGCCATCAACTCCGACATCCAGAAGCTCACCGGCCAGGTCAGCGGCACCACCAGCTCGGTGGACACCCGACTGACCGACCTGCAGGCCTCGCTGGGCGAGCTGGCCGCCATCCCGGGCGTCGCCGACTCGCAGGCCTACAAGAATGCCCAGGCTCGGCTGGGGCTGGCGCAGCAGCGCAACCAGGCCGTCGCCGAGGCCGCCGCCCGCGCCTCGACCCGCTCGTCGACGCTGAACAGCCGGGTGCAGGAATCGGCCGTCGCCGGTGACCTGAAGGACGCCTCGGCCAAGCTGACCAAGCTGAACAACGGCGCCCACCAGGTGGCCGGCGGCGCCAAGGAGCTGCACGCCGGCATCAACCAGGCGCAGTCCGGCTCCTCGCAGCTGGAGACCGGCATCGCGAAGGCGGCCGGCGGTGCCGGCCAGCTCAGCAGCGGCGCCGCGCAGCTGGACACCGGCATCGCCACGCTGTCCACCAACATGACCAAGCTGGACACCGGCATCGGCAAGCTGCTCACCGGCTCGCAGCAGCTCACCAAGGGCCTGACCGACGGCGTGAAGCAGATCCCCGCGCTCACCGAGGACCAAGCCAACGGGGCCGCGCAGGTGCTCTCCTCACCCGCGCGCGTGAACACGCTGGTGGAGAATCCCGCCCACGTCTACGGCCGGGGTCTGGCGCCGCTCTTCTTCTCGATCGCCATGTGGGTCTTCGGCATCTCCGGCTTCCTGGTGATGCGGCCCATCTCCGGGCGCCTGCTGGCCGGCCGGATGAACCCGCTGCGCCTGACGCTGAGCGCCTTCATCCCGTTCGGAACGGTGGCGGCGGTGGGCGCCGCGCTGATGCTCGGCACCGTCTGGGCGGCCCTCGGCCTGGATCCGGTGCACGGGCTGGCCACCGTGGGGCTGACCCTGCTGGTGGCCCTGGTCTTCGCGATGATCGCGCACCTGTTGCGGATGTCGCTGGGGCTGCCCGGCTCGGCGATCCTGCTGGTCTGGCTGATCCTTCAGCTGGCCTCCACGGGTGGCACCTATCCGGCCGCGGTGCTGCCGCCCTTCTTCGGCTGGATCAACCCGTTCATGCCGATCACCTACTCCATCGACGCCTTCCGGGTGGTGATCTCGGGCGGGTTGTGGAGCCACTTCTGGCGCGACGTGGCCGTGCTGGTCTGCATCGGCCTGGGCGCCCTGGCTCTCGACGTGCTGGCCGTCGGCCGACGCCAACGCTTCACCATGAACGACCTGCACCCGCCGCTGCAGCACTGACGCACGAGCCCCGGGCACCACTGGCGCCCGGGGCTCATCGCATCACAGGCGAACACCGGGCACCCCGGAGCCGGCGGCCCACCAAGGCGTCGCTGCTGGTCAGAGCATGTCCACCAGGGAGATCAGACCCACCGCGAACACGGCGATGGCCGAGATCACCAGGTAGACCATGAAGGCCTTGCCGTCCTTGATCCGCGGGTCGGTCTGGGTGCGGGAGAGGTAGAGCGTCGCCACCGAGACCGCCATCAGGTACAGGGCGTTCAGGATGCCGCCCAGGATCACCATCTGCAGCGGGGAGGAGACCACGACTCCCAGCAGGCCCCAGATGATCGGCAGAAAGATCATCAGGAAGCGCATCATCCGGTCGCGGGCGGCCATGTCCTTCCAGTCGAAGGCGCCGAAGATGCTGAGCGCCGCGGCGGTCTGGCGGCTCAGCGAGGGCACATTGGCCAGGATGGTCTTGAACAGGGCGATGGCGGCGAAGACCAGGAAGCCGACGCCGGCCCAGCCGCCCATGGTGTCGGAGAAGATCCGCGAGAGCACCTTGAGCACGTCATTGCCCTTGGGCGCGAGGCCCTGCGGGTGCAGCACCGCGGCGCCCAGGATGTAGAAGGCGGCGGTGGACAGGGTGTAGACCACCCAGCTCAGCCAGGCGTCCTTCTTCATCACGCTGATCCAGCCGCGGGCCCGCTCGGCCCAGGCCTGTGAACCGTCGTTGGGGCCGGTCCAGGCGGCATAACCCTTCTCCACGCACCAGAAGGAGTAGGAGCTGATCTCGCCGGCGCCGATGCCGGTCAGGCCGAACATGCTCAGCGCGATGCCCATCGTCCCCGCCGCGATCTTGAACTGCATGCCACCGGCCAGGTCCGCCGCGCTCCAGCTGAAGGGCGTGAACTGGATGCCCAGCACCAGCGCCACCACGACGGCGGTGACCAGCACCACCAGGACGGTGGAGACGTTCTCGACGATGCCGTAGCGGTTCGAGAAGTGGATGGCAATGGCGATCACCACCATCAGCGCCACCCAGAAACCGATCGACAGCATGCTGGTGGGATCGCCGCCGATCGGGACCAGCATGGACATCGCCAGACCGGCCGCGCTCAGCACGCCCGCCTGGCTGGTGAGGAACTGCACGAACATCAGCACCGCCAGGTAGCTGATCCAGCCGCGACGCCCGATCCGGGGCGGGACGTCGTCGTAGCCGAAGGTGCCCGGCTTGCCGGTGGAGATGGACCAGCGGGCCAGCTCGATCTGCACCGCAACCTTCACGAAGGTGGAGACGAAGACCAGCCAGAGCAGCAGGAAGCCCACCTTGGCGCCCAGTGTGGTGGCCGTGATCAGCTCGCCGGAACCCACCACCGCCGCGGAGGTGATCATGCCCGGGCCCAGGAAGCGCATGCTGGGGCCCCACCCATGGGGCGGCTGCTGGATCTTGGCCGGATCGAGGTCGTACGGGTCGCCCTGCTTCTCGGCCTGGTCGACCACTGCGTCGTGGGTCATCACATCTCCTGGGGGGGTGGCACGTCCGTGTGCGGAACGTTGCCACGTTAGGGAAGCGAACCCCGCCTGACAACCGAGGTCCAGGAGTTGCCCACGGCTCCGGTCACCGTCCTGGCCCCCAGACCGGGCGGTGACGCGAAGGACCCGCGGCCTCGACGGCTGCGGGTCCGTGCAGGGCGTGGTGCCTCACATGGCGGCGAGCGCCTTGTTGGGCAGGCCTTGCGGGTAGTGGGAGCGCATCTTCACCTTGCGCTCCAGGTCCTCGATGATGCGCGGGGTGAAGTCCACCTTGTAGATGTTCTGCGAGGAGCCCAGGCCACCGGGGGTGAAGACGTTGACCTCCATCAGCTTGTCGCCGACGATGTCCAGGCCCACCAGGAACATGCCGTCGCTGACCAGCTTGGGGCGGATCACGTCGACCATCTCCAGCATCTCGTCGGTGATGGTGGCCTCCTGGATCTTGCCGCCGGCCGAGACATTGGAACGCATGTCCTTGCTCTCGTTGACGCGACGGAAGGCGGCATGGGCGCCGTCCACCTTGAGCGGCTCGCCGTTCATCACGAACAGTCGGGTGTCGCCCTCGGCCGCAGCCGGCAGGTACTCCTGCGCCACCACATAGCCGTCACGGGCGATCGCCTCGATGATCTGGTTCAGGTTGGGCGACTCCTCGTCGTTGACCAGGAAGACGCCGCTGCCGCCGGAGCCCTGCAGCGGCTTGAGCACCGCCTTGCCGCCCAGGTCGTTGACGAAGTCGTTGAGCTGCTCGGCATCGCGGCTGATCAGCGTCTTGGGGCGCACGCGCTCCGGGAAGTGCTGGAAGTAGGCCTTGCTCATGGCCGTGGCCAGCGTCTCGGGGTCGTTGACGACGAGCACACCGGAGGCCGCCAGCAGCTGGCCGAAGGCGATCCCGGCGGTGCTGGCCCACGGGCGGTCGGGATCGCTGGCGGGGTCGGAGCGCAGCATCAGCACGTCGAAGTCGCTGAGCACGGTCTGCTCGCCCTCGCTCTTCTGCAGGTCGGCCAGGAAGCGGTCGTGCGAGCGGTAGTTCTTGCCGGAGGCGGAGTGCACCAGCGCGCCGAGCGAGCCGTCGGGCAGGTAGTTGAAGTCCCCCAGCCCGATGATGCCGGCCTCGTGGCCGAGCTGGCTGGCGGTCAGCGCCAGCCGGGTGGTGGTGTAGCCGGCCTTCTCGGTGGCCACGTCGTTGACGACGAATCCGATCTTCATGCTGCTCCTTGCTCGGTCCTGCGTGGTCGGTCGTGCTGGGTGGTGGTGCAGGGGTGGTCAGTGGCGTTCACAGGTCATTGGCCTCGGGGTCCGGCGGCGCCGCACCCTCCTGCGTGGGGTGGGCGACGCTGCTCGACAGCGGCTCCACCGCGGCCCGCGCCAGCCGGTCGACGGCCTGCGGGTCGGCCAGGTAGTGGGGCTGGATCCGGGCCGGCGCCAGCCTGCCGTCGGCATCCAGCTGCTCCACCAGCGGCAGGTCCGCCAGCGCGAACTTGCCCAGGTAGAACAGGTCGAGGCGGCCACCGTCGCGCAGGTGACCCAGCAGGTCCACCAGGCCGCGCAGGTAGCAGGCGTCCTTGGTGAAGCCGCCGGAGCGGTGGATCCGCATCACGGTGGTGAAGGCGCTGCCGCGCTTGAAGCCGCGGCTGACCAGCTGCTGCCAGCAGTCGAAGAAGCCGGCGCCGTTCACCATGGCGTCGACGGTGAGCACGCGCCCGGCCAGCTGGCGCAGGCGGGTGGCGGTGAGCTCGCCGCAGGCGATCTCACCCATCACGGCCAGCCCCTCCTGGGTCTCGTCGTAGCCGGCCAGGCCGGTGCCCAGGCAACGCACCTGCTGCGCCCCGCCGTTCACCTGGGTCACCAGGTGGGTGCCGATCTCGTGCTGCAGCAGGGCATTGGCGCGGGTGGACTGCACCTTGGAGTCAGCACCGATCAGCAGGGTGTCACCGCTGACCATCACGCCGTTGACGTCCTCGCGCACCTCGGCATGCATCACCACGTCGGGGTCCTGCGCGCGGTACCAGGCGATCTCGGCCTGGGCCAGCTCGTGGAAGGCATGGGCGTCGACGGCCGGGGCGGGGGCGGCGTCTGCGGGGACGGCCTCCAGCACCTGCTTGGCCAGCTCGCGCAGCTCCTGGGTGACGCCGCCGTAGAGCTCCACGGAGAGCGGCAGGAAGTCGGCACTGTTGCGGGCCCGCAACATCTCCGCCTGCAGCCGCAACTCACGGTGCTTGTTGGCCAGCAGCTGGCGCACGGTGGGGTCCTGGACCCGGTCCAGCTCGATGTGCTCGAGCGTGGCCAGCGCCACGTCGGGATCGGTGGACAGCGGGCGGTAGCTGAAGTCCGGTTCGGCATGGTCGCCGTCCAGCCAGGCGCGACGCCGATCCGCGGCATCCACCGGGGTCAGGTCCAGCAGGAAGCGGAAGGTCTCCGAGAGCTGGGCCAGCTCCTCGTCGACCGCCAACGTCTGCTCGTCGAGCGGCGTGCGGATGCTCATCAGCGACGCGGCTCCAGCCCGTGGTTGGCCTCCAGGGCCGCACGGATCGGCTCCACGGTGCCGGCCAGCGCCCGCGACAGCTCGGCGATGTGCTCGGCATCCGGCTCGCCGGTCCACTCGTCCATGAAGGTCTTCTTGAACTCCAGTGCCAGCGCGCAGCCCTTGTCCGGGTAGCGCTCATGCACCCACTGGCACAGGTTCGCGCCCTTGAAGCGGACGTTCTCGCGCACGTCGAGCCGGCCCCAGCTCACCTCGGCGCCACGCAGCGAGTCGGTGAAGGCATCCACCACGTCGGCCCACTTCTCGCGGTCCATGGTGCCGGTGCCGAGGTTGACCTCGGGGTTATCCTCCTGCGGCGAGGCCGGTGCGTCGGCACCGTCGCGACGGTGGTTGTAGGAGTGGACGTCGAAGAGCACGAAGGGACCACGCTCGGCCAACTCGTCGAGCCGCTCGCCGAGGGCGGCGTAGAAGGCGTCGTGCTCCTCGCGGGAGCGCTCCACCGCGTCGTCGGGCAGCACCTCGTCGCGCCAGACCACCAGGTCCCAGCAGTCGGCGGGGGTGCGATAGACCGCCTTGTCGCGCGAGCGGTTCAGGTCCACCTCGAAGCGGGAACGGTTCACCATCACGCGCGGCCCGATCAGCTGCGCGATCAGGTTGGTGTACGGGTCCTCCTCGCGGAGACGGTCGGCCTCGTCCAGCTGCATCAGCTCGGCCACCTCCGGGCGCAGCTCGTGGCCGGCGTGGATCGAGGTGGCCACCACCGGGCTGTCCCAGGTGCCGAGGAACTCGAAATGGGCGAGGTTCTGGTCCATGCCCGCCACGCTAATCGGACGATGCGGGCCTTCGACAGTGACCAAGCTCACAGCGAACAGGGCCGAGCGCCCCACAGCGGGGCGCTGACAAGGCAGTCCTCCCGCCGGCTCCGGCGGCCACCGGCCCGCTGTCGCCACGATGCGCGCACCACAGCCCCCGACGGGACCATTCCCGCCAGACCGTGGCGGATCCTGGTCGATCCTCGGCGCGGAGTCCGGCCCAGGAGGATCACATCCCACCCCTGCAGGCGATTCCATCACCGGTTGCCAGCGCCCTAACCTTGCTCCGCGGCGCACCCCCCGAGCGCCCGTGACCAGGAGGAGAAGTGTTGTGACGGGCACCCACCGACGACCGCGACAGGCAGTCGCCGCCCTGCTGGGCCTGCTGCTGCTCGCGGGCTGCGGCATTCCCAAGGACCCCGACAACACCTTGCAGCGGATCGACCAGGAGGGCGAGATCCTGGTGGGCGTCGCCCCCGCCCCGCCACTGGTGGAGGTCAGCAATGGCATGCCCTCGGGCCCCGAGGCCGAGCTGGCCAAGGGCTTCGCGCGCACCCGCGGCGCCACCATCACCTGGGTGGTGGCCGGTCAGGAGGAATTGGTCAAGCAGCTGGAGGACGGCCAGATCGACCTGATGGTGGGCGGGCTCACCAGCAAGTCGCCCTTCAAGAGCAAGGTCGGTCTGACCCGCGCCTATGCCACCGACGTCGACGACCACGGCGACACCGTCAAGCACGTGGTGGCCGTGCCGCTGGGCGAGAATGCCATGGTCAGCGCCCTGGAGACCTGGTTCGACCAGGGCCGGCCGTGAGCACCGCCACCTTCGGCAGCACCCGGCTGCCCCGCGAGCAGCACCGCGCCCTGAAGAAGGCTAAGCGGCTGCAGGTGATCTCACTGGTCTACCTGGCCACCGCCGTCAGCCTGGTGGCGGCCGTGATGGGCTCCTCGCAGGCCATGAAGGCGGCCTGGATCGAGGACTGCCTCAGCTTCCTGCCACCGCTGGCCTTCCTGCTCGCGGTGCGCAAGGTGCGACGCGAGCCCGACCACGAGCACCCCTACGGCTACCACCGCGCGGTGGGCGCCGCGCACCTGGCCGCCTCGGTGGCCCTGCTGGCGCTGGGCGGCTTCATGGTGGTGGACAGCATGATGACCCTGGTGCGCCAGGAGCACCCCACCATCAGCACCATTGACCTGTTCGGCCACACCGTCTGGCTGGGCTGGGTGATGATGGGCGCGCTGGTCTACACCGGCTTCCCGCCGGTGATCCTGGGGCGGATGAAGCTCAAGCTCGCCGAGCAGCTGCACGACAAGGTGCTCTACGCCGACGCGGACATGAACAAGGCCGACTGGTCCACCGCCGGTGGCGCCATGCTCGGCATCCTGGGGATCGGGTTGGGGCTGTGGTGGGCCGACTCCGTGGTGGCCACCTTCATCGCCGCCTCCATCGTGAAGGACGGCTGGACCAACATCTCCAATGCTCTCTCCGGGCTGCTGGACCGCCAGGCCCGCACCTATGACGACTCCGAGGACCACCCCGCCATCGACCAGGTGCGACGCTTCTTTGCAGGCCTGCCCTGGGTGGACGAGGTGGCGGTGCGGATGCGCGACGAGGGCCACGTCTTCCACACCGAGGTCTTCGTGGTGCCGGTGGGCGAGCCGTCGCTGCAGACGCTGGAGACCGCACGGGACCGGGCGCGGGAGCTGGACTGGAAGCTGCAGGACCTCCAGGTGGTACCGGTCAGCGAGCTGCCGGCCTGATTTCGCGGTGGGTGAAGGCAGAACCGCCCTCGGGGTGGTGAAAGACGGCGCGCGCCTGCCTAGCGTCGGAGGTGACACCCGAATCCGAGAGGAAGCACCCCCATGGCAGAGCAGGACCAGCTGACCTTCGCCAACCCCGTCACCCGCTACGAGGACCTGGAGATCCCCGAGCAGGGCCAGCCCGAGCCGGGCCTCGACGCGGACCTGGTGCCCAAGCCCGATCGCGGCGAGCAGACCTACCGCGGCACCGGCCGGCTCGAGGGCCGCAAGGCGCTGGTCACCGGTGGCGACTCCGGCATCGGCGCCGCCGTGGTGATCGCCTTCGCGCGCGAGGGCGCCGACGTGGCCTTCGGCTACCTCCCCGCCGAGGAGGAGGACGCCCAGAAGGTGGCCGAGCTGGTGGAGCAGGCCGGCCGCAAGGCCGTGAAGCTGCCCTACGACATCACCGACGAGGCCGCCTGCCGCACGCTGGTGGAGCAGGCCGTCGAGCAGCTCGGCGGGCTGGACATCCTGGTGAACAATGCCGGGCACCAGAAGTCGGTGGAGAAGCTCGAGGATCTCTCCGACGAGCAGCTGGTGGAGACCTTCGACACCAACATCATCGCCATGTTCCGCATCACCAAGGCGGCCCTGGCGCACCTGGAGTCGGGGGCCAGCATCATCAACACCACCTCGATCCAGGCCTACTCCCCCTCGCCCGACAAGGTGGACTACGCCTCCACCAAGGCGGCCATCAACAACTTCACCAAGGGCATGGCCGAGCAGCTGGCCCCCAAGGGCATCCGGGTCAATGCCGTGGCGCCCGGGCCGATCTGGACCCCGCTGCAGGTGCAGGGCGGCCAGCAGACCGACGAGCTGCCCGACTTCGGCAAGAAGACCGCGATGGGCCGCGCCGGCCACCCGGTGGAGCTGGCCCCCGCCTATGTCTTCCTGGCCTCTCCGGAGTCCAGCTATGTGGTGGGCGAGACGCTCAACGTGAACGGTGGCATGCCCACCCCGTGACACCGGCACGGACGACGGGGCCGCAGCCTTGGCTGCGGCCCCGTCCATGTCCGGCTGCGATGGGGGCAGACCCCCCGGCGCTCAGGCCTCGTAGCGGAAGAGCACCGGCTCCACCGGGTGGGCCTCCAGGTCGAGCGGGGTGACGGTGAGCACGCCGCTGCCCGGCACCACCGAGCTGCCCTGGAAGTCGGCGTCGCCGAGCTGGCCCAGCAGGCACTCGCCGGGGTGCTCCTGCGCGTGCTGCACCTCCTCGGCGGTCAGCAGGACGGGGCGACCGACGGTCTCGACCCCCTTGGCGAACAGGAAGCGAGACTCCTCGCCGCGGTAGGCGACGGCGCAGTACGGCATCTCGTGGTTGGTCTCCACGACCTCCCAGCCGTCCTCGGCGAAGAGCTGCATCATCTGGTCGCGGGCCTCGATGCTGGCGGCGCGACGCCGCGAGTCGTCCAGTTCCCAGCCGTGCTGCACGACGGGCTGCGGCGCGCTGGGCTCCGGGGTGCGGCCGACGTGGCCGGCCCACAGCTCCTCGAGCTGGTCAGCCATCGGCTGGTGCAGCTCGACGCCGCCCTTCTGCGGGTTCCAGCCGTAGCCGGGCACCTCGACCACCAGACGCTGCGCCGCCACCATCTGCTCGGCCGGCACCACCAGGTGCCAGTCGACGTCGATGTAGTTGGCCATGCGGCTCGGGTCGTCCCAGTGCTCGCCCTGGTAGACGCGGCTGGAGACCACGCCGTGGCCGCGCACGCCACGGTCCCCGCGGCCGTGCTGCAGCAGGAAGACCCGGTCCCCCGGCTCGATGCCCTGGCGGCGTCCTCCGGCGTACCAGACCTCGCGGACGGGGGCGCCGGCGGCGGTGCGGGTGATCACCTCCTGCTCGTCCTCGGGGGTCCAGAACCACATCTCGGGGTCGATGGTGAGCAGGAAGGTGCGGCGAGCGCGCTCCGGGGTGGCATAGCGCTCCGCAGCCGTGATCTCGTCCTGCTCGGTGGTGTCGATGTGGCTGACCTCCCGGTCGGTGTCCACCTGGCGTCCCACCAGGGCATCGCGCACCGGGTCCCCGCGGCGCAGCAGGCGACCCAGCAGGGCCTTGCGCGGGGTCCCCTCGTCGTCGACGTTCTCGATGCCCTCGAGCTCGGCCACCAAGCGGATCGTGCCGTCATAGCTGAAGGTGGCGAACTGCTCGGTGGCGGCGAAGTCGTCCAGGTCGTAGGCGCCACGGTTGGCATTCCACAGCTGCTCGTCGCCGAGCTTCGGGTCGTAGCCGACGAAGCGTCGCGGGATGGGCTGGTTGTCGGGGTCGACGTCGCGTCGCGCCTGCAGGGCGATGTTGATGGCCACGGAAGAACTCCTCAAGGTCACGGGCGTACCACGGGAGGCTATACAGTCACCCGTTCAAGCCCGCAACCCGTACGCCCAGAGCGCAAATTGGGCTCCCACTGGGGCGTTCAGAGACGTTCAGGACTCGGTGATCCGCCCCGCCGCGCGTCGGAGCTGGCCGACGACGTCCACCAGGTCCAGGTCACCCAGTCCCAGCACGGCCAACGCGGCCCGACGATCCGGCAGCGGGATGGGCACCGCCACCGAGCGGACCCCCGGGATCACCTCGTCGGAGCTGGTGGCATAGCCACGCTCGCGCACCTTCTGCACGTCCGCCTCCCGCTCCCCGGCAGCGCCCGGCGGCTGCATGGCCAGCAGCACCAGGCCGGGAGCGCCCTGAGTGAGCGGATGGGAGGTGCCGGGCTGCTGCACGATGCTGGCGCCCTGACTGGGCGCGGTGGCCGAGGCCACGGTCACGCAGGAACCGGCATTGGCCACGGCGACGAAGGCGGTCAGCCCGGAGCTCTCGGCCAGCTCGTCGAGCACCGGCTGGGAACTGGCCAGCAGGCCCTGCGAGCCCTGCCGCGCCAGCACCGCCAGGCCGGAGCCCGGCGCATAGCTGCCCGAGGGGGTGCGCCGCACCAGGTGGTGGTGCTCCAGGGTTCGTAGCAGGCGCCAGGCGATGGAGCGGTGCACCTCCAGAGCGGCGGCCACCTCGTCGACGCGCACCGGGCCGTGCTGGGCGCACAGGTAGCGCAGCGCCCACAGCCCGCGCGAGAGGGTCTGCGAGGCCACCCCCTCGTCGGCCTCCGCGATGCGCGGTGGCAGCGCCATCAGGTCGTCGCCCATCGCGTCTCTCCCGTCCAATTTCGGCTGACCCATTGCCAAGCCGCTGTCCGGAATGGCAAAATCGTATCAAATCTCGCATTCCGAACTCAGTGTTCGATATGAGAACACTACAGGTCCGTCACGACGAAGTGAGGCAAACGTGCAGTTCCACCACCATGGCTACGTCTCGGGAGACCCCCGCCAGCAGCCCGCCCTGGGCACCGGCGTCGACCGTCCCGAGGAGCTCCCCGACCAGATGGACGTGCTGATCGTGGGCAGCGGCCCGGCCGGCATGCTGCTGGCGGCCCAGCTCTCGCAGTTCCCCAGCATCAACACCCGCATCATCGAGCGTCGTGAGGGCCGGCTGGTGATCGGCCAGGCCGACGGCGTGCAGCAGCGCAGCGTCGAGACCTTCCAGGCCTTCGGCTTCGCCGAGGAGATCACCGCCGAGGCCTACCGGATCACCGAGACCCGCTTCTGGAAGCAGGACCCGGCCAACCCGGAGAACATCGTGCGCGGGGCCGTCACCCCCGACGACCCGCAGAACATCAGCGAGTTCCCCCACCTGATCGTGAACCAGGCCCGGGTGCTGGACTACTTCGCCCGCTTCATGCAGTGGGCCCCCACCCGGATGAAGCCCGACTACGGCTGGGACTTCCAGGGCCTGGAGATCGACGAGTCCGCCGAGTACCCGGTGGCCGTCACCCTGGAGCGCACCGCCGGGCCGGATGCGGGCAGCACCCGCACCGTGCGGGCCAAGTACGTGGTGGGCTGCGACGGCGCCCGGTCCAAGGTGCGCAAGTCCATCGGCTGCACCATGAAGGGCGATGCCGCCAACCACGCCTGGGGCGTGATGGACGTGGTGGCCACCACCACCTTCCCCGACATCCGCGCCAAGAGCATCATCCATTCCGCGGCCGGCTCCATGCTGCACATCCCCCGCGAGGGCGGCCACCTGTTCCGGATGTACGTGGACCTGGGCGAGCAGCCCGCCGACGGCAACGGTGCGGTGCGCCAGACCCCGATCGAGGAGATCATCAAGGGCGCGCAGGCCATCATCCACCCCTACGAGCTGGACGTGAAGGACGTCGCCTGGTGGAGCGTCTACGAGGTGGGCCACCGGGTCACCGACCACTTCGACAACCTGCGCGGCGAGCGCACCGAGGAGGGCCGCATCCCGCGCGTCTTCCTCACCGGCGACGCCTGCCACACCCACTCGGCCAAGGCCGGCCAGGGCATGAACGTCTCGATGCAGGACGGCTTCAACCTGGGCTGGAAGCTGGCCCACGTGCTCACCGGGCGTGCCCCGGAGAAGCTGCTGCGCACCTACTCGGCCGAGCGCCAGGTGGTGGCACAGAACCTGATCGACTTCGACAAGCAGTGGTCCACGCTGATGGCCAAGAAGTCCGATGCGCTGTCCAGCCCCGACGAGGTGGAGGACTTCTACATGCGCACCGCCGAGTTCCCGGCGGGCTTCATGACCGAGTACCCGGCCTCGCTGCTGGTCGGCAGCGATGCACGCCAGGAGCTGGCCCCCGGCTTCCCGCTGGGCAAGCGCTTCAAGTCGACGCTGGTGGAGCGGGTCAACGACGGCAACCCGATCCACCTGGGCCACCAGCACCTGGCCGACGGCCGCTGGCGGATCTACGTCTTCTCCGACCAGGCGGCGCCGGGTACGGGCTCGGCCAGCGACAAGCTCGGCGACTGGCTGAGCAATGACCCGGCCTCCCCGCTGGCGGCCCAGCCCGCCGACGGTGACACCGATGCCTGGTTCGACGTGAAGGTGGTCTACCAGCAGCCCCACCTGGACGTGGACATCAATGCCGTGCCCGTCGCCTTCAAGCCGACGGTGGGTCCGTTCAAGCTCACCGACACCAACAAGGTCTACGGCTCCGGCCCGGACGGCGACATCTTCGAGGCCCGTGGCATCAGCCGCGACGGCGCCATCGTCGTGGTGCGCCCCGACATGTACGTGGCGCACATCCTGCCGCTCGACGCGACGCAGGAGCTGGCCAACTTCTTCGACCCGATCCTGGGTCGCTGAGCCCGCACGAGGGGCCGGCCGGGGCGCTGCTCCGGCTGGCCCCTCGTCGTGTGATGGGTGCTCCAGGCGACGAGCGGCCGCCTGGCGAAAGGCGTGTCCAGCGGGCCGCGGGGCCACGGGCCGCGGGCCGGGGGCCGGGGGCCGGGGTCCACGCAACAGGCCCTGGGATGCGAGATCGCACCCAGGGAGGCGCCCCCGCGCCTCGACCTCACCTCGCGCCCCCAACGTGACCTCGCGCCTCAGGAGCAACGTCGCGCGCGGCACTACGCGCGCAACGTTTCCTGCGAGGCGCAACGTGAGATCACCAGGCGCAACGTGAGCTCACCAGGCGCAACGTCACTGCAGGGAACGGCGAACTGTGCTGGACGGGGCATTGCTGGGTGGTGGGCAGGACGAACCGTGTGCCGGACGGGTGACGGGCGCAGAGGTCCGCCCGGCGGGCCCGTCACAAGATCAGGCCAAGGCCGCCGAGCAGCAGCTTCAGGACGAAGGCCCAACCGCCGGTGAGCCGTCGCCGGCCAGGCTGGTGGCCACGGCAGCCGACCAGCAGGAAGGCCAGCGCGACCACGAGAGTCAACGGGCTGCTCAGCAGCCAGATCCAGCCCCATCGGGTGGCCAGGCGCGGCTCGGGGCCACCCAGCAGGAGGGTGACGATCCCCGCGGCCGCCAGAAGGATGAGCGAGATGATCCAGACAGGCCCCTGGAAGCCGGCCAGGTTGCTCCAGCTGCTGCGCGGATCAGCCCAGGTGATGCTCACCTGCGGATCGATGTCGCGCAGGGCGTCCTCCACCTCGCCGGTGATCGACGGGTAGCCCTCAACCGGCTCTCCCATCCCATCACCGGGGTGGTACTGCTGCACCTCCGTGACGCGCTCCAGAAGGCCGTCGCGCCAGACGATGCGCACCTGCGTCGTACCCGTCGCCTCGGCGGGCAGGTCGGTGGTGTGTCCGAAGGCTCCCTCGACGCGTACCTGGTTCACCCGGCCGGAAGCCAGTGCCTGCTGCAGGTGTGAGTAGTCGGTGACCCGCTGGCCCAGCAGCAGCATCGCCACCGCGGACACCAGTGCCATCACCAGGCTGGCAGCTCGCACCCATCCCCAGTACCGCGATGCGCGTGGGACCACCGACCCGTCGAGGCGAGGATCGGCGACCTGGATGGCGGAGGCGGACATGCACCAAGGCTAGGACCGGCGTGAGTTCCCGGGTAGTGGCCGAAAGTCCGCCGTGGCGTGGAACCCGGCCCATCCTCCGGGCCGGAGGCGCGCCAGCCGGGGTCGGGACTCAGCCGGCCTGCTGCTGCTGGGGGGCTCGGTTGGAGCGTCGGGCCTCGAGGAATTGGTTCATGGTGCGCAGCTTGTGCTCGCGGGCGGCCTGCTCCACCTCGTGGAAGGGGGCTCCGTCGACGATCAGCTGCAGGATGCGCTCGTGCTCCTCCACCGAGGTGAGCGAGCGCTCCGGCACGTAGGTGAACGAGGAGCGGCGCACCTGGGAGATCCGCTCCCACTCACGCTGCAGCATCTCGGACAGGTGGTCGTTGGGGCAGGGCCCGCAGACCACCACGTGGAACTGGTGGTTGAGGGTGGTGAAGCGCACCGGGTCGAGGTCCTGGCGCACCTCGCGCATCTCGGCATTGATGGCACGGGCCTGGGCGATCTCGGCCTCGCCCAGGTGCGGGGCGGCCAGCGCCGTCGCAGCTCCCTCGAGCACGGCGAGCACCTCCATGGTCTCGGCATAGCTCGACGAGTCGACGCCCACCACCTCGGCGCCGACGTTGCGGGTGTAGCGCACCAGGCCCTCGGCCTCCAACCGTCGCAGCGCCTCGCGCACCGGCACCGGGCTCACGTCGTAGTGGTCGGCCAGCCGGGCCAGCACCAGCCGGTAGCCGGCGGTGAACTGGCCGTCGACGATCCGCTCGCGCAGGTCGCGATAGACCAGCTCGGACTTCGACTCCACGGGGGCTCCCTCGGTGATGGCGTGCAGGCCGCTCAATGGTGCAATTCCTCCAAGAATACCGGCCGACGATCCGGCCGGGACCGCGTCCGGGCGGCCGCTACGGATGGTGCTCAGGTGCAGACTCGGCGGCCCAGTTCGTTCTCTGGCGCGCGCCCTGCCACGCCTGGTGCTCACGGCCTCGTCGGGTGCTCCTGGCCCGTCGAGACTGAACGCGGCCCGTCGGCACGAATCGCCCCTGTTGCAGCAGGGGCGACGGTCACCCAACAGGCATGACGAGTCCGGCTCGGGATTGCGGCCCGTCGATACTGATCGCGGCCCGTCGATACTGATCGCGGCCCGTCGATACTGATCGCGGCCCGTCGATACTGATCGCGGCCCATCGGCACGCATCGCCCCTGTTGCACCAGGGGCGATGGCCACTGAGCGGCCGCGATGGACGTGCATCGGACGCGATGGGCGCTGCACCAGGGGCAAGACCGAGCTGCCGCGATGGAGCACAGAAGCCGTGATCAGCCCAGGGCGCGGGCCCGGCCTCAGCTTCCGGCCCGGCGATGGGTCGGGGCACCCGAGAGCACCCCGGGGTCAGCCACTCAGCCCCGTCGATGCCTCACTCCACGTCCTCATGGGGCCAGGGACACCTGGCCGGACGTGTGCGGGGGCACGACCACCGGGCCGTGCCCCCACGCGCCGCCGGAGCGGTCCAGGTCAGAGCCGCGGCAGGTCCGGGGCGTCCTTGTCGAGACGCTTGCCGGTGCGGTCCTTGATGGTGAACGTCGCCAGCAGGGCCATGGCCGTGAAGACGAACAGGTAGGCCGAGACCGCCCGCGTGGTGTGGAAGTGGTTCACCAGTGCCTGCGCGATCATCGGGGCGAAGGCGCCGCCCAGGATGGCGCCCAGCGCGTAGCCGATCGAGGCGCCGGAGTAGCGGATCGCCGCCGGGAACATCTCGGCGAAGAGCGCCGCCTGCGGGCCGTAGGTCAGGCCGAGCGGGATGGTGAGCACCACCATCGCCACACCCACCCACAGCAGGCTGGCGGTCTCCACCAGCATGAACAGCGGGAAGACCCACAGCAGCTGGATCACGAAGCCGATCTGGTAGGTGCGGACGCGACCGATCCGGTCGGAGAGCACGCCGGCGAACCAGGTGGTGACCAGCCAGGTGGCGCAGGCCAGGGTGACCAGGTTCAGGATGTCGGCCTTCTGCATGTGCAGCGCCTTGGTGGCATAGGACAGGATGAAGCCGCCGGTGACCATGTAGCCCACCACGCCGTTGCCCATGTAGAGCAGGGCGGCCTGGGCCACCTGCTTGCCGGTCCTGGTGAAGACCTGGCCCAGCGGCATCTTCACCTCGTCGGGGTGCTCGCTGATCTCCTGGAAGACCGGGGACTCGGTGACGCCCAGGCGGATCCACATGCCGATGCCGATCAGCACGATGGAGAACAGGAAGGGCACGCGCCAGCCCCAGCTGGTGAACTGCTCCTCGGTCAGCAGCACCGAGAGCATGGCCAGGAAGCCGGTGGCCAGCAGCATGCCGAGCGGCACACCCACCTGCGGGAAGGCGCCGAACTTGCCGCGCTTGTCGGCCGGAGCGTGCTCGACGGCCATCAGGGCCGCGCCACCCCACTCACCGCCGGCGGAGAAGCCCTGCACGATGCGCAGCAGGACCAACAGGATCGGCGCCCAGATGCCGATGGTGGCGGCGCTGGGCAGCAGACCGATCAGCGCGGTGGCACCGCCCATCAGCATCAGGGTGAGCACCAGCATGGCCTTGCGGCCCACCCGGTCTCCGTAGTGTCCCGCCACCGCCGCACCGAGCGGGCGGAACAGGAAGCTGACGCCGACGGTGGCGAAGGACAGGATCAGGGCCATGCTCTCGGGCACGGCGCTGAAGAAGTAGGGGGCGAAGACCAGCGCCGCGGCGTTGGCGTAGATGAAGTAGTCGTACCACTCGATGGAGGTGCCGACCAGGGTGGCGAGCGCGACCCGGCGGTCCTGCGGCCGGTGCTCGTCCAGCACGAGGAAGTCGTCGTGCTGGGTCTGTGCGGAAGTGGACATCGTCGTCTCTCTCGTCAGGTTCTGGGGAGGGCGGGCGCCTAGCGTGGGCGCCCGCCCGGGTACGCCGGAGGGTGACGGCGCGGGGAGCTCAGAGCTGGTGGCCCAGCTTGAAGCCCTTGCCCTCGTCGGCCTGGCCCTCGGAGTCCTCCGACTCGCTCTTGCGGGTGTAGGAGAAGCCGTCGGCGCCGATGGTCACGGCCATCTCGGACTTGTCCTCGCGGGCCACCACCGGCACGGGGTTGCCGTCCAGGTCGAGCACCAGCGAGGCCTCGGTGTACCAGCTCGGGACCACGGGGGTGCCCCACCAGTCACGGCGCTGGTTGTCGTGCACGTCCCAGGTGACCGTCGGGTTGTCCGGGTCACCGGTGTAGTAGTCCTGGGTGTAGATCTCGACGCGGTGGCCGTCGGGATCGCGCAGGTACAGGTAGAAGGCGTTGGAGACGCCGTGGCGGCCGGGGCCGCGCTCGATCTGGTCGCTGATGCGCAGGGCGCCCATCTTGTCGCAGATGTAGAGGATGTTGTGCTTCTCATGGGTGGCGAAGGCGATGTGGTGCATCCGCGGACCGTCGCCACCGGTCATCGCGGTGTCGTGCACGGTGGCCTTGCGGGCCACCCAGGCGGCGTAGGTGGTGCCCTCGTCGTCCTGGATGTCCTCGGTGACCTTGAAGCCCAGGTTCTTCATGTAGTCGACGCCGCGTGGCACGTCGGGGGTGACCTGGTTGAAGTGGTCCAGGCGCACCAGCGCGCCGGCGCCGTAGAGCTCGTAGTGCCAGGCCAGGCGCTCGACGTGCTCCACCTCGTAGAAGAACTCGTAGGGGAAGCCCAGCGGGTCCTCGACGCGCACCGAGTCGCCGATGCCCTTGCAGAAGCCGTCCTTGCGTCGCTCGGTGCGGCAGCCGATGGCCTGGTAGTAGGCCTCGGCCAGGTCCACGTCCTCCGGGCTGTTCACGCGGAAGCTGAAGGCGGCCACCGCGGCTACCGGGCCCTGGCGCAGCACCAGGTTGTGGTGGATGAACTCCTCCAGGGTGCGCAGGTAGACGGTGTTCTCGTCCTCCTCGGTCACCACCAGGCCCAGCACGTCGACGTAGAACTCGCGCGACTTGGCCAGGTCGGTGACCACGATCTCCATGTAGGCGCAGCGCAGGATGTTCGGCACCGGCAGGTCGGGGCGCTTGACCGGGTTCTTCGGGGCCGGGACGGGGCGCTCGGAGTTGTAGCTGGCGAGGGCCGGGTTGTAGTCGGCCCGCTCCACGATCTTCATGTCGTTCATGTCTTCTCCTCCTCGAGAAAGTACGGGTGGTGGTCAGCAGCCCTCGGTGGGCAGGCCGAATCGAGCGGTGTGGACGTCACCGAGGGTGACGTGGACGGCCTGCTGCTCGGAGTAGAAGTCGAGCGAGCGGTAGCCGCCCTCGTGGCCCAGGCCGGAGGCCTTGACGCCGCCGAAGGGGCTGCGCAGGTCACGAACGTTGTGCGAGTTCATCCAGACCATGCCGGCCTCGATGGCCTGGCTGACGCGGTGGCCGCGGGTCAGGTCATTGGTCCAGACATAGGCGGCCAGGCCGTAGCGGGTGTTGTTGGCCAGCGCGATGGCCTCCTCCTCGGTGTCGAAGGGGGTGATGCCCACCACCGGGCCGAAGATCTCGTCGGTGAAGATGCTGGCCTCCGGCGTCACGTCGGCGAAGACGGTGGGACGCAGGTAGTTGCCCTGCTCCAGGCCCTCGGGCTGGTGGCCGCCGGCCACCAGGCGGGCCTCCTTCTTGCCCGCCTCGACGTAGTGCATGACCTTCTTGAAGTGCTCGGGGTGCACCAGGGCGCCCACCTCGGTCTTCGGGTCCTGCGGGTCGCCCACCACGATGTTGTCGGCGCGCTCGGCGTAGCGGCGCACGAAGTCGTCGTAGATGCTGCGCTCGACGAGGATGCGCGAGCCGGCGGTGCAGCGCTCGCCGTTCAGGCTGAAGACGCCGAACAGGGTGGAGTCCAGGGCCTTCTCGATGTCGGCATCGGCGAAGACGACGGCCGGGCTCTTGCCGCCCAGCTCCATGCTCATGCCCTTCAGGTGCTCGGCGCAGTTGCGGAAGATGGTCTGGCCGGTGGTGGTCTCGCCGGTGAAGGAGATCAAGTTCACGTCGGGGTGCTTGACCAGCGCGTCGCCGGCCGCCTCACCCAGGCCGCCCACCAGGTTGAAGACGCCCTGCGGCAGGCCGGCCTCCTCGAAGATGGTGGCCCACAGGCTGGCCGAGAGCGGGGTGAACTCGGCGGGCTTGAGCACGACGGTGCAGCCCGAGGCCAGCGCCGGGGCGAGCTTCCAGCTCTCCAGCATGAAGGGGGTGTTCCACGGGGTGATCAGGCCTGCGACGCCCACCGGCTTGCGGTTGACGTAGTTCATCTGGGCGCCGGGCACCTTGTAGGTGTCGTCGCTCTGGGCCACGATCAGGTCCGCGAAGAAGCGGAAGTTCTCGGCGGCACGACGGGCCTGGCCCTTGGCCTGGGTGATCGGCAGGCCGGTGTCATAGGTCTCCAGCTCCGCCAGGCGCTGCTCCTGCTCCTCGACGGCGTCGGCGATCTTGTTGAGCACCCGGTTGCGCTCGCGGTTGGTCATCCGGGGCCAGGGGCCCTCGTCGAAGGCCTTGCGGGCGGCCTTGACGGCGCGGTCGATGTCGGCGGCCTGGCCGGCCGCGGCCTTGATGTAGTTCTCGTTGGTGACGGGGTCGAGGACGTCGAAGGTCTCGCCCTCGATCGAGTCGACGTGCTCGCCGTCGATGTAGTGCTGGATCTTCTCGGGCAGGTTGGCGGGGATGTGGCGCTCGCTCACGATGGTCTCCTGGGTCTGCTGCGATCTGGTGCGGTGGTCAGTTCTGGTGGTGCTTCGGGTGGCCCGGGTGGGCCTCGTGCTCGGGATGTTCGGCCAGCCACTGCTCGTAGCCGGGACGGGTGCGGGGGCCGAGCGGGTAGAGCCCGTCGACGGACTCGCCGGCCTGGACCCGCTCGAGGACGTAGACCTCCTCCAGCTCCTGCTGCTCGCTGGCGGCCAGCACCTCCTCGACGAGGAAGGGCGGGATCAGCAGGGCGCCGTCGTCGTCGGCGACGATCACGTCGCCCACCTCGACGGTGGTGCCGCCGCAGGAGATGGTGACGTCGATGTCATAGGGCACGTGCACCCGGCCGAGGACGGCGGGATGGGCGGCCTGGGCCAGCACCGGCAGCCCGGTGGCCTTGACGGCCTCGTGGTCGCGGACGGCGCCGTCGGTGATGACACCGACGCAGCCGCGCACCTTGGCGCGGGTGGCCAGGATGTCGCCGATGGTGCCGGCATGGGTGAAGCCGCGGGCCTCCATCACCAGCACCTCGCCGGGGTTGACCGAGTCGATGGCGCGCTTCTGGGCGTTGTAGCCGGCGCCGATCCGCTTGGTGATGTCCGGGCGGCGCGGCACGTAGCGCAGGGTGCGGGCGGTGCCCACGAACTTCTTGCCGGGATCGATCAGGTGCACCCCGTCGAAGGCGGTGTCGTAGCCGCGCTTGCGCAGCTGGGAGCTGATGGTGGCCACGGCCACCTGGCCCAGCCGCTCACGCAGCTCGTCGGTGAGCACGAAGCCGGGCTCCTCGTCCTCGGCGACGGTGCCGGAGCGAACCTCCCGGCTGCCCCAGGCATCGGCGGTGGCGGCCGCGGTGGCGGCGGGGCGCGATCCCCACTCCCCCACGGCGGGGGCCTCGACGACGGTGGTGGCCAGCCGGCCGCTGGTCAGCTGCTCGTCGTCGACGCTGCTCACCTCCACCTCGATGCGCTGGCCCGGCAGCGCCACCGAGGCGCCGGCGGGGGTGCCGGTGAGGATCACGTCGCCGGGCTCCAGGGTGATGGTGCGGGTCAGGTCGGCGATCAGGTGGTCGAAGCCGAAGAGCAGGGTGTCGGTGGTGTCGTCCTGCACCAGCTCGCCGTCCAGCCAGGTGCGCACCCGCAGGCCATCAGGGCGCACGCGAGTGGCGTCGATGAGCTCCGGGCCCAGGGCGGTGCAGCCGTCGGCGCCCTTGGAGCGGACATTGCTGCCCTTGTCTGCGGCGCGCAGGTCCTGCAGGCCCAGGTCATTGGAGGCGGTGACGAAGGCGACGTGCTGCCAGGCCTGCTCCGGGGCCACGCGACGGGCGGTGCGCCCGATCACCAGGGCCACCTCGCCCTCGTAGGCCAGGAGCTCGAAGCCCTGCGGGCGCTCCACCTCGCCCGAGCCGGCCAGCGAGCTGGTGGGCTTGAGGAAGTAGGAGGCCTCGGCGGGGGTGCGGCCGCGCTCGGCGCAGCGCGAGGGGTAGTTGAGGTGGACGGCGATGATCTTGCCGGGGGCCGTCCCGGTGGCCTGCTCGATGAGCTGGCGTGCGGCGTCAGCGGTCACGTGCTGCTCCTTCGTGGGCTTCCTTGCCCCTCGCCCTGCGGACCAGAATGGATCGCAGTGGTCGTTGTCGGTTCTGACCGGATCGTATACGATCTCGTATATCACCCGCAAGAGGTCATCGCAGATCGCTTTGGTCCACAACGCACGAGAGGCACACCAATGACGCAATCCCTCTCCCACCAGCTTCCCGAGGCCACGCCTCGCCAGCTCTTCATCGGCGGCACCTGGCGCGACGGCTCGCGCGGGAAGCTGCCGGTCGAGAACCCCGCCACCGGCGAGCTGCTCGTCGAGATCGCCGATGCCGGCGTGGACGACGCCGTCGCCGCCCTCGACGCGGCCGCCGCCGCGCAGAAGTCCTGGGCCCGCACCCCCGCCCGGGAGCGCGCCGAGCTGCTGCGCCGCGCCTTCGAGGCCGTCACCGAGCGGGCCGAGGAGTTCGCCACCCTGATGACCCTCGAGATGGGCAAGCCACTGGCCGAGGCCCGCGGCGAGGTCACCTACGGCGCCGAGTTCCTGCGCTGGTTCAGCGAGGAGACGGTGCGCATCGCCGGCCGCTACCGCCCCTCCCCCGAGGGCAATGCCCGCCAGCTGGTGACCAGGCGCCCGGTGGGCCCCTGCCTGTTCATCACGCCGTGGAACTTCCCGCTGGCGATGGCCACCCGCAAGGTGGCCCCCGCGCTGGCCGCCGGCTGCACCGTGGTGCTGCGCCCGGCCGCGCTCACCCCGCTGACCAGCCTGCTCTTCGCCAAGGTGCTGCAGGAGTGCGGCCTGCCCGACGGTGTGGTCAACGTGATCACCTCCACCCAGCACGACACCACCGACGCGATCATCGCCGACCCCAGGCTGCGCAAGCTCTCCTTCACCGGCTCCACCGGCGTGGGCAAGGCGCTGCTCAAGCAGGCCAGCGAGAACGTGCTGCGCACCTCCATGGAGCTGGGCGGCAATGCCCCGCTGCTGGTCTTCGAGGATGCCGACCTCGACGAGGCCGTGCAGGGCGCCTACCTGGCCAAGCTGCGCAACATGGGCGAGGCCTGCACCGCCGCCAACCGGATGTTCGTGCACGCCGATGTCGCCGAGGAGTTCGGCCGACGTCTGGCCGAGAAGTTCGGCTCGCTGACCGTCGGCGACGGTCTGGCCGAGGGCACCGACATCGGCCCGCTGGTCTCCGAGCAGGCCCGCGAGGGGGTCGCCCAGCTGGTGAGCGACGCGGTGGCCGAGGGCGCCAGGGTGCTCACCGGCGGCGAGAAGGTGGACGGCGAGGGTTGGTTCTACCAGCCCACCGTGCTGGCCGACGTGAAGGCCAACTCGGCCCTGCTGGACGAGGAGATCTTCGGCCCGGTGGCCCCGATCACCACCTTCACCAGCGAGCAGGAGGCCATCGAGCGCGCCAATGCCTGCTCCGTGGGCCTGGCCGGCTATGTCTTCACCCGCGACATGGACCGCATCCTGCGCGTCGGCGAGCAGCTCGAGGTGGGCATGATCGGCGTCAACCAGGGCCTGCTGAGCAATGCGGCCGCCCCCTTCGGCGGCGTCAAGCAGTCCGGCCTGGGGCGCGAGGGCTCCCACGAGGGTCTGGAGGAGTACCTGGAGACGGTCTACCTGGCTCTGCCGGACCCCTACCGCGGCTGAGCGGGAGGCCGCTGACGACCGTGACGCGGTGTGGTGGGGGTGTACGCCCACCACACCGCGTCGTCGTTGCTGCCGGAGCCACCTGTGCGGGTTTCGGTTGGCTGCCACACTGGAGCCACCCCGAGCTCAGGAGGTCCGTGTCCCACGCAGCACCGAGCGGCACCCCCGTGCCGCAGCACGACCCCACCGACGCCGCCCTGCGGCTGGTCGGCGTCCTGACGCTGCTCGTCACGGCCGCCACCACCACCATCCCGATGGTGCTGCAGCTGGGCACCTTCGGCCCGCTCGCCCTGGCGGGCGGGATCGGCCTGCTGGTGAACCAGGCAACCTGCCTGGCCCTGCTGCTCTGGCCTCGTCACCGCCGACCCCGGCAGCCCTGGTTGATGCTGGCCGGTCTCACCGTGACCCTGCTGCCCGTCGTGCAGCACCGCTACGAGCTGCAGCCCTCGGACCTGTGGGCCCCCGGCTACTGGGCGCTGCCGCTGGTGGTGCTCTCGCTGGCCAGCCAGCGCCGACGGGCCTACCACCTGTTCGCCGCACTCGGCACGGTGGCGATGCTCGCCGTCGACGCCCTGGGCATGGTCCAGGCGGACTGGACGCCCACCCCGTGGACCCTGGCCGACAACCTGTTCGTCTGCCTCCCGCTGGTCGAGGTGCTGCTCTTCGGTGACGCACTGCTGATGATCTCCCGCGCCCGTCGACGCAGCGCCGAACGCCGGCTGCTGGCCCTGGCCAGCCAGCGACGTGAGCAGGCGGGGGCGGAGAGCCGACGGGAGGCTGCCCGGCTGCTGCACGACCACGTGCTGCACGCGCTCAATGCCATCGCCCAGGACCGCGCCACGGTGGGCATCGCCGACGTGGCGGAGGAGTGCCGCGTCGCCCACGAGGCGCTCACCCGCGCCCATCCGGCCTCCAGCTCGGTCACCGTCGAGGACCTGCTCGCCGAGGATCCCACCCTGGCCGCCGCCGGGGCACAGGTCATGGGCGCCAGCCACCCGGTGCCGGCCGTGGTGGCCGCGGCCCTGGCCGCCGCCACCCGGGAGGCGGTGGGCAATGTCACCCGGCACGCCCGCGCCCGCACCTGCCTGGTGCACGTGGCCCGGCTGGAGCAGGGCGTCCAGGTGGACATCAGCGACGACGGCCGCGGCTTCGACCCCCACCGGGTCCCGATCTCCCGTCTCGGCATCCGGCGCTCGATGGTGCAGCGGATGGAGGACATCGGGGGCCAGGCCACCGTCACCTCCACGCCCGGGGACGGCACCCGGATCAGCCTGCGCTGGCCCCGCCAGGGCAGCGCCGACGACGGCGGCTGGGGCAACAGCACCGAGGGTCTGGCCCGTCGCCTGCTCACCCGCACCGCCTGGCCCGGGCTCGCGAACGGGCTCCTGCTCACGGTCCTGATGGGCCCCACCCTGCCGCACCCGCGGCTGGCGGTGGCACTGGGCCTGCTCACCTGTCTGGTGGGCTGCCTGGCCGCCTCGGCCGCCTCCCGTCGCAACCTGGGGCATGCCCGAGCCGTCGCGCTGATGACCTTCGCCGGGCTGGTCTGGGCCCTGAACCTGTGGATGGTGCCGCAGCGCCCCGAGTCCAGCTATGCGCTGTGGTTGGCCTGGAGCACCTCGGCCATCGCGCACCTGGTGGTGCTCGCCGGCCGCACCCGGGCCGGCGTCGCCGTGGTGGTGAGCTGGTTCGCCACGCAGGTGGTCGGACTGCTGCTGCGCTACGGCGTCGATCCCGGCCTGTGGCGGATGACCTCGCTGGTCACCATCGGGTCCGGCGAGGTCGCCATCACGCTGCTGGCCATGGTGGTGGCCCGGCGCATCCTCAACCATGACGCCGCCGACGCCGAGCTGGCCGAGCAGGTGCGGGCCGCCACCGCCCGGCGGCAGGCCGCGGAGCACCTCGAGGAGCACTGGTCGGCGCGGGTCACTGGCGAGGCGCTGCCCTTGCTGCTGGACGTCTCCCGGGGGCTGGTGGACGTCAGCGACGACGAGGTGCGGCGTACCGCCCGCGCGATGGAGGTGGCGCTGCGCGACGAACTGGTGCTGGGCCACAGCCGGACCGGCCTGCTCGGGGCCCTGGCCGGCGCCCGCGCCGACGGCTGGCGGCTGGTCTCGACGCTGACCCCGGAGGACACCGAGGCGGCGCTGGAACACGCCCGCTTGCTGCTGGGCGAACTGGGGCCCGCCGCCTTCCCCGGACAGCCCCTCACCCTCAGTTCCAGCGGCGGACAGGCCCTGGCCGTCACCCTGGAGTGCAGCGAGCAGCAGACCACGGCCTGGGCACCGCGGATCGCCGCCCTGGGCGGCCGGCTCACCGTCGACCCGGACTTCGTGCGGATCACCGTGCCGGGCCAGCGGGCCGGCACCGGGCCTTCCGCCACGGCGGGCACGGCAGCACAATGACCCCAGGAGGAGCCATGACCCTTGCGCGCACCCTGGCCCCGGGCCAGCGCTGCCTGGTGCACGTCACCGATGTCGTGACCGGGCAGGACCGCATCGTCCACGAGACCACCGAGGTGCTGCTCGAGGCGCCGAACTGGACCGTCGAGGACCGGTTGGTCCTCAACGGCGACGGAGTGCTGTGGCAGATGCCCAGCGACGGCTCCGCGCCCCCGCGGGTGATCCACCACCAGGGCCTGCCGGAGCTGAACAATGACCACGTGCTCGACCCCGACGGGGTGCACGTGCACGTCTCCGGCAACGACGGGCAGCTCCACCGCGCACCCTTGGCCGGCGGCCGGGCCACCCGAACCACCCGGGAACGACTGGGCGAGCACGGCCAGCCGCTGCTGCACTTCCTGCACGGCATCAGCCCCGACGGCGCCACGCTGGCCTATGTGAACCTGGACCCGCAGGTGGGTTTCGGGGTGGGCGCGAACATCCACCTGGTGGCCAGCGACGGCAGCGATGACCGGGAGCTGCTGCCCGGCTGGGGACCCGACGACGGCCCGGAGTTCACCCCCGACGGGCAGTGGATCCACTTCAACACCGAACGCTTCTCTCCCGGCCAGGCCCAGATCGCCCGGGTGCGCCCGGACGGCAGCGAGCTGGAGCAGCTCACCTTCGACGAGCGGGTCAACTGGTTCCCGCACTGCTCGCCCGACGGGAGTCGCTGGAGCCATGTCAGCTTCCCGCCCGGCACCCAGGGCCACCCGGCCGACCTGGTGGTGCGGCTGATGCTGGTGGAGGACGACGACTGGCGCGGGGCCCGCTGCCTGGCCGAGCTGCCCGGCGGGCAGGGCACGCTGAACGTGAACTCCTGGTCGCCGGACTCGCGTCGGCTGGCCTGGGTCTCCTACCCCTTCGACTGAAGGGCCCGACGAGCACGGCCCCGCTCGCGCGCCTCAGCGGTCCAGGAAGCGGTCCAGCACCAGCGCAGCCTGCCAGCCCAGCGCGGTGCCGGTGAGCTGCTCACCCTCTCGCGTCCACAGCCCGGCGTCGTCGAAGACGGCCAGGGCGTCCTCCATCTGGCCGGCCAGCTCCCGCATGGCACCGGCGCGCTGGTCCTCGGGCAGGGCGAGCACATGGTCGGAGGCGGTGGCGATCCAGAACTCCGCCAGCTCGGCCAGGTCGCGGGGCTGGGCCTGTGGACCGGTGAGCAGCAGCAGGGCGGTCTGCGCCGGCTCCACCAGCGCCTCCCAGTCGGCCCACTGCGCCAGCGCCCAGACCAGCCGGTCGCCGACTTCCAGCCAGGCCTCGTCGTCGGCGGCTTCCTGCGCCACGACGAGGGCGCGAGCGTCGGTGAGCTCCACCAGCCCGGCGCCCACGGCCACCCACCACAACCGGTGCAGCGGACGACAGTCGGCCAGCCCCGCCCAGTCCTGCTGCCAGGCGGCCGGGTCGACACCTTCCTCGCCCGGCCCGGCCAGCGATTCACCCAGGGCCTCCCAGGCACGTCGCGCCTCGTCGGGCGGCAGCGCCCCCTCCTGGTCCACCTCGATCCCCTCGCCGAGCCAGGCCAGCAGCAGCTCCACGCGCCGCCACAGCCGGCTCTCGCGTACCAGCGGCGCCACCTCGGCCGCCTCCGGCGGCTGCACCGGGCCGGCCTCCTCCTGCCGATGGGAGGCCAGCACGGCGCGACGCTGGCGGTTGCCCTCGTCCGCGCAGGCACGGGCCATGGCGCCGCGGGAACGACGTGCCTCGTCGAGCAGGTCGGCCGGGGTGGCGGAGGCGCTGCTCATCCGGCCGGTGCTGCGCAGGAAGCGCCAGTAGCTGTCCAGGGTGGCCACCAGCACCGCCGGCTCGGGGCCGTCCACGGGACCGTGCGAGGGGTAGCGCACCCGCATCAGGTGGGCCGCCGAACCGGCCGGCCAGACCGCGTCGCCGAAGCCGTCGTGGACCAGGCGCAGGTCGAGCGCCTGCTGCAACAGGTCGGCGTCCAGCAGGCGTCCCTTCGCCTCGGCCCAGGCGGTGGCGTCGTCGAGCAGCTGGCGCAGGTCAGGATCCATGGTGCCGATGGTAGGGCGCGCGGCCAGCGGGCCGTCAGCTGTGGACCTGCTGGGTGGCTGGGCTGCTGTGTCACTGACCCTGCTTCTGGGATGTTTGACTGGTAGGCGGCCCACCACAGAGAGCAGCTCCCATGACCAGCACCACGTCCTCGCCCGCTCGCGGCGTCGACCTGACGCTGCGCGTGCTCGGCCTGTCCACCCTGGTGGTGGTCAGCATCACCGAGACCTGGCCGCTGGTGCAGGCGCTGGCCGGGAGGCCGGCCGCCAGCCAGCCGGGCCTGCTGCTGGTGCTGCTCAGCCAGGTGCTGGCGCTGCTGGGCCTGGCCCTGCGACGCCGCCTGGCCGCGCTGCCTTGGCTGCTGCTGGCCCTGCTGGTGGCGGGCATCTGGTTGCTGGAGCGTGGCGGCCTGGTGCCGCCGGACACCCTGGTGCCGGGCTACTGGGCGCTGCCGCTGCTGGTGGCGGCCCTGCGCAGCCTGCCGCGTCGGGGCGCGGCCGGCTATGTCGGCTTCACCGTGGTGTGTGTGCTGGCGCTGGTGGCCGCGGTGGTCACCGGGGGCAGCTGGGCGCCCGATGCGGTGCAGATCAGCGACCTGGTGTGGATCGCGCAGCCGCTGGCCGAGGTGCTGCTCTTCGGCGACGCCGTGATCATGATGGCCGCCGCCCGCGACGCCGCCCGACGCCGTCGCGCCGAGGGAGCCCTGCGCCAGGCACGTCGCGAGGCCGAGGCGCACGCCCGTCGCGAGGCCGCCAGGATGCTGCACGACCATGTGCTGCACGCCCTGCACGCGCTCGCCCGCAGCCAGTCGCGCGAGCTGGCCGTGGACACCTGCCGCAATGCCTACGGGGCCGTGACCCGCAGCGGCTCCGCCGTGGAGGTCTGCCGGGTGGAGGACCTGCTGCGCGACGACCCGGCGCTGGCCCAGGCCGGCGCCCGGCTGGAGGGCCGCAGCGAACCCGTGCCGCGGGCCGTGGCGGAGGGCATCGCGGCCGCCGTGCACGAGGCGCTGGCCAATGTGGTGCGCCATGCCGGCGCCAGCAGCTGCACGGTGCGCCTGGCCCACCATGCGGGCACGCTGGCCGTGGAGGTCGCGGACGACGGTGCGGGCTTCGATCCCGCGCGACTCCCCGCCGGCCGCCTGGGCATGGGCCGCTCCATCGTCGAGCGGATGCAGGACATCGGCGGGCAGGCCGAAACCTGGTCGCAGCCCGGCCGGGGAACCAGGGTGACGCTGGGCTGGCCGGCGGCTGCCGAGAAGCCGGTGGAGGACTGGACCGCGGCTCCCGACCGGCTGGTGCGCCGGGTCTTCACCCGCACCGCCTGGCCGGGCCTGCTCACCGGCATCGTGATGACCTTCTTGATGGGTCCCCGGCTGGCCCATCCCGTGGCCACCATGGCCACCGCCCTGGCGGTGCTGGCGGTGGGCTGCTTCTTCGCCGTGCGGCTGGCGCGACACCCACTGGGACACCTCTCCCTGGTGGTGCTCTGGTTCGCCGCGCTGGCGGGCTGGCTGGTCAACCTGCTGGCCGTGCCCGAGGTGGTCACCCATGACTACCTGCTGTGGATGGCCTGGGGGTCGTCGGCCCTGGTCCACCTGCTGATCCAGTCGGCCCGCAGCCGGACCGGGGCGCTGGTGGTGGCCGCCTGGCTGGCGGTGCAGGTGACGGGCGTGGTGCATCGCTTCGGTGCCGAGGAGCTGGTGCGGCTCAGCAGCGTGGTGACCGCCGGCGCCGGCGAGTCGCTGGTGACGCTGCTGGCCCTGGTGGCGATGCGTCGACTGGCCGCGCAGGAGGCCGTGGCCGCGGAGCAGAGCGCCGAGCTGGGCGCCGCCGTGGCCCGCCTGGAACTGACCAGCCAGCTGGACCAGTTCTGGTCGCGACGCGTCACCAACGAGGCGCTGCCGCTGGTGCACGACATCGCCCGTGGTGCCCTGCAGCCCGGCGATCCGGGGGTGCGCGAGCGGGCGCAGCAGCTGGAGGTGGCGCTGCGCGACGAGCTGATGCTGGGCCCGCACCATGCAGACCTGGTGGCGGCGCTGGGGGCTGCCCGTCGCAACGGCTGGCAGCTCACCAGCACGCTCAGCGCCGACGACCCGGCCGCCTCACTGGCCCAGGCCCGACGCCTGCTCGCGGTGCTGGGCAGCCCGGAGCGTCCGGGCCAACCGGTGACGCTGACCACCAGCGGCAACCGGATGGCTGCCGTGGTGCTGCAGCCCACGCCGCGGCAGGGCTCGGCCTGGCAGGGCTCCCTGACCGAGCTGGGCGGCACGGCCGAGGTGGACGAGGCCTTCGCCCGGCTGCGCCTGCCCGTCGCCTGAGCGGCACGGCAGCGCTGCCCTCTCCGTCCGCGCGGACCCACCCTGAGGGGGTGGCCGGCGGCGCCCCGGAGGCTGCCACAATCGCTGCATGACAGGCAGCTTCGCCCCGGTGGCCCAGACCTCGCGGGACCTCGCGTCCACCAGCTCGCGCACCGCCAAGCGTGCCCTGATCGCCGACCTGCTGCGCGGCACCGAGCCCGACGAGCTGGCGCTGGTGGCGGCCTGGTTGTCGGGTGGGGTACGGCAGCGACGGCTCGGCGTCGGGTGGAGCACGCTGCGGGCGGCGGGCGACGAGCCCGCCGGCCCCGGGGCCACGATCGCGCAGGTGGACGAGGCCTTCGAGGCCCTGGCCACCACCTCCGGCGCCGGGTCCACGGCGGTCCGGGCCGAGCTGCTGCGCACCCTGTGGCGTGCCGCGACACCGCCCGAGCGCGACTTCATCACGCGGCTGGTGACCGGTGACCTGCGCCAGGGTGCCCTGGAGTCGCTGGTGGCCGACGGCGCGGCCGAGGCCTTCGGGGTGCCCGCCGCGGCGCTGCGTCGCTCCGCCATGCTGCTGGGTTCCACCCCGGCCGCGGTGCAGCTGGCCGGGACGGCGGGCCGGGACGGTCTGGAGGCGGTGCGGCTGGGGCTGGGGATCGGCGTGCAGCCCATGCTCGCCTCCCCGGCTCCCGACGTGGCCACCGCGGTGGCGACCACCGGCCTGCCGGCCGTCGTGGACCACAAGCTGGACGGCATCCGGTTGCAGGTGCACCGCGAGGGCGACCGGGTCTGGCTGTTCACCCGCAGCCTCGACGAGATCAGCGCTCGGCTGCCGGGCGTGGTGCGCCAGGTGCTGGCGCTGCCCGCCGAGCAGCTGGTGCTGGACGCCGAGCTGCTGGGCCTGGGCCCCGACGGGCGGCCAGCCCCCTTCCAGCAGATCGCGGCGGTGGCCGCGTCGACGCCGGCCGAGGAGCTGGACCCGGCGGTGGAGCTGCAGCTGTTCTGCTTCGACCTGCTGCACCTGGACGGCGAGGACTGGATGGACCGGCCGCTGCATCAGCGGCGGGCCCGGTTGGTGGAGCTGCTGCCGGCCTCGATGGTGGTGGACCACGTGCTGGCCGAGGACGTCGACCAGGCGCAGGCCGCCTTCGAGCGGGCGGTCGCCGACGGCTTCGAGGGTGTGGTGGTCAAGGCGCTGGACGGGCCCTGGCAGGCGGGGCGCCGGGCCGCGAAGTGGGTGAAGGTGAAGCCGCGCCACACCCTGGACCTGGTGGTGCTGGGCGCCGAGTGGGGCTACGGCCGGCGTACCGGGTGGCTGTCCAACCTGCACCTGGCCGCCCGCGACGGTGACCGCCTGGTGATGGTGGGCAAGACCTTCAAGGGCCTCACCGACGAGCTGTTGCGCTGGCAGACCGAACGCTTCGGCCAGCTGGAGGTGCGACGCACGCGCAGCACCGTCTTCATCCGGCCGGAGGTGGTGGTGGAGGTGGCCGTCGACGGGGTGCAGCAGTCCACCCGCTACCCGGGCGGGGTGGCGCTGCGCTTCGCGCGGGTGGTGCGCTACCGGCCGGACAAGACGGCGGAGCAGGCCACCAGCATCGAGCAGGTGCGCTCCCTGTGGCGCGCCGGCGGGGTGGACGTCGAGGCAGCGCGCGACGCCGCTGGGAACGATGCCTTCTTCGAGGCCACTGCCCCGGCCGACGAGCACCCCGGGAGCGCCGATGGCTGAGTCGGTGACGCGGGAGCGGCTGGGGGCCTGGCTGCTCAAGGCGAGGCCCGGGCCGGGATGGCTGCCGCAGACCGTGGAGCAGGGCCGGCCGGTCTTTCGGGAGCGCTGCGTCACCGCCGGCTACCGCTCCGGGCTGATGCATCCGGGCGATGTGGTGCTGCTGTGGCTGTCGGGGCCCGCCGGAGCAGACCCGTCGCCGGGGATCTGGGGCGTCGGCGAGGTGACCTCGTCGGCACGGCTGGACGAGGCCGGGCAGCTGGCCGTCGGGGTGCGGCTGCCGGTGGCCGAGCACGTCCTGGTGTCGCGGGAGGAGCTGCGGGCGCATCCGCTGCTGCATCGCCTGGAGGTGCTGCGGATGCCCGCCGGCGCCAATCCCAGCTGGTTGGACGCCGAGCAGTGGCAGGCGATGGGCGGACTGCTCCGCCGGTGATCGGCCCTGTTCCGGGCCACCCGCGATGTCTAGGGTGGAGGGCATGACTGAGAACGGCGTGACCCTGTCCTCCGGCCAGTTCGCTCCTGCGGTGGCCTTCGGCACCTGGGCGCTCGACGAGAAGCAGGCGCCCGAGGCGGTGGCCGGCGCGATCCAGGACGGCTACCGCTGGATCGACACGGCGCAGCGCTACCACAACGAGGTGGGAGTGGGTGAGGGCATCCGGTGCAGCGGCATCGCCCGCGAGGAGCTGATGGTGACCTCGAAGCTCCGCGGCGGCGACCAGGGCAGCTTCATGTGCGGGCTGGCGCTGCAGTCGTCACTGGCCAACCTGGGGCTCGACTACTTGGACGTCTACATGATCCATTGGCCGCTGCCGCAGCGTGACCTGTACGTGAAGACCTTCAAGAAGATGATGAAGCTGCGCGACCAGGGCCTGATCCGCACCCTGGGCGTGTCCAACTTCACCGCCGAGTACATCGACCGACTGGCCGACGAGTGCGGCGAGATGCCCGCGGTCAACCAGGTGGAGCTGCACATCGGCTGGAACCAGGACGAGCTGCGCGCCCAGATGGCCGAGCGCGGGGTAGCCGTGCAGGCCTGGAGCCCGCTCAGCCGCGGCACCGGGCTGCTGGACGACGAGCGTCTGGTCTCGATCGCCGAGGCGCACGACGTCTCCCCCGGCCAGGTGGGCCTGCGCTGGCTGTGGGAGAAGGGCGTGCTGAGCGCCCCCAAGGCCTCCAGCCCGGAGCACCGCCGGCAGAACCTCGACATCTTCTCCTTCGAGCTCACCGACGAGGAGACCGCCGTGCTCAACGCCTTCGAGCCGGCCCCCATCGGCGCCGACCCGAGGACCTACGAGGAGTTCTGAGCTACTCGCAGGCCACACCGTCGTCGTCGCGGTCCAGACCGGCGCGATAACCGGGATCGCCTCGGTGCAGCGGCGCGACGCCAGCGGCCCGGGCAGCAGCACAGTTCTTGTAGTAGCCCGAGCCGCTCCGTGAACCGACCAGTCCCTGAGACGTGCTCTTCGACGTGCTCCGCTGCGATGTTTCCGGGGCGGCAGCGGGGGCCGCGGCTGCCACCGTCCGCGTGGCGGTGACCGTTGCTGCGGGCGCAGTAGCCGTGATGGTCGAGGTGGCCGTCTGCGTCGCGGTCACCGTCGCCGTTGCCGTCGTGGTGGCCGTGGACGTGGTGGTCGACGTGGCCGTCGCCGTCGCGGTGACAGTGGGCGCGGGAACTGCCTCCGAGGCGGCCTGACCCCCGCCGGAGCCAGACATCAGCGCGAGCCCGGCGAACAGGCCCGCCGCCCCCACGGCTGGACGACTGGTGTACCACCGGGAGCCGGTCCTGGGCGATGGCACCGGCACTGGCTGCTCACCCCAGCCAGGCGGCGGCGTCCACGTTGAAGAGGGCTTGTGCGCAGGTCCCTGGGCCATTTCGTCTCCCGTCATTGGATGACATATGATGCGCAGCATAACGGAGGGATCCGTGATCTCCCAGCCCGCTCATCCACGGTCAGGCTTCACGTCGGGACAGCCACCGACCCCGCGTGGTATCACTGAGCCGACCGCTCGCGACGCCGGAGGACCGCCATGCCCGGAAGCCAACGCCAGACCACCCTGCGCTTTCTCGCCGCGCCGATGGAGGGCAACCAGAAGGGGCGCGTGGAGGGCGGCACCGTGCTGGCCTGGATCGACAAGGCCGGCTACGCGGAGGCGGTGGCCTGGAGCGGGCGCTACTGCGTCACCGCCTATGTGGGCAATGTGCGCTTCAAGCGTCCCGTGCTGGTGGGCGAGCTGGTGGAGGTGCACGCCCACGTGGTGCACACCGGCCGCAGCTCCATGCACATCGTGTGCACGGTCAGCTCGGGCGACCCGAGCACCGGCGAGCTGGACATCACCTGCCAGTGCCTGATGATCTTCGTCGCCACCGACGGCAACGGGACATCGGTGGAGGTGCCCACCTTCGAGCCCTCCGACGACTGGGAGCGCGAGCAGCAGCAGACCGCCATCCGTCGCATCGAGGGGCGCAAGGCCATCGAGCAGGACATGGCCGAGCAGATCTACACCGACCAGACCGCCTCACACCGCCACACCCTGCGTTTCCTGGCCAAGCCCACCGACGTGAACTGGGGCGGCAAGGTGCACGGCGGCATCGCCATGGAGTGGATCGACCAGGCCGCCGGCCTGGTGGCCGAGACCTGGCACCAGGGCCCCGCCATCGCCGTCTTCGCCGGCGGCGTGCGCTTCTACCGGCCGATCCAGATCGGGCACCTGGTGGAGGTGGAGGCGCGGTTGATCCACACCGGCCACAGCTCCATGCACGTCAGCGTCCACGTCCGCTCGGGCGACCCGATGCAGGGCAAGATGGAGCTGACCACCCACTGCCTGATGGTGCTGGTGGCGCTCGACGAGTCCGGCACCCGCAAGCACTGGGTGCGGCCCTGGAATCCGACGCTGCCCGAGGACCTGGCCCTGCAGGCCCACGCCAAGCGGCTGATCGACATCCGCAGCGACCTGGCTCGCGTCGCCCCGCGCACCGTGCCCAGCTACCCGGCCTGACCGCACCCCCCTCCGGCACGACCCAAGGGCACCGCCCGGCACGCCGTAGGGTGGCGGGGTGAGAACCCCACCTCGTCCCGTCGCCCTCGCCTGGGCCGCCGTCGTGGCACTCACCCTGCTGGCCAGCTGGGGTTTCGACCTGCTGGGCCTGCCCTCGCCGCAGCTCTTCGGCGCCCTGTTCGCGGGCATGGTCTACGCGGTCAGCGGCCGCGGCCCCGACGTGCAGCTCCCCCGCTGGGGCTCGGTGGCCGGCCAGGCGCTGATCGGCATCTCGATGGGCGCCCTGCTCAACCTCGCCACCCTGCGCGCCCTCGGCGGCCACGCCGGCCCCATCGCCCTGGTCAACATCGCCACCCTGGCGCTCAGCCTGCTGCTGGGCCAGGCCTTCGCCCGCGCCGGACGGATCGGCCAGGCCACCGGCACCTTCGCCATGATCGCCGGCGGTGCCTCCGGCATCACCGCCATCGCCCGCGAACTCGGCGCCGACGACCGGATCACCTCGGTGGTGCAGTACCTGCGCGTCGTGATGATCCTGGTGGGCATGCCGCTGGTCACCGCCGCCGTCTTCCGCCCCACCGCCGATGCTGCCCCCGCCAGCAGCCTCGACGAGTCCTCGCTGGCCACCAGCCTGCTCTTCACCCTGGTCTCCGCCGTGGTGGGCGTCTGGCTGGCGCGGCTGGTGCGATTCCCCTCGGGTGCCCTGCTCGGCCCGCTCTTCGTCGCCGCCGGCATCTCGCTGACCGGATGGATCGGTCACCCGGGCGTGCCGGACGCGGTGGTGGCGGTGGGCTATGCACTGGTGGGCCTGCAGGTGGGGTTGCGCTTCACGCGCGCCAGCCTGCGCCAGGTGGGCCGGCTGCTGCCGCTGGCCGTCGTCTTCGTCCTGCTGGTGGTGGTGGGCTGTGCCGGGCTGGGCATGGCGCTGTCCGCCGTGACCGGCATGCCGCAGCTCGACTGCTACCTGGCCACCACGCCGGGTGGACTGTACGCGGTGCTCGCCACCGCCGCCTCCAGCGGCGCCGACGTCACCTTCGTGCTGGCGGTGCAGGTGATCCGCCTGATCCTGGTGCTCGCCTCGGCCCCGCTGATCGCCTCTTGGTTCCGGGGCCACCCCGGCGCCTGGGACGACGAGGTGGACTGAGCGCTACTTCTTCGCCTTCTTCCCCTTGCCCGGCCCGGCATGGTCGTCCTGGTCCTCCGGGTCGACGTAGCGCGGTGGCACCGACCCCTTGACCAGGGAGGAGGCGTAGTCCGGCACCGCATTCTGCAGCGACCGGTCGGTGCGCTCGTAGCCGTGACCCTTGGGCCGGTCCGGGAACTCGATCGCCGGTCGCTCCACGTGCTCATAGGGGATCGAGTCGAGCAGGTGGCTGATCATGTTGATCCGGGCGCGCTTCTTGTCCTCCGCCTCCACCACATTCCAGCGGCACTCCGGCAGGTCGGTGTGGACGAACATCTCGTCCTTGGCGCGCGAGTACTCCTCCCAGCGGGTCAGCGACTCCAGGTCCGTGGGCGAGAGCTTCCAGCGGCGCATCGGGTCGGTCATCCGGCTCTTGAAGCGCTTCTCCTGCCCCTTGCCGGAGACGCTGAACCAGTACTTGCGCAGCAGGATCCCGTCCTCCATCAGCATCCGCTCGAAGATCGGTGCCTGGCGCAGGAAGCGCTGGTGCTCGGCCGGGGTGCAGTAGCCCATCACCTTCTCGACGCCGGCCCGGTTGTACCAGGACCGGTCGAAGAGCCGGATCTCGCCGGCCGCGGGCAGGTGCTCCACATAGCGCTGGAAGTACCACTGGGTCTTCTGCCGCTCGGTCGGCGCCGGGAGCGCCACCACGCGACAGACGCGCGGGTTGAGGTATTCGGTGATCCGCTTGATCGCACCGCCCTTGCCGGCCGCGTCGCGTCCCTCGAAGAGCACCACCACCCGGGCGCCGGTGGTGCGCACCCACTCCTGCATCTCCACCAGCTCGGCCTGCAGCCGGTTCAGCTCCGCCTCGTAGAGCTCGTCGTCGAGCTTGTTCTTCGCCATGGTCCATCCTGCGCCCGCAGGGCCCTGCTGCGGGAGGGGTTGTGCGGGCCAACCACGCAGGATCCGCCACGATTCGCTGGTTGGATCGATCCAGCCGCCGGAGACGGCACCATCCTGGCGGAATCGGGTCATGCTGGCGGCATCGAGCACGGCAGGATGGCCCACCTGCGGGTGTGGCCGGGGCTCTGCGGGGGGACGGAGGCTGGAGGTCCGACGATCGAGGAGATGCCATGCCTGCCACCGACAGTCCGCTCAGCTCGGCCATGCTGGGCCTGGAGAACACCCAGGCCCTGGACCCCGGGGTCCGCGCCGCCCAGCCCCTGATGGATGCCGTGACCGCGAACCCGACGGTCCGCGATGCCCTCCAGGGCAGGTGGCTTGGCCACGCGCTGCACCCGCTGATGGTGATGGTGCCGCTGGGCAGCTGGCTGAGCGCCTCGGTGCTGGACGCCGCCGGCACCGACCAGGAGGGGAGCTCCACCGAGCTGCTGACCGCCCTGGGGGTGCTCACGGCGGTACCGTCGGCCCTCACCGGGCTGGCCGAGCTGGCCGAGGCCGGCACGCGGGAGAAGCGGGTGGGGCTGGTTCACGCCGCCACCAATGTCGTAGGCCTGGGCCTGCAGGTGGCCTCCTGGGCGGCGCGTCGCTCCGGCCAGGACACCCGCGCGAAGCTACTGGCCGCCGCGGGGCTGTCGGCCGTCGGCGCGGGCGGCTACCTGGGAGGTCACCTGTCCGTTGCCCGTGAGGTGGGCAGCAAGGACCGCGCCTTCGAGCGGACCGCCGCTGGATAGGCTCGCGCGCATGGCCGAACTCGACGTCACCCACCACGGCAGGCCCGAGGCAGTCACCTTGGTGCTGCTGCACGGGATCACCGACTCCGGATCCTGCTGGCCCGACACGGTGGGGCGGTGGGAGCAGGACTTCCGCATCCTGGCGGTGGACCAGCGCGGTCACGGCAGCTCGCCGCGCTTCTCCCCGATGCAGCTGGCCGATCGGATGACCACCATGGTGGACGACCTGCTCGAGGTGCTGGAGGAGATGTGCCCGCAGCCCGCGGTGCTGGTGGGCCATTCGCTCGGTGGCCGGGTGGCGCTGGCCGCCACCGCCCGTCGCCCGGAGCTGGTGCGCGGCCTGGTGCTGGAGGATCCCGCCGTCTTCGACGACACCGGTGAGCGCGCCCGGCCCGACTTCACCGCGGGACTGGAGGCCTTCGACAGTCCGCAGGGGCGGGCCGCACAGGCCGCCCACACCGGCTGGACCATGACCGAGTCGGAGCCCTGGGCGCTGGCCAAGCAGCAGTGCGACCGCGACTTCCTGCGCGGAGCGAGCTTCGGCCCGATGGACGCGGTGGCCCTGCTCGACGGCCTGACGGTGCCGGCCCTGGTGGTGGCACCTCGCGACAGCGAACTCGTCCCTGCCCCCGAGCGGATCACGAACCCGCTGGTCCGCCTCGAGTTGCTCGACGGGGTGGGCCACTGCGTGCGTCGCGACGACCAGGAGGCCTACCACCGGCTGGTGGACCCCTTCCTGCGGTGGATTTCCTGACCGACCTGTAGGAAATGGCCGCCCCGGTGTTCCGCTGGCCGGGGCGGGCGCGGCATGCTGGGAGCACGGCCCGTCGGGCGCCCCACCACCTCAAGGAAGAGTCATGGTCCAGATCCCCGTCCGCAGCAAGATCGCCCTCACCGGGGGCTCCGACTTCTGGCAGAGCACCGCGGTGGCGGAGGCGGGGCTGCCCCGCGTCATCCTCACCGACGGCCCGCACGGGGTGCGGCTGCAGACCGGCAGCACCGACCACATCGGCCTGGCCGAGTCGGAGCCGGCCACCTGCTTCCCGCCGGCGGTGGGCCTGTCCTCCACCTGGAACCGCGAGCTGGCCCGCGAGGTGGGCCGTGCCCTGGGCGAGGAGGCCCGATCGCTGAAGGTGGGGGTGCTGCTCGGCCCCGGCGCGAACATCAAGCGTGATCCCCGCTGCGGGCGCAACTTCGAGTACTTCAGCGAGGACCCCTACCTCACCGGCGAGCTGGCCGCCGCCTACGTCGAGGGCGTGCAGAGCCAGGGCGTCGGCACCTCGCTGAAGCACTTCGCCGCCAACAACCAGGAGACCGACCGGATGCGTCGTGACTCCCAGGTGGACGAGCGGCCGCTGCGCGAGATCTACCTGCGCGGCTTCTCCAAGGTGGTGCGCCAGGCCCAGCCGTGGACCGTGATGTGCTCCTACAACAAGCTCAACGGCGTGCAGGTGAGCGAGAACCGCTGGCTGCTCACCGACGTGCTGCGGGGCGAGTGGGGCTTCGAGGGCCTGGTGGTCAGCGACTGGGGCGCGGTCTGGGACCGCACCGAGGCGCTCAAGGCCGGGCTCGACCTGGAGATGCCGGCCCATGCCGGCCACGAGGCCGAGGTGGTCACCGCCCTGGAGGCCGGCCGGATCGACGAGCAGACCATCGACGTGGCCTACCAGCGCATCGAGCGCGTGCTGCGTCGCGCCGCCGAAACCGTCGCGGACGCCCCCCAGGGCTTCGACGAGCAGGGCCACCACGAGCTGGCCCGTCGCGCGGCGGAGCAGGCGATCGTGCTGCTCAGCAATGACGGCGCGCTGCCCCTGGATCCCAGCACCAAGGTGGCGGTGGTCGGCGAGTTCGCCCGCACCCCGCGCTACCAGGGCGCCGGCTCCTCGCGCGTGAACCCGACGCGGCTGGACAATGCGCTGGACGCCATCAACCAGATCGTGGGCCACGAGGTGCCCTTCGCGCCCGGCTTCACCACCGCTCCCGGCCAGGTGCTGGAGGGTGACCCGGTGGCCGAGGCGGTGGCGGTGGCCCGCGAGGCCGAGCTGGTGCTGGTCTTCCTGGGCCTCGGCGAGGAGCACGAGTCCGAGGGCTACGACCGCCAGGACATCGACCTGCCGGCCGAGCAGCTGGAGCTGCTGGACCGGGTGCTGGAGGTGAACCAGCAGGTGGTCGTGGTGCTCAGCAATGGCAGCTCGGTGGCCATCCCCTTCGCCCACCGGGTGCGCGCCGTGGTGGAGGGCTGGCTGCTGGGCCAGGCCGGTGGGCCGGCACTGGCCGACGTGCTCTACGGCCGGGTGAACCCGTCGGGCCGCCTGAGCGAGACCATCCCGCTGCAGATCACCGATGTGCCCGCCTACCTGAACTTCCCGGGCGACGAGACCGGGGTGCGCTACGGCGAGGGGCTGTTCGTGGGCTACCGCGGCTACGACGCGCTACAGCGCGAGGTGGCCTTCCCCTTCGGGCACGGGCTGTCCTACACCAGCTTCGACTACTCCGAGGTGGCGGCCACGGCCGAGGGCGACCAGGTGGTCGTGGAGGTGAGCGTCACCAATACCGGCGAGCGGGCCGGGCGCGAGGTGGTGCAGGTCTATGCCGCCAAGCTGGTCTCCGAGGTGGTGCGCGTGCCGCGCGAGCTGGTCGGCTTCGAGGTGGTGGAGCTGGAGCCCGGCGCCTCGCAGCGGGTGCGGGTGACCGTGGGCCAGGACGAGCTGGCCTTCTGGTCGGTGCTGGACCAGGTCTGGGCCGTCGAGCCGGGCGAGTACCGCTTCGAGGTGGGTGCCTCCAGCCGTGACCTGCGCGGCAACGCCACCGTCGAGCTGGCGGGCACCATGCCGCGACGCGAGCTGACCCTGATGTCCACGCTGAACCAGGCGATGGCGGTGCCGGCCTTCGCCGAGGAGGGCGGGCCGCTGGTGAAGCAGGCCTTCGGCGGGGAGGAGGACGGCGGACCGCTGGGCACCGACACCCTGCGCATGCTGGGTGACATCCCCCTGATGGCACTGGCCGGCCTGGCCGGACGCAGCGCGGCCGACTTCCAGCAGCTGCTGGACCGCGCCAACCAGGCCTGACAGCTCCCGGGCGCGACGAGCACCGGTCCGGTCCGCAGCAGCGGGCCGGGCCGGTTCGTCGTCTGGTGGGGTGGGGTCAGCGGGTCGGGTCCCAGCCCTCGGGGAGCAGCTCGACGCGGGGCGCGCGAGAGGCCGGCTCCACCGCCTCACCGCTGCGGGCGGCCGACTCGATGGCCAGCATCACCTCGAGCACGTGATGGGCCAGCTCGCCGCTCATCCGGTGGGGCACCCCGTCGCGCAGGCTGCGCACCATGTCCACCACGCCGGTGCCGCGGCCGAAGTCACCGGCGTCGAGCTCGTGCTGCTCCGGCTCCTGGTCGGGGCGGGCGAGCTGCCAGCTGCCACCCTCCTGGTTGGGGTCGATGCCCATCACCGCGGCCTCGGTGCCGGCGAACTCCACCTGGGTGCGAGCGAAGGGCTGGTCGAAGCTGAACGAGGCGGTGGACTGGGCCCCGCCCTCGTGCTCCAGCAGGGCGTCGACGGTGGTGGGCACCTGCACCGGGAAGCGCTCCCCCGCCTTCGGTCCCTGCGCGACGACGCGCTCGCTGCGTGGCGTCTGCCCCAGGGCGCGGACCCGGGTGACCGATCCCAGGGCCAGCACCAGCGCCGTCACGTAGTAGGGGCCGACGTCGAGCACGGGGCCGGCACCGTCGGCGAACAGGAAGGCGGGGTTGGGGTGCCAGGCGTCGGGGCCCCGGTAGCCGAAGTCGGCGCGGCCGCGCAGCGGGCTGCCCCCGTGCTCGGCGAAGGCCCGCAGTCCCTGCTGCAGCACCGGACCCAGCATGGTGTCGGGCGCGCAGCCGAGCCGCAGTCCCCGGTCGGCGGCCAGCCGCACCAGCTCGGCGGACTCCTCCAGGCTGGTGGCCAGCGGCTTCTCGCTCCAGACGTGCTTGCCCGCCTCCAGCGCCGCGCGGGTCACCTGCGCGTGGACGGCGGGGATGGTGAGGTTGACCACCAGCTCGACGTCCTCGGCGGCCAGCACCTCCTCGACGCTGCCCCAGCGCGGCACCCCGAACTTCTCCGCGGCCCCGCGGGCCTTATCGAGGGTGCGGTTGCCCACCATCAGCACCGTCACGTCGGGACAGCGCGTCAGGTGCTCCAGGTAGGCGCTGCTGATGTCTCCGGCGCCGATCACGCCGATTCCCATGCTCATCCGAACTCCTTCGTCCGGGCCCATCCTCCCAGCCGCGCGGACGCTGCGACAGGGTCCGGCTCAGCGGGAGAGTCGGGCTGCCAGCCGGTCCATGGTGGCCGACGCCGCATCCAGCCCGAGCCGGTTCAGGTGGCCGTGCGGCACGTCGGGGCAGGTCACCTGCTCGACGTCGACGCCGGCGGCGCGCAGCTGTTGGGCGAACTGCTCGCCGCTGCTGCGCAGGTCGTCGAGCTCGGCATTCTCCAGATAGGTCTCGGGGAAGCCGGACAGGTCGGGGGCCAGGCCCGGGAAGGCCTCGGGGACCGGTTCGGCCCCGCCGAGGTAGTTGTGGCACATCGAGGCCACCAGCTCGGGCGGGAAGCCCAGCGACGGCGGCATCCGTCGCAGCGCCGCGGCCAGTTCCGGCGACGGCTCGGGCAGCACCGGGTGCAGCACCGGATAGGCCATCAGCAGTTGCCAGGGCCGGATCCCCTGCTGCTGCAGGCGCAGCACGGCACCGGCCGCCAGGCAGCCACCGGCGCTGGCGCCGCCGATCGCCAGCCGGGCGGGGTCGATGCCCATCTCCTCGGCCCGCGACGCCGCCCGGGTGAAGCCGGCCACCACGTCGTCGAGGCCAGCAGGGAAGCGCCACTCGGGCCGTCCGCGCCCAACCGACCCGTCGGCCATCGGGGCCAGCCGGTAGTCCACGCTGAGCACCACGGCACCGCCGCGCCCCGCCACACCGCGAGCCACCGCATCGCCCTCCGGCATGTCCAGGTCGCCGTGGTCGAAGCTGCCGCCGTGCAGCCAGACCAGCCCCGGCGCGAGGCTGCCCAGCCCGCGCGGAGCGTAGCGGCGCACCGTCACCGGGCCCCGCGGACCGGGTGCGGTCAGATCGTCCACCTCGAGGTCCCACCGCTCGGCGGGTCCGTAGGGCTCGCGCAGGGCGATGCGCACGGACAGAGCGTCGGGCTCGGGGCCCAGCGCATCGATCCGGGCCTGCATCTGCGGGTGGAGGGATGCCATGACTGGAGTCTAGGCAGCCCGCCGCCTGGGACGTCGCCGCTGGTCAGCCCCTGCTGGTGTTGGATGGAGCGCATGGTTCCACCCAGTCTCGCCCAGCTCACGCCTGTCGAACAGCTGCGCGCCGGGCGGATGCCGCGCCGGTTGGTGCAGCTGCTGGTGGGGCTGTGGCTCTACGGCGCGTCGATGGCCATGCTGCTGCGCAGCCACCTGGGTCTCGACCCGTGGGACGTGCTGCACCAGGGCCTGTGGCACCACCTGCCGATGAGCATCGGCGTGGTGAGCATCGTGGTGGGCGCGCTGGTGCTGCTGCTGTGGATCCCGCTGCGCCAGTGGCCCGGGCTCGGCACCGTGCTCAACGTCTTCGTGATCGGCATCGCCATGGACGCCACCCTCGCGATCTTCGATGACCCGCAGTCCCTGGCCTGGCGCACGGTGCTGCTGGTGGGCGGGATCGTGCTGAACGGTCTGGCGGGCGGCCTGTACATCGGCAGCCAGCTCGGCCCGGGCCCACGCGACGGACTGATGACCGGCATCGCGAACCGCACCGGCTGGTCGCTGCGGCTGGTGCGCACCGCCATCGAGATCACCGTGCTGGCCAGCGGCTGGCTGCTGGGCGGCACGGTGGGGCTGGGCACCGTGGCCTACGCGCTGGCCATCGGTCCGCTCGTGCAGTTCTTCCTGCCGCGCGTGATGGTGCGACTGTGACGCCTGCCGGATCACCCTTCCGTCGGGCCCATGACCGCGGGAGACTGTCAGCGTGAGCCGCTCCCCTCGTCGTCGCCCCACCCGCGGTGCCCGCCAGCAGCAACGGGCCACCACCCGCCAGCTGGCCCGCCAGCAGGACGTGCTGCGCGTGCTGCTGCAGCAGCGCGGCAAGCCGCTGGCCGTCGACGTGCTCGCCAAGCGGGTGGGGGTCAGCGAGCGCACCGTGGAGCGTGACCTGGAACGGATCCGCAGCGCCCGGCTGCCGCTGCGCGGTCGCGGTGGCAGCGGTGGCGGCGTCTGGCTGGACGTGACGCGGGCGCGCAGCAGCCTGTCGCTGTCCGACGAGCAGGTGATGGCCCTGCTGCTGGTGATCGACGAGATCGACGCAGACCTGCCCGAGACACTGGGCCAGGTCCGAGACCTGCTGCGCAGCCAGCTGGCCGACCCCCGGCTCTTCTGATGCTCACCGGTCGCGGCTCCGGCCTGCGCGGGGAGCGGCCCGGAATCTCGGAGCGGCATCCCGTGGCCTGGACCGGGGCCACGCTGCTCGCCGCCACCTTCCTGGTGGCCGTGGGCCTGATGCTGGTGGCCTTCGGGCAGGCCGACGACTCCCCCGGCCTGGGCGGGCTGGGGCTGGTGAACGCCGCGATCGGCGTGGTGATGGCCTGGCGGCGCCTCAGCTGAAGCGCTGGGCGAGGTTGTCCAGGGTGGACATCATGCCCTTCTGCGCGGACTTGCCGGCGAGGGCGTCGAGCAGCGTGGCGGGGCGGGCATTGGACAGGTCGAAGCTCTCCTTGACCAGGGTGGTGCCGTCGCCGCGGTCGGTGAGCTCGTAGCGCCAGATCTGCCCGCCGAACAGGAAGCGGCCGCCCAGGCTGGTGGCGGTGCGCCAGGCGATCCGACGCCCCTCCTCGAAGTCCACCACGGTGCTGCGCGAGGTGTAGCGGGCGCCCTTGTTCATGTGCATGCCGAAGTCGTCGCCCAGACTGAGGCGCTCCGGGCCGAAGGCGGTGTCCTCGACGGTGCCGCTGCCGTCCAGTTCCTGGTGGCGGGCGGGGTGGGCGAGCAGGTCGAAGATGACGGCCGCGGGGGCCTTCACGACGCGCTGGGCGGTGCGGACGGTCTGCATCACAACTCCTGGTCTCGGGGTGCGACCCCGGCTGGGCCGAGGTCTTGCCATCCAGCCTAGGCCGAGGGCCAGGCCGGCCGGTAGGAGGCCTGCGCGCCGGGGCGCTGCACCACGTCGGCGGCCACCAGCGCGGCCTGCCGGGAGGCCTCCACCAGGTCGTTGCCCTCGGCGAGCCGGGCCGCCAGCACCCCCACGAAGGCGTCGCCGGCACCGGTGGTGTCCACCACCTCGACCCGACGGCTCTCGACGGAGCTCACCTCCTGTCCGCGGCAGACCAGCGCGCCACGAGCGCCCAGGGTCATCACCACGCTGCGGCAGCCCTGGTCCGACAGCGCGCGCACCAGCTCCTGCTCGTCCTCCGGCCCCTGGTCCTTGCTGTTCTGCAGCTGGGCGTGCACCAGCCGTGCCTCGTGCTCGTTGACCACCAGCGGGTCGGCCAGGCGCAGCACCTCGGGGTCCACCTCGACGACGGGCGCCAGGTTGAGCACCACGCGGCCCTCGGCCAGGCGGGCGGCGGCCTCGATGCCGTCGCGCGGGATCTCGCCTTGCAGCACCACCACGTCGGCCGAGCGCACCAGGTCGGCGCGCTCCTCCACGGCCGTCGCGCCCATGGCGGCATTGGCGCCGGGCACGACGAGGATCTGGTTCTCACCGCTGGCGTCGACGCAGACCACCGCGATACCGGTGGGGCCCTGCTGCACCGCGAGCTGGTCCAGGTCCACCCCGGCCTCGCGGAGCAGGCCCAGCGCCTCCTGAGCCGCGGCATCGTCGCCAACCGCACCGAGCATCGTCACCTGCGCGCCGTGCAGGGCGGCAGCCAGCGCCTGGTTCGCCCCCTTGCCACCGGGCGAGAAGGTGCCTCCCCGGGCGTTGAGGGTCTCCCCCGGCCCGGGGAAGCGGTCCACCTGGATGCCCAGGTCTGCATTGATCGAGCCAACCACCACGACGGTTCCCATGCCCCGATCCCACCACTGCCGGGCGCCAGGCGCCATAGGTCTGGCGTGCCAAGCCACCGCGCCCAGATTGAGCGGGCCGGGGAGACGGCCTCCGGCACGGACGAGCAGTGGCTCACACGAGCCTAGGGATGCAACTGCCGCGCACGCCACGCATCAGCCAGCCATGGCCAGTCGGTCTGCACGATGTCCACACCCAGTTCACTGAGCCGGCGCCACGGCTGGTCAGGATCAGCATGGGCCATCTCGTCGTCCCACCCGGCGAACAGTGGAGGGCCCTCCTCGAGAACCTCGCAGTTCACGAACACCATGAGTCCCAGCTCGTGGGCCTTGGCGATGGACTCCGCAGACGCCATCGGACTCTCGGCTGAGTCCGCGATCAGTTCCACGGCGCAAACGTCCACCTGAGAGCGGCCCGACAGGAATTCCTGCGCCTGACGGCAAGTCCACTCGAGCTCGTCGGGAGACGTGCAGATCACCATCACCGGCATCCGCGCGGAAGAGCCCCGCAGCTGCTCCAGGCGCTCTGGCTGGGACGCCGGGAACTTCACGAGGATCGCCTCGTCCATGCCCAGCAACGCACACTCGTCCAACACCTGCGGCCAGTGCCGCCACGAGCGGTCGAGATTCACCAGCCCACCTGCGGCGTCCACCTCGCGCAGCACCTCGGTCAGCCGAGGCACGGGCGCCGGACGCTCGGGATGGCTGGTGCGGTGCCGCAGCTCCGCGATGGCACGGGAGTCCAGCTCTTCGAGGTTCTCCGCGCGACCGAAGGCGGCCTGCTCCAAGCCATCATGGAAGGCGTAACTGACCCCGTCGGTGCTCACCGAAACGTCCAGCTCGACCATGTCTGCCCCAGAAGCCAGGGCGCCGAGCGCAGCCCGCGGAGTGTTCTGAGCGGCACTGCCGATCGGTGTGCCCCGGTGGGCTGTTACCAGCATCCCGCGCTCTGCCAGCCGCTGCCGCAGGCGGGCCGAAGGGCGCCCGTCGGCTCTCCCGGTCACTGCGGCTGCGTACGAGGGGCCGACCCGCCGCTCGGGAATCACGAACCCCTCCTGCGCGAGGACCCGCGTCGTTTCCTCCCCGCTGACCGGACGACCGCAGGTCTTGCCCTCGTCGATCGGCATGACCGAGTGCAGCACGGTGTTCTCGTACACGCTCACCAGGTTCACTGCCTGGGCGGCGTCGCGTCCACGCGTGCCCCGCTCAGGCATGAACAGGTCCTGCGTGTAACAGGTCGCCGCAGCCACGCTGACCGGAACTCCTGCGAAGGTCGCATGGCAGGAGTAGTGGAAATGGCCCGCGATGATGCCGCGCACCTCACCGGGCGGGGCATGGTGCAACACCTCGGCCAGTTTCGGCTGGTCACGCAGTTCGACGGTCACGGCCAGGTCCTGCACACAGGGAACGGGCGGGTGGTGCATCGCCACGATGGTGCCTTCCGGGGCACGCTGCGCCAGCTCGCCGGCCAGCCAGTCCAGCTGGTGCGTCCGTAGCGCGCCGTGGGCGGAACCGGGGACAGTGCTGTCGAGCACCACGATGCGCAACCCACCGATCCAGACCACCTCGTCGTGCGGTGCGAGGTCGGGTTCGCGCCCCAGCAGCACCGACTTCATGGTGGCGCGGTCGTCATGATTGCCCATCACCCACACCACTTGGGCGCCCATCTCCCGCGCGTACGGCTCCACCACCTGCTGCAGGCTGCGGTAGGCCGCAGCCTCCCCACGGTCGGCGAGGTCACCGGTGAACACCAGCGCCTCGGGGCGCAGGTCGGTCCCGGCCAGACGCTCCATGAAAGAGCGCAGGTGCCCGGCAGCGTCCGCGACGCCGTAGAGCGACTCACCTGGCGGTACGAAGTGGGTGTCGGAGATGTGGACAAGCAGATGGTCAGGTCGGGGGTGCTCAGCGACGATCACGGGAGCTCCTGGTTCTGGAGGGCGTGGGTTTGAGAACGGTTCATGTCGGTGCAGGCACGGGACGGTCGAGCGAAGGAGCCTCGACGAACCGTCCAGACATCTGCAGCTGGTGGACACCTTCGGCGCCGTTCACCACCTCGAGCAGCGTTCGGATGGCAGCACTTGCCACCTCTTCGACAGGGATGCGGTAGGTCGCCAGCCCGATCAGGTCGGCGCCGGGAAGGATGCCGTCGAAACCGGTGACGGACAGGTCGTCGGGCACCCGCAAGCCTTGGCTCCGCGCCACGCGCAGCACCTGCAGGGCTCGCATGTCCGAGGGACAGGCCACCGCGCTCACCCTTCGCTGCCGGGCCAGATCACACACCTCCGTCGCGCCCTCGAAGTGCCGCCGCACTGCCAGTTCGTCCACGTCAACGCCCAGGGCGCGCAGGGTCTCGACGATGGCCGTGCCGCGTACCCACTCGGGGTAGGAAACATCGGCGTCGGTCACCAGCACCGCCACCCGACGGTGACCGTGGGCGTGGATCGCGCGGGCAACCTCTGCGCCGCCTCCGCGCTCGTCGTAGCTGACCGCGTGCAGCAGGCCCGACTCCTCCGGGCGTCCGGCGCGGACGATCGGCAAGATGCCGGCGAAGGGCAGCAGCTGTTCAGTCGACAGGCCGCCGGTGGCGACCACCAGCCCCGCAACCCGCAGACCCACGAGGTGGTGCAGGGCGGCCACCTGGCCTCGGCCGTGTTCATCGGTCGTGACGGTCATCGAGACGACCTGGCGGCCCGCCTCACGTCCATACCTCTGCAGTTCGGTGAACAGTAGGCCGTAGGCCGGGTTGGCCGCGTCACGCAGCAACAACCCGAGGGTGTCACCACGCCCCGAGGCCAACGTCGAGGCAGCCACGCTCGGCACATAGCCGAGTTCCTCGGCAGCCTGACGCACCCGGGAACGGGTCTGGTCGGAGACCTTGTTCTGCCCGAGCAGCGCCCGCGAGACCGAGGTGCGTGACACCCCGGCCCGGCGAGCGACGTCGTCGATGGTCACCCGCCCCGGGACGGGCAGGCCAGCCCCGCTCACCTCGACCCTCTCTGATGGCGTACTCATCGCCGGTGGCGTCGCTTGCCTTGGCGACCGTAGACCAGCCACATGACACCGCCCGTGATGAGCATCAGCAGGACGGTGTACACGAAGGTGTTGGCTGCCGCATCGGGCCCCACCTGGCCGGTCGTATTGGCCTGGATCACCAGACCGAGCGGCTGGAACAGGGGGTGGGCCAGGAAGACCGCTGTGTCGTAGTCGTCGAGCAGGCTGTTGAAGTTCAGCGCCGTGACGGCCGCCGCAGCCGGCAGGACGGCCGGGAACAGGATGCGACGGAAGACGGTCAGCGGACCGGCTCCCATCAGGCTGGCGGCCTCTTCGAGCGAGAGGTTCAGCGCCGCGAAGGCCGACTTCAGGATCCGCAGGGTGAACGGCACCTTCACGATCACGTAGGCGAGCAGCAGGATCACCGGGGTACCCGTGAGGACTCGTCCGAGCACCAGCGGGCTGGGGTGGTCGTAGCTCATGATCAGGCCCAGGGCGATCATGGTCGCCGGCAGGATCCACGGGATGTGCAGCAGCGCCTCGAGGACGGTGGTCACCGGGTTGCGGTAGCGCTGCACGATCCACGACACGATCATCATGGCCAGCCCGACGATCAGTGCGGCCAGCGCGGAATAGACGATGCTCACGAGGAAGGGTCGGAGCGCACTGCCGCCGGTCAACACCCGGGCGTAGTTGTCGAGGCTGATGCGTCCCAGGTCAAGCTCACCTCGTCCGATCGCATCCGGCGGCATGAAGCTGAACAGCACCACGAGCACGACGGGAGCCACGTACAGCAGCCACAGGCCCCAGGCCAGCACATGCACGACGGTATTCGCGATGGGGTTGCGGATCTTCTGCTTCACGATCTTGGCCGAGACCTTCGAGACCGAGAAGTACATGCCAGAGCGCTCGATGCGGGTCAAGATCGCGAGAAGCGCCATGGTGGCGACACCGAGGATGATCGCGAGCAGCGCTGCGATGTCACGGCTCGTGCGGGTCGTAGAGAAGGTGAGGATCATCGGCGCGATGGTCTGGAACCCGCGGCCGCCCAGCACCTGAGGTGCTGAGAGGGCGCCGAGGCCGGTCAGGAAGCTGAGAATGGTGACGGCGAACAGCACCGGCTTCAGCATGGGCAGCACGATACGACGCAGGATCGTCGACGTCGAGGCACCCATCATGCGCGCAGACTCGAGCATCTGCCCGTCGATGCCGGCCAAGGCACTCGAGACGAACAGCAGATGATTCGTCGTGGTGGCGAGGGTCATCGTGAACAGGACCGCCCCGAAACCGGTGAACCAGCCCGGGCCGAGCCCCGGGACGACCGAGGCGACCAGCCGACCCAACGGGCCATTGGTGCCGTAGAGCATCTTGTACGCGCTCGCGAGCACGATACCGCCGTAGATGAAGGTGGTCGCGTAGCCCAGCCACAGCAGCCGGGCCCCACGGATGTCGAAGAAGTGGGTCACCAGCACGATGAACACGCCGACGAGGTTCGTGCACACGCACAGCGCGACCGCCAGCAGGAAGGAGTGCTTGAGCGAGGTCATGGCGCGGGCAGACTTGCCCAGCCGCTCAACGGCACTGGTGCTGAGCGCGCCGTCCTTGATGAAGGTCTCAGCCAGCAGATTGAGGTTCGGCCAGACCAGCATCGTGCCGATGAACCACAACAGCAGCAGGCTGACGACCACCACGAAGGGCTGGCGCATCATCTGGCGCACGCTGCCGGCTGGGGCGATGCGACGGGTGCGGCCAGCAGCCGGGTCGAGACCCGGCGCGGCCTCGGGTACGAGCACCGGTGGCGTCTCGAGCTGCTCGGGGCTGCTCATGCCGCCACCGACCCCGAGTACTGCAGGACGTCGGCCGGGTCGATCCACACCGTGACCTGGTCACCGGCATCAGGGCGAGGGGCCCCGGACTCGATGACGATTGACTGCAGCAGGGTGCCGTGGGTCTCGAGCGCGTAGGTCGAGTGGGTGCCGTGGTAGAGCCGGGCCACCACCGTCGCGGTGACTCCGGCCCGGCCGGGGGCGCCCTCGAGCTTGGCCCGCTCCTCGCGCAGGTAGCTGGCCGCCTCGACGTCCAGGCGGGCACCGGTGGCTCGGGAGACACCGTCACCCTGGTCGCCACCACGCGCCAGGGTCTTGACGAGTTCGGGGGTCAGCGGCGAGCTCTCCCCCACGAAGGTGCACACGAACTCTGTGGCTGCGTGGTCGTAGATCTCCTGCGGAGTACCGACCTGCTCGACTCGTCCCTTGTTGAACACTGCGATGCGGTCACTCATGGCCAAGGCCTCATCCTGGTCGTGGGTGACGTAGACGGTGGTGATGCCGACGTCCTGTTGCAGGCGCTTGAGCTGCAGGCGCATCTGCTGGCGCAGCTTCGCGTCCAGGTTGCTGAGGGGTTCGTCGAGCAGCAGGATCTTCGGTTGCAGCACGAGCGCGCGGGCAATGGCGACGCGCTGCTGCTGGCCGCCCGAGAGCTCGTCCAGGTTCTTGTCCATGTGCACGCTCGACAGCTCGACCACTTCGGCCATCTCACGCACCAGGCGCTCGCGCTCGGCGCGGGGCGTCTTGCGCACCCGTAGGCCGAACTCGATGTTGTCGGCGACGCTCATCGAGGGGAACAGCGCGTAGTTCTGGAAGACCATTCCGACCTCGCGCCGGTCGGGCGGCAGGTTCGTCACAGGACGACCGTCGATGATGATGTCGCCGGCGCTGGGGGTCTCGAGGCCGGCGAGGGTGCGCAGAGCCGTGGTCTTGCCGCATCCCGAGGGGCCGAGCATGGTGAAGAACTCACCGCGGTTGATGGTCAGGTCGAGCTTGGGGATCGCGGTGAAGTCGCCGTAGCGAACCTCGACACCGTCGTAGGTGATCATGCATGGTCCTTGTCGTGCGTGCTGTCGGTGCGGACTGCGGGGTCAGGCGGCCGTCCTGGACGCCTGTTGTCTGTCTTCTCGCGCGTCTCGGTGCGCGAAGGAGGGCCCGGGAGCATCACTGCTCCCGGGCCAAAGGTTCACTTCATGTACTCGAGCTCGATCTTCTCGACCCACTCGTCGATGTGCTCCTGCACGAAGGTGTAGTCGATCTTCTGCTGCGGCAGGCCCTCGTGGAACTTCACGACCGAGGGATCCGCCTGGGCGATGGCGCCCTTGTTGACGGGCATCGACTGGAACTTCTTGCTCCACGCGCCCTGCACCTCTGCGCTGCCGAACCAGTCGATGAACTTCTTCGCGTCGTCGGCCTTCTTGGTGCCCTTGACGAGGGCGACCTGTTCGATGGCGTACGGCACGCCGACCGAGGGGATGACCGGCTTTGACGTCACGTTGTAGGTCTTCTCCCACTTCGGCACATTGGACGAGTTCATCTGGCCCATGTCGACGGTGCCCTTGGCCATACGCGAGTACAGGTCGACGTCCTTCTCAGCGGGGGTGCCGTTGTCGAAGTAGCCCTGCACCTGCTTCCAGCCCTCGTCCGAGACACCCATCTCACCGCTCTCGTCCTTGTAGCGGTCGAGGATGCCGGCCATCACCAGACGGGTGGTAGCGCCGCCCAGGCTCGTCTCGCTCTGGTATCGGCCCTTGAACTGGGGCTTGCTCCACAGGTCGGTCCAGTCCTTGGGCGCGGTGGCCTCGGTGTACTTGTCGGTGTTGTAGACGAGCAGGATGCCCTGCTCGACAATGGGCCAGTAGCTCTTGTTGTCGTCGTCGTCGCCCTTGGTGGCATCGACCTCTGCCGACCAACTGGGGGTGTAGTCCTCGAGGATGTCGGCGGCCTCGAGCTGCTCGTAGAACACGTTGTTCAACCCGAACACGACGTCAGCAACCGGGTTGTTCTTCTCGGCGAGGAGCTTGTTCGTGGTGTCACCGCCACCCTGTCCGACGACCTGGATGGTGAGGCCTTGCTTCTTCGCCTCTTCGGTCAGCCACTCGGCTCGACCCTCGGCGTTCGAGTTGGTGTAGACGACGAGGGTGCCCTCGCCCCCTGCCGCGGCCGTGGACGACGAGCCGCCCTCGCTGGCCGGTGTCGCCTCATTGGAGGAGCAGGCAGTGAAGCTGGCGGCCACGGTCAGGGCCGCGAGCAGTGTGGTGGTACGGCGTGCGTTCATGGGAGTCCTTGGGCTCAGGTCCGGCGGCCCGGACCAATGGGCAAATCTGCTGGGGGGGAGCGCTCCCCCCATGGCTTCAGTGAAGCGTCCCCGAGTGAACGAATGCCATGGGTTCGGTGTAACCGTGATGAAGTCGAAATGTCGGTCGAGCCCGGTGCCACGTGGCCAGCCGAGTGTGCTGTCCGGGCCGTCCACACGCACAGACGAACGCGCGAACGCAGAGAGGCACCCCGCCCTCTCGGACGGGGTGCCCCTCACGCCACGCTCACCGCTTGAGGCGGATGCTCACCACCTCGAAGGGGTGCAGCTCGACCCGCCCCAGGTCGACGCCGCCGAGCTTCCGCTCCAACAGGTCAACCCGCGTCGCGCCCGATGTCTCGAACTCAGCGCTCACCGCGGCCGCCGCCGGAGCCCCGAGGCTCTCGTACAGCCGGACGACGACGTCACCCGACCCGTCCTCGGCGAGTTTCACAGCCTCGATGACGACGGCCGGGTTGTCGACGCCGACCAGCGCATCGACCGTCCCGGACCCCGATGCTATCCGCAGCGGCAGGTTCACCGCGTAACCGCCAGGGATCGCGTCCTCGATCGTGCCAGCACCGATGACGAACTCCAGGTGGTGCTGGCCCTGGTCAGCCTCCGGGTCGGGGAACAGCGGCGCACGCACGAGCGAGGCCCCGACGCGGGTAACCGGCTCGTCGGCACTCGTCCCTTGGGCCGATACGTCGTAGCCGTAGGTGGACGAGTTGGCCAGCCACAGCCCGCTGCGGGTGTCACCGACCTGCAGCCAGCGGTGGGCGATCGTCTCGAAGCGCGCCGCATCCCAGCTGGTGTTGACATGCGTGGGTCGGCGCAGGTGCCCGAACTGGATCTCCGACGCGCAGGTGTCGGCCTTCACCGCCACCGGCAAGTACCACTTGATCAGGGTCTGGCGCTCGTGCCAGTCGATGTCGAACACGACCCGCAGGCCGAGTTCGTCAGCTCGCAGCACTTGTCTGATTGTCGAATGCGGTAGCCGGTAGGTCACGACCACCTCACCGTCCCGCACCTCGACCGACTCGGCCTCCAGCGGCGTCCGGACGTCCTTGTAGAAGTGGTTGATGTCCCACGCGTCCCACTCGTTCGGGATGTCCTGGTGCGCCACGACCTGCCCCATCGGTTCTGCGGGGGTCGCGAGTTCGCGTCCGGCGCGCCGGTCGACCAAGGACGTGATGCGTCCACTCCCGAGGTCGACCTGCACCGACAGTCCGGCGGTCTCGAGTCGTCCGCTGGCATCGAAGCCGGCGGACGCACGCTCGTCAGGAACCCCGGCCGACAGTGGCGCGATGCCGCACTGCTCGAAGGGACTGGCATTGAACGCGAGCAGCCCCCTCGACCCCTCGGACTCTTGGGAATCCCCGACCAGCACACCGATCGCCCGCTCGATCAGGTTACGCAGGCGATCGCGCAGGGACTCGTAGTTTGACTCTGCCTCCCGGTGAACCCAGGCGATGGACGATCCGGGCAGGATGTCGTGGAACTGCTGCAGCAGCACGAGTCGCCAGATCTGCTGCAGTTCGTCACGCGGATACTCGGCACCAGTGCGGACAACCGCCGTCGACCACCACAGCTCGGCCTCGCGCAGCAGGTGCTCACACTCACGGTTGCCGCGCTTGGTCTCGTGCTGCGAGGTGTAGGTACCACGGTGGTATTCCAGGTAGAGCTCGCCGCGCCACACCGGCGGGTTCGTGTACTCGGCCTGCGAGTCGGCGAAGAACACCTCCGGGGAAACGACCTTCACCTTGGGCGAGCCCTCGAGGTTGGACGTCCGCCGGGCGCGAGCCATCATCTCGCGGGTGGGGCCACCGCCTCCGTCGCCGTACCCGAAAGGCATCAGCGCCTTCGTGGAGTGCGCCTTGTCCAGGTACTGCCGCTCCGACTTTGCCAATTCGGCGCCGCGGATCTCGGCATTGTAGGTGTCGACGGGCGGGAAGTGGGTGAACACGCGCGTGCCGTCGATGCCCTCCCACTCGAAGGTGTGGTGCGGGAACTTGTTCGTGTCGTTCCAGCTGATCTTCTGGGTGAGGAAGTGCTTCTTGCCGGCCAGACGGGCCAGCTGCGGCAGGGCCGCCGAGTAGCCGAAGCTGTCGGGCAGCCACACGTTGTTCGGCTCGAACCCGAACTCGTCGATGAAGAAGTTCGTGCCCTCGACGAACTGGCGCACCATCGCCTCGCCGCCGGGCATGTTGGTGTCCGACTCGACCCACATGCCGCCGACCGGAACGAAGCGCCCCTCGGCCACCCGGTCGCGGATGCGTTCGAACAGCTCCGGGTAGTCCTCCTTCATCCACTGGTACTGCTGGGCAGACGAGCAGGCGAAGACCGCATCTGGGTCACGGTCCATCAGTGCGAGCACGTTGGAGAAGGTCCGAGCGCACTTGCGGCGGGTCTCGCGCGTAGGCCACAACCAGGCGGAGTCGATGTGCGCGTGCCCAGTGGCGTAGACCTCGTGGGCCGTCATGTGGGCAGGCTTTTCGAGGACGGGCGCGAGCACTTCTCGCCCCTGCTGAGCGGTAGATGCGAGGTCGAAGGGATTGACCGTGTTCAGCATCCGTTCGAGCGCGGCGAGAATCTGCAGGCGCCGGGTCGAGCTCTCGGGCAGCTCCATCATCAGCTCGGTGAGGACGACGACATCCTGGGCAAGTTCGTAGACCTGCTCGTCGAGCAGCGCGACGTCAGCGCACATGAGGGTGTACAGCGGACCGTCGCCGGCCGTCGCCTTGTCGCCCATGGGCGTGGGTACGATCCAGCCCTGCTCACTGACATTGGGGTTCGAGGCGGCCTCGACCAAGACGTGCACCTGCTCGCCTTCGACCGGCACCCACGAGTTGAACGGCTCGATGCCCTTGATGATGCGGCCCTCGGGGGTCCACGCGGTCGCCTCGGCCTGAAAGCCGGGCATGGTCTTGGTGAATCCCAGGTCGATGTCGAGCTCGACGCGGCAGTTGTCGGTGGTGTGCCAATCGGCGGGCACCTCACCCCGGACGCGGAACCACGTCGTCCCCCACGGCTTGCCCCAGCGAGAGCCGACCTCGAAGGCTTCATAGTTCTGATCGCTGGCCTCGGCGAAGGGGACGGGCTCGTCGGGCGCAGCCCAGACCGCTACCTCCAGCGGGACGCGGTCTCGGTAGATCTGAGGGAAGAGTCGTTCGTCGATGAAACGGCGGATCCGGTGCTCTGTGCGAGCAGCCATGGTGTGCATGAGAGTCTCCAGCAGATTGGTTGTTCAGCCCTTGACGGCGCCGGCGAGGTTGAACCCTCCGCCGAGCACACGCTGGACGAACACGTAGAGGACGAGGACGGGAATCGCGTACAGCAGGGAGAACGCAGCCAGCTGGCCATATGCGACCGCACCGTACTGGCCGAAGAAGCCGAAGATGCTGACCGCGGCCGGCTGCTTCTCCGGGGAGAGCAGAAGGATGAACGGGACGAAGAAGTTCCCCCAGGCGCCCACGAACACGAAGATGAACACGACGGCGATGCCGGGGCGCATCAGCGGGATGACCACCGTGCGCAGGGTCTTCATGGCTGTCGCCCCATCGACCCAGGCCGCTTCCTCGAGGGAGATCGGCACGGAATCCATGAAGTTCTTCGTCATGTAGATGGCCATCGGCAGTGAGGTCGCAGCGAGGAATGCGATCGTTCCCCACATGGAGTCGAGCAGCTTCAGCCGGACGAACAGGCCGTAGACAGGCACCATCATCGCGGTGATCGGCAGGCAGGTGCCGAAGAGCACCGCGTTCAAAAAGCCCCGGTTGAAGCGGGTCGAATAGCGCGACAGGGGGTACGCCGCCAGCACCGCGGCAATGACCGTGAGCAGCGCAGTGCCGAAGCTCAAGATCGCCGAGTTCAGGAGCGGCATACCAGTGGTGTCCGCGTTGGCGACCTTCGTCATGTTCTCCATCGACGGGCTGTCGGGCACGCGGGCGGTCAGCGTCGCGGCGGGGTCGAAGGCAGCCAGAACCAGCCACAGGAAGGGCAGCAGGAAGGCCAGTCCGAGAACCACCAAGGCGATGGTGCTCAGGATTCGGCTCGGCGTCTTGCTGGGGCTGGCAAGTGACAGTGTGCGGCTCATTGCTTGGCCTCCCCGGTACGCAGCATGCGGATATAGACGATGGAGAAGATGGCCCCGATGAGCAACATCACCGTCGCGATAGCCGTCCCATAACCGACCTTGGCGCTCTTGAAGGCCACTTGGTAGGCGAGGATCGGCAGGGTGGACGAGTTGGTGCCCGGGCCACCGGCCGTCATCACCCAGATCAGGGTGAAGACCGACAGGGTCTGCAGGGTCGTGAGCATCAGATTGGTCGCGATCGACCGGTTGATGGTGGGCAGCACGACATTCCAGGTGCGCTGCCACCAACTCGCCCCGTCCACCTCCGCAGCCTCGGTCAGTTCGGGCGGCACATCGGCCAGCGCAGCCGCGTAGACCATCATCGAGAAGGCTGTGCCCCGCCAGACATTCGCGAGGATCACCGAGGTCATCGGGTGGTCATAGAGCATGTTCGGCAGGTGGATGCCGATGCGCCCGAACACCGACTGCAGCGTCCCGCCATCACTGAAGAAGGCGTAGAGGCAGAATGCGGCGACGATCTCCGGAAGGATCCACGCGGCCACGACGATGGTTCCCACGATGGCACGTGTGACCTTGTCGACGTTGCGCATCATGGCGGCAAGCGCGATGCCGAGCAGGTTCTGCCCGACCACCGCAGACAGTCCCACGAAGAGGACGGTCAGCCACACAGACTTGGGAAAGACAGGGTCACTCAGCAGGCGCTTGTAGTTGGCCAGGCCCACGAATCGTGGATCCAACGCGAACCGCCCGGTCAGCGCGACATTGGTGAATGAGCTGTAGAGGGCCCAGATGATCGGGCCGGCAAGGAAGATGGCGAGAAGGGCGAGTGCGGGCAGCAGAGGCACTGCCCGCACCACACCTGATCCGTGGCGCTGCACGAGATCAGCCCTTGACGGTGTTCTCTTCGGTGACCTGCTCGACGACCGCCTTGTCATAGGCTGCCGCAGCTTCATCCACTGACTGCTGGCCTGTCATGACGGCCTCCATGGCCGAGGCGATGGCCGTGGAGATCTCGGGGTAGTCGGCGGTGGCAGGACGGAACTTGGTGTCGGCCACCAAGTCGGTGAAGAACTTCACGGACGGGTTGGCTCCCAAGTACTCCGCGTCCTCGGAGCAGTCCTTGCGCACCGAAATCTGGGAGTTGTTGATGTAGTTCATGAGCGCGTGCTTCTTGTCGAGCGCGATGCCCATCACCTTGAAGGCGAGACCGGGGTTCTTGCAGTTCGCACCGATCGACAGCAGCCAGCCGCCCGACATCGAGACCTTGCCCGACCCCTGACCCTTCTGGGTCGGCATCGCTGCCCAGCCCATGACCTTCTCCCATTCGGGCCACGGCACATTGCCCTTGGGCATCCAGTTGCCTGGCATCCACGAGCCGTCGACATTGATGGCGAGCTTGCCCTTCGGAATCCACTGGCCGCTGACGACACTGCCGATATTTGAGTCGAGGGCCTGCTGTGGCTTGGGGGCAGCCCGGACGTGTAGATCCGCTCGATGAATGCCAGCGAGTCCTTGAAGGCTTGGGAGCCGACGACCCACTTGCTCTCGTCCTCCTTGTAGAGCGTGCCGCCCTCAATGCCGTACAACAGCATCTCGAAGCCCTGCATCACCGAGCCCTCGCCATTCGGCTTACCCGAGTAGACGTTGAGCGGCATGACACCGGGAACCTTGGCCTTGATGGCCTCGGCTGCCGTGAGGAGCTCATCCCAGTCCTTCGGCTGCCAGCCCTCGGCTGCGATGCCTGCTTTTGCGAGGACCTGCTTGTTGTACCAGATGCCGCGGGTGTCTGTTCCGAGCGAGACGCCGTAGATGCCACCGTCGTCCGCCTTGCCAGCCTCCTTGGCAGCGTCGACGAACTGACCCCAGTCTGGCCAGCCGGCGAGGTAGTCGTCGAGCTTGAGGAGGTAGCCAGCATCGACGTCGGAGCGGACCATGAAAGAGTCCTCGTACATCAGGTCGGGGGCGGTGTCCGCGCTGCGGTTCATGAGCGCGAGCTTGGTGATGTAGTCGTTCTGGGCAGCCTCGATGGGAATCAGCTCGAGCTTGCTGCCCTGGTTTTCAGCCTCGAAGATCTTCTTCACGTCCTTGAAGAGCGAATCGATCTGCGTGAAGTTGCCGTACTTCTGGTAGGCGACCTTGATGACGCCCGGGGTGGCGGCCGCTGTGGCCTGCGCTCCCGCGCCAGTGTCGGAATCGCTGCTTCCACAGGCAGACAAGGTGCCGGCTGCACCCAGGGCAGCCGAGAGGGTCAGGAAATGGCGACGGTCCATGATGGCTCCTTTGCGAACGGTCCGTGCGCCTTAGTAAAAGCTTTTTCTAAAGAGTCGTCAAGGGTGGGATCGTGAGCACCCCCAGCAGGACATGTCCGCGACTGCGCCGGTCCTCACGCAGTAAGGAAGAAACTCTCCATCGCCAGGGACGCCGCCCCCACCGCGCCGACATCCTCCGCGCGGATCGAGCTGCGGACTCGCACCGGCCTGACCGAGTGGAGGACGGTCAACTCGTTCACGGATCGCTGCACCAGCGGGGTCATCCACTCGGCAAGCTCAACCCAATAGGGACCACCCAGTACCACCTCATCGAGGTCGAGCAGGTCACTGGCCACCGACGCCAACTGTGCTAGCGAGAAGGCGATCGGTTCCATCACCGAACGGGCCTCGGGCTCCCCCGCCGCCGCGCGGGCAACCAGCATTGCGGCATGCTCTTCGATGCGACGGCGGCCCGCAGAATAACCCAGATCGGGCAAGATTCCTGCCAGCTGCCCCTCGCGAACCCACTCATAGGGCGACAGCGACAGGCCCACGTGCGTGCCCCCGCAGTGCGGGCAGATCTCGGCCGGCCTACTCGACATGATGTGGCCGATCTCGCCGGAATTACCTGTCCGACCTCGCATAACCCGTCCCGCTTGGGCAAATGCCAGCCCTGTACCCGTCCCGAGGTAGACGAACACGAAGCTGGGCGGTTCGGGGGCTCTGGTCAGCCACAGCTCACCCAAGGCTGCGGCCAGCACATCCTTCTCCATCACCACTGGAATGTTGAGTCGCTCTTCGAGCATCTGGCGAATCGAGACATTGCGCCAGCTCGGCATGAGCGGCGGGTCGATCATGATGCCGCGTGCGAGGTCTATCGGACCGGGAACAGCCAGACCGACGCCGCAGACGAGGTCGCGTCCGATGCCAGCCTGGTCGAGCTGACGTTGGATCCGTCGGGCGATTGCGTCGATGACCTTCTGGGGCTGCTCACTGCGAGGAGTCGGCCGCACGGTCCGATCCACGGCCTCGCCCGACAAGTCAAACAGCACGATCTCAAGCTGTTGCGGATCCAGGTGGACACCTACCGTGTAGCTGCCCGCCGGGTTCAGAGTCAGCAACACCCGCGGCTTACCACCAGAACTTGACCGACCCGCTTCGATCACCAGGCCCTGCTGCATCAGCGGACGCACGATGTTTCCGACGCTTTGGGGCGTGAGTCCGGTCAATTCCGCAATCTGAGTGCGGCTGATGCCACCGGGGCTGCGTCTGATGGCGTCCGCCACGACGCGTTGATTGTGCCCTTTCAATGCACCGAGGTCACGGCCCCGGGCCTCCTCACTCATCACGACTTGCCCCATGAGGCAGATCGTACGGTGAGCGACTGCACACCTGACCACGTATCAGGCTCAGTGACAGCACCCCGCCTTTGCCCCTCCACTGGACATCGCGGCGGCGGAAGACTAGCCCGCGACGGAGCGGACACGCCGTACTCACGTGCTCTTGACGGAGGGGATGCGCGTGCTCAGTCCCGCTCGGCCTGCAACGCCGTCAGCGCAGCGGTGAGCTCAGTCAGCCGCTCCGCCACTCCACGGGCGACCTCGTCGCTGTGAGCAGCCTCGGTGGCGGCCTGCTCGGCCTCGGCCCGGTGGCGCTCTGCCAGGGCCTCGGCCTCAGCGCGTCGGGCGGCCAGCTCCTGCTCGCGCTCCGCCAGGGCGGCCAGGCGCGACTCCAGCTCGGCGCGTTCGGCAGCCACCTGCTCGGCCTCGCGACCCAGCTCCTGCAGCTGCCCATCGGCCTGCTCGACCTCCCGTCGGACACCGGCCTCGCGCTCACTCGCCTGGTCCCGGGTGCGCTCCGCGGTCTCCAGCTCGGCCTGCACCCGGGCCACGTCACCCTCGGCCCGCCGCAGCCGGGCGACGCGCTCGCGGGCCGCCTTCTGCCGGGCCGCCGCGGCCAGGTCGATCACCGGCGCCACGGGCTGCTCGTCGACGGGCCTCTCGGCGGCCGCTTCCGGCCCGCTCTGCCCGGCCGGCTCCGCGATGGTCGCCGGCTCGGAATGCTTCGTCGCAGGGGTGACACGTCCCGCACCCAGACCCTGCCCCGGCTCGCTGAACAGCTCCAAGGGGAAGCTGGCGGCGGACTCGGGTGTGGCCACCAGGCAACCGGCCAGCACCTGGCGCGCCGCCTCCGGGTGCGCCAGCGCGGCCTCCAGGGTGGTCTGAACCTCCCAGCGCGTGGCATCGGTGGCGTGGTGGCCGCGCAGCCCGGCCAGCTCGACGGCGCGCTGCACCAGGGCCATCACGGTGCGTCGCCGCAGGCCACCCAGCTCGCGCAGCTGCTCGGGTGTACCGGTGGTGTGCATCTCGGCCAGCAAGGGGGCCAGGTCGAAGAGCTCGGTGAGCGAGTCGGTGGCATGACGGGCCAGCAGGTTCACCAGCCAGGCGCCCCGGCTGGGACGTCGCAGCGCCTCGATGGCCTGGGCCAGCGGCCGGTCCTTGTCCGCGCGCGCCTGGCGAGCCAGCTCCTTGCGTCGGGCGACGAAGTCCTCCGGCAGGCCGGAGTAGAGCTCCTCGCTCGCGCTGGTCAGGTCCACCGGCCCAGCCTATGGCCCCGCACGGTGCGCCCCCTTGCTGAAGATCTGGTCAGATGTCCGCACAGTGGGTGAGAAGCAGCTGAGCGGCAGGGAAGAATCGCTCGGGAACGCGCCACCCCCGGGCGCCCTCCGGAGCACCGCCATGACCCCTGCCCGTCACACAGCCCCTTCCATCCGCCGTCGCCTCGGCGCCGCCCTGGCGCTGAGCGGCAGCCTGGTGGCCGCCTGCCTCACCGGCGCTGCCTCGGCGCAGGCTGCCACCACCGCGGGCACCGGCCTGGCGAACAGCTACCACGGTTATCCCCATCCCCTGGCCAAGGACTGCTCCGAGGTGCCCGGCGATCTCACCGGCTGTGTCCCCGACCGGTGGGACTTCTTCCAGGGCCAGTGCGTCTCCTGGGTGGCGCACCGGCTGAACACCCGCAGCGGCGTGCCGATGACCAACATCGGCTACCGCGGCCAGCGCTGGAGCCATGGTGGCCGGTGGGACGACGCCGCCCGTCGCGCCGGGATCCGGGTGGACTCCATCCCGGCGGTGGGGGCCGTGGCCTACTGGGACCGATCTGTGGGCCACGTCGCCTACGTCGAGGCGGTCAACCCGGACGGTTCGGTGCTGGTGAGCGAGATGAACCGCGACAACCACAACAGCTTCCACCGCAGCACCCTGACCCGCTCGGTGCGCTGGCCCAATGGCTTCATCCACTTCAAGGACCTGCCCGCCACCTCGCAGCAGTACCGGGTGGACCGCGGCGGCGCCCTGTGGCTGGACAGCCTCTCGGCCTCCGGGGTGGTGAGCAGCCGCAGGGCCGTCGGCAACGGTTGGCTGGGCATGGGCCTGCTCACCCAGCTGGACGACCTGACCGGCGACGGCTGGCCCGAGCTGGTGGCCCGCAGCAATGCCGACGGCCGGCTCTTCCTCTACCCGTCGACGGGCGGTGGCCGGCTCGGAGCACGACGACAGGTGGGCAACGGCTGGGGTGCGGCCCGCTCGCTGACCGACTCCGGGCCGCGGCAGGCGCCCAGTGCCCAGCGCCATCTGGTGGCGGTCTTCTCGGGCGGCAGGGTGGTGCAGTACAACCTCTCGCGCACGGGCCTCACGCAGGGCCGCCAGCTGGTCGCCTCAAGCCGACTGGTGCAGGTCACCAGCCCAGGCGACGTCACCGGCGACTCCCGCGCCGACCTGCTGGGCGTCGACTCCTCCGGCCGGCTGCTGCTCCACCCCACCACCGCCACCGGCCTGCTCGGCTCGGGCCGGCAGGTGGGCCAGGGTTGGGGCTCCTACCAGGTGGCCTCGCACCGCAGCGGAGTGCTGACCGCGCTCTCGCCGTCGGGGCAGCTCACCACCCGCGGGGTCACCGCCACCGGCCTGCGCCCGGCCACCAGCACCGCCACCGGCCTGACCGGGCAGCGGATCGGCTGACCCACCGCTGCACCGTCCTGTGGGTCGGAACCCGCACCGCCCAGCTCCTCCCAGCTCCTCACCCCGTCGCACCGAGCAAGCAGGTCACGGCGCGAGGGTGCCGATCACCCCTGTTCCAGCAGGGGCGATGCGAACGTGCGAGCCGCGATGACGACCACCCGGGGGCGATCCGCGTCACGACGGTCCCCGTGGCCCGCACCACCCAGCTCCTCCCAGCTCCTCACCCCGTCGCAGCGAGCGAGCAGGTCACGGCGCGAAGGTGCCGATCACCCCTGTTGCAGCAGGGGTGATGCGAACGTGCGAGCCGCGATGCGAACCCACCGGCCGTGATCCGCACGCGCCAGCCGCGATGGCACGCCACCGGGCGTGATGACGAGCCCCTCTGCAGGACCCATCACGGCAGCACGCCAAGGAGCCGGCGAGCCGCTGGCCGGGGACGACGACCAGACGCCACCGCCCCAGATGCACGACGGGGCGCCCACCGCGCTCTGCGGTGGACGACCCGGTCACGGGTGCTGCGGTCAGCGGTTGCTGGCCAGGCGGTGCGACTCCATCAGTCGCTTCTCCTCCGGGCCCACCAGCGCGATCAGCACGATGGCGGCCACGACGCAGGCGGTCAGCACCGCGAAGGTGGTGCTCCAGCCGTAGTGCTTGACCACCCAGCCGACACCGGTGGAGGCCATGGTGGCGCCGATCACGTAGCCGAACAGGCCGGTGAAGCCGGCGGCGGTGCCCGCCACGTGCTTGGCCGACATGTCGAGCGCCTGCAGGCCGATCAGCATCACGGGGCCGTAGATGAAGCCGCCGATGAAGAACAGGTAGACCATCAGCAGCCAGTAGGGCGTGCCCACCGGGGAGAGCCAGTAGGCCACCAGGAAGATGCCGACGCCGGTGAGGAAGGCGATGCCGGTGCGGGTGCGGTTGCCCTTGAAGAGCTTGTCCGAGACCAGGCCGCAGGCCAGGGTGCCGAAGATGCCGGCCAGCTCGAACAGGCTGAAGCCCGCGATGCCCTTGGCCACCGACACCTTGTGGACCTCCTTGAGGTAGGTCGGGGTCCAGGAGAGCACGCCGTAGCGCAGTGCGTAGACGAAGACATTGGCCAGCGCCAGGTAGATCATGGTGGGCCGCAGCAGCACGTGCTTGGCGATGGTGCCCCAGTAGCTGAGCTTCTCAGCGCCGGTGGTCTCCACCTTGGCCGGGTCGTTGCGGTACTCCTCGATCGGCGCCAGGCCGATGGACTCCGGCGTGTCGCGGATCAGCACGAAGGCGATCGCGGCCACGGCCAGCGCCACCAGCGCGGGCAGCCAGAAGGCGGCCTGCCACTGGTTCGAGGTGATCGACAGGCCCAGTGCGGCCAGGGCGCCGACGGCCATGCCGCCCACGTTGTGGGCGCAGTTCCAGATGGCGGTCTTCCACCCACGCTCGTTGGTGCTGAACCAGTGCACCAGCACGCGGCCTGAGGGAGGCCAGCCCATGCCCTGGAACCAGCCGTTGACGAACATCACGACGACGAAGACCGCGACGCTGGCGCTCAGCGCCGGGATGAAGGCGATGCACAGGTTGACCAGGGCCGACAGGGCCAGGCCGAGCGGCAGGAAGTAGCGCGCATTGGACCGGTCGGACAGCGTCGCCATGAAGAACTTGCTGAAGCCGTAGGCGATCAGCGCGGAGTTGGCGATCATGCCGATGTCGACCTTGTCGAGCTTGCCCTGGTCCATCAGGACCGTGGCCACCAGCGGGATGTTGTTGCGGATCAGGTAGAAGCCGGCATAGCCGAGGAAGATGCCGAGGAAGACGCGCAGGCGCATCGACGGGTAGCGGGCGGCCTGCTCGCTCTCGCTGAGCCGCGGCGCCGGCGGCGGACTGGCGAGCCAGCTGCGTCGCGGCTCGGTCTGGGTGATTGACATGTCGTTCTCCAGGTCTCGGGACAGGGCGACGCGGGAACGTCGCTGTTCACCCCCTCATCCTGTGCAACGCCGCCGGCCGCCGGCAGTCCGCGACGGTGACGCTTGGTCACAGTGCTGTGACCGTCCGGGGCTGTGATCGTCCGGGCTGTGACGTCCGGGGCTGTGACCATCCGGGTGACTCACGTCGGCCGGCGCGGGCACCATCCGGGCGTCGAGGCCGCCCGGCCCCTCAGCGCTGCCGGGCCAGCACCCAGCACTCCTGGCCCACCACCTGCACCCGCACCCCGTCGCCGGCCACCCAGCGCGCCGAGGGGGCGCAGGCCGCCACCACAGTGCCGCGCTCGGTCTCCACCACGACATCCAGGTGGTCGCCCAGGTAGGCGACGTGCTGCACGATCCCGACGTCGCCGTGCACCTCGCGGGCCCGGGCGACCGGGGCCTCGGGGGCCGGCGACAGCTGGACCGAACCGGGGCGCACCAGCAGGCTGGCGCCTCCCGGGGCGGCGCCCAGCAGCTCGTCGTGGCAGGCCACCTGCAGGTCGCGGCCCAGCACGTGCACCCTGGCCTGCGCCGCGCCGGGCCGGCCGGTGGCGCCCAACAGGTCCACGTCGAGGAAGTTGGAGCGTCCCAGGAAGGCCGCCACCCGGGCCGAGGCCGGGCGGGTGAAGACCTCGCGCGGCGTGCCCTGCTGCAGGATCCGCCCCTGGTCCATCACGGCCAGCAGGTCCCCGGAGGAGAGGGCCTCGGCCTGGTCGTGGGTGACGTGGACCACCGCGGTGCCGCCGCCGTGGGACAGGCCGCGGGCAGCCAGGGTGCGCAGCTGGCGGGAGAGCTGGGCGCGGCTCATCTCGTCCAGCCCGCCCATCGGCTCGTCGAGCAGCAGCACCCGTGGCCGCAGCACCAGCGAGCGCGCCACCGCCACCCGGCGCTGCTGGCCGCCGGAGAGCTGGTGCGGCAGGCGATCGCCCAGTCCGGTCAGGCCGAGCCGCAGCAGGGCCACCTCCACCGCCTCCTCACGGCGTGCCGCCGGCACCCGACGAGCCTGCAGCCCGAAGCCGATGTTCTGCGCCACGGTGAGCTCCGGGAAGAGCGTCTCGGACTGGAAGACCATCGCCACCGGCCGCCGTTCGGCCGGACGCTGCGTCACGTCCCGGCCGTCGACGACGATGCTGCCGGCATCGGGCCGGTCCAGCCCGGCCAGCAGCCGCAGCAGGCTGGTCTTCCCGCAGCCCGAGGGACCCACCACACACAGGGTGCGGCCGGCCTCCAGCTCCAGATCGGCGCCGTGCACCAGCCACCGGCCGTCGAGCCGACGGCCCAGACCGCGCACCTGCAGCGTCATGGCCGCCCCCGCCCGGGAGCGCAGACCAGGGTGACCGCTCCCGTCACCGCGGCCAGGCAGACCGCCATGGCGCAGGCGCTGCCCACCCGCCCCGAGCCGCTCTCCACCAGGGCGCGCACGCTGAGCAGCGGGACGTGGGAGTTGCTGAGCAGGATCACCGAGGACACAGCGGTCAGGGTACGGCTGAAGTTCGCCACCAGTGCCGGCAGCAGGGCGCCGCCGACCACCGGCAGCGCCACCCGCGACCGCTGCCGGCGGCTGCCGCCCAGCACCCGCGCGGCCTCGTCCAGCTCCTGGCCGCGCCGGTCCAGGGCGTCCAGCACCGGCTGCACCGTGCCGGGCAGGGTGCGCACCAGGTGCACCACGGCCACCGCCAGTGCAGCCCCCCAGCCGAAGGGGTCGAGCCAGGCGGTCGACGGGTTGGGCGCCAGTCGCAGCAGCACCATGAACAGCGCCAGCCCGACGGCCACGCCGGGCAGCGCCGCCAGCACGCCCAGCAGCCGGCGAGCCAGCCGCGCCGGGGCGGGCAGCGGCTCGGGGCCGCAGCGCAGTGCCCACGCCAGCAGCAGCGCGAGGCCGCCGCAGAGCGGCAGCACCAGCAGGGCCAGCAACAGGCTGTTGCCCAGCGCGACGGTGTGCGGGCCGGCCACCACGTCGGCCAGGTGAACGGCGGTGGGGCGGTCGTCGACGCCGATCTCGCGCACCACGGCGCCCACCATCACTGAGCCCAGCAGGGCCAGCACACCTCCGGCCACCAGCCAGCCGAGCACCACCTCGTCGGGGCGGGCCCGCTGCGCGGGGGCCGGCGCCCGGCTGAGGGAGACCAGGCCGCGCACGGCGATGGGACGTGCCCCCACCATGCCGCCCAGCAAGAAGACCACGATGGTGGGCACGCTCAGCAGCAGTGCGGCCGAGGCAGCGGCCGGCAGGTCCGACTCCGCCACCACGGCCAGCTGCACGCGGCTGGCCAGCACCTCGTAGCCACCGCCCAGCACCAACGGATTGGCCAGGTCGGTGATCGCCTCGGCGAAGACCATCAGCCAGGTGGCCGCCGCGACGGCGGCGAGCCGGGGCCAGACGACGCGTCGCCGCGCCTGCCCGGGGCTGAGGCCCAGGCTGCGCGCCGCCTCCACCAGGCCGGGGTCGACGGCGCGTTCGGCGGCCAGCAGCGCCAGGTAGGCGTGGGGCAGCAGGGACAGCGAACCGGCCACCACCATCCCGCCGAGCCCGTAGACGCTGGGCAGCAGCTCACCGCCGTGGCGTCGCAGCAGCCCGTTGTGACCGGCGGTCACCACCAGCGCCAGCGCCATCGTGTAGGGCGGCATCAGCAGCGGCGCCAGGCAGGCCAGGTGCACCAGGCGGCGGCCGGGGGCCCGGCGGGTGGCCAGCAGCGCCATCCGGGAGGCCAGCAGCAGGGTCAGGCTGGCCTGCAGGACGCCCAGCAGCATGGTGTTGCCCAGCAGCGGGGCCTGCGCCGAGAGGGTGGTCACGGCGGCGGCCCGGCCCCGGCTGCCCAGGGCGGTGGCGGCCACCGGCGTCACCAGCGCCAGCAGCAGCAGGACCAGCAGCAGGCAGGCCAGCGCGGCCCGACGGCGCGGGCTCATCGCAGCACCCGATCGCGGAAGCCGCGCAGCAGCTCCTCGCGCTGGGCGGCGGCGCGGATCGGGTCGCCCTGCACCACCTGCGTACCGGCGGGCAGTTCCAGGCGGGCGTCGGTGACGGCATCGGGCCGGGTGGGCAGCTGGCGCGAGCTGGTGGCGCGGCCCAGCTCCTGGGCCCGGCGCCCCACGGCATGGTCGACGTAGCGGCGGGCCAGGTCGGGCTGGGAGGTGCCGGCCAGCACGGCCACGCCGCCCACCTCGTAGCCGGTGGCGCCGCGCGGGTAGCTGACCACCAGGTCCGTCATGCCCTCGTCGTGCGCCTTCACGCAGTGCTGGGTGAAGGTGATGGCGACGGCCGCCTCGCCGCGTCCGGCGATGCCGGCCGGGGCGGTGCCGGAGCTGGGGTACTGCAGCACGTTGCGGTCCAGCCGGACCAGGTAGTCCAGTGCCGCCGAACTGCTGCCGGTGCGCTCCCGCTGGGTCCACAGCACGGTCCAGCCGGTGCCCGAGGTCTGCGGGTCCGGCATCGAGACCTGGCCCGCCAACCGGGGGTCCAGCAGGTCCTGCCAGGTGCGGGGCACGGCCACGCCCAACCGGTCCAGCACCTGGCGGTTGGAGCAGAAGCCGAGCAGGCCGCGGTAGACGCCGGTCCACGCTCCGTCGGAGGCCTTGAACGGGGCCGGCACCGCCGCCGCCTCGGGCGAGGCGTAGGGCTGCAACAGGCCCTCGTCGCGGGCCACCTCGTAGTAGTCGGTGGGGCCGCCGTGCCACAGGTCGAACTCGCCGCCGCGCCGGATCCGGGCCAGCGCCTCGCCGCTGCTCATCCGCACCATCGAGACCTCGACGCCGTGGCTGCTGGCGAAGTCGTGCGCCCACTCCTGGCAGAGGTCCTCGATGGAGCTGCACACCACCCGCAGCTGGGGACGGCCGTGCTGGGTACCGACGGCCGCCAGGCCCAGACCCAGCAGGAGCAGCCAGAGCAGGGCCGGGCGCAGCAACCGGCGAGCCGTGGGCTGCACCTCAGTCCGCCGCCTCGAGCAGCGGCATCAGGTAGCCGGCCCCACGCACGGCGGTGATCCAGTCGCGCTCCGGGCCCAGGTGCTGGCGCAGCCGGTAGACAGTGGTCTTGATCATCTCCCGGCCACCGGCGTGCTCGCCGGTGTACCAGACCTCGTTGAGCAGCTCCGACCAGCCCACCACCTGTCCCGGGCGCCGCGCCAGTGCGGTGAGCAGGCGCAGCTCCACGTCGGTGAGCCGCAGCACCTCCTCGCCCACCCGGGCGCGACGGCGATCGGTCTCGATCACCAACGGCCCGTTCACCACCGTGCCCTCACCCACCCGCAGGTGACCGGTGCGACGCACGATGGCCTGGGCGCGCAGCGCCAGCTCGCGCGGGCTGAAGGGCTTCGTGACGTAGTCGTCGGCGCCGGCCAGCAGGCCCTTGACCCGGTCGTCCTCGGTGGTGCGCGCGGTGAGCATCATCACCGGTACCTCGGAGGTGGTGCGGACCCGACGGCACAGCTCCACCCCGGAGGCGCCCGGCAGGGTCACGTCGAGCACCAGCAGATCGACGTGCTCCTGGCGCAGCCGGCTCCAGGCCTCCTCGGCGCTGCGGGCGGTGGTGACCTGGAAGCCCTGGGTCTCCAGTGCGAAGGCCACGATGCTCAGCATCTGGGTCTCGTCGTCCACGACGAGCACCCGGGGCGCGTCATCGCCCATCACTGTCCTCCTCGACCTCGTGCAGCGGCAGCGCCAGGAAGATGGCGGTGCCCTGGCCGGGTGCGCTGTCCACCAGGATCCGTCCCTGGTGCAGCCCGACGATCTGCTGGGTGATCATCATGCCCAGCCCGGTCCCGGGGCGTCGCGAGGAGCCCACCACATAGGCCTCGAAGAGCTGCTCGCGTTCGGTGGCCGACATCCCCTCGCCGTCGTCGCAGACCTGCACCACGGCCTCGCCCTCGCCGCGGGTCAGCTCGACGGTGACGCACACCTCGGGGCCGGCATGGCGCACCGCATTGTTCACCAGGTTCCACAGCGCCTGGCGCATCAGGTCCGGGTCGACGTCCACCACCAGCGGCGTGCCCTGGCTGACCAGGTCGATCCGGGTGGTGTTGATCCGGCGCACCTCGCGCACCGCCTCACGCACCAGCACCCGCAGGTCCACCGGCACGCGATGCGGCTCGAAGAGCTGGGAGGCCAGCCGCGCCTCCACCAGCAGGTCCTCGGCCATGCCCACCACCTGGCGGGCATTGGTGGCGATGGTCTGCACGAACTCACGCTGCAACGCGTTCAGCGGGCCGGGGCTCTCCTCGGCGAGCAGCTCCGCCGCGCCGCTGATCAGCGCCAGCGGGGTGCGCACCTCGTGGCCGAAGACGTCGGGACGTTCCAGACGCTGGCGCACCAGCAGCTCCAGCTCTTCCAGCTGCCGCTCGGCGGCCTGTCGGGCCCGGCGCTCGCGCCACCACAGCCCGGCGAGCACACCCGCCAGGAGCAGCGCCGTCCACCCGAGCACCCAGACCATCCCGCCATCGTGTCACGCCCGGCGGGAGGCCGCCTGGTCGTCCGCCCCAGCCTCCGGCGAGGGGTGCGGGACAGTCGGCAGCTGATCGTCAGGCTTTCCTGCTTGGGATGGGCTTGCGGTGCTGCAAGGATGGACGAGGAGCCGACTTCCCCGCCGCCGCTCCCGTCTCCACCTCCCCCGCCGACCGGTTCGCTCCCCTCGGTTCTGCCGACGAAGGACCTTCGTGACCAGCTTCCCCGCAGTGACGACCCCCGCCGTCCCTGCCCAGCCCGACGAGCCCGCACCCGCTGCGGCGCCCGGGGCCCGTTCATGGCTGGGCGCGGTCCAGGAGTGCCTGCGCTGGGTGGGGCTGGCCACCGTCCCGCTGCTGGCGGTGCTCTCGCTGCAGGACCTGGCCGGGACCCCGCCGGTGCTGCGGGAGCCGGGCCGCTGGGGCCACCTCCTGCTGCTGGCCACCCTGGCGCTGACCACGCTCGCGCTGCTGCTGCGGCTGCGCTCACGCCTGGTCCTGGTGGTCGAGCTGGCCGGCCTGCTGGGCACAATGGCCCTGCTGGTGCCGCACCGAGACCTCTTCCATCCCAGCGACCTGTACTGCCCCGGCTGGTGGTCCATCCCGGTGCTGGCCCACGCCATGGCGGTGCTGGAGCCGCGCGAGTACCGCCGCTACCTGCTGCCGGCGGTGCCCTTGGCCGTCGCCATCGAGCTGATGGGCCCGCTGTTCTTCTGGCGGATGACGCCCCTGCTGGCCGTGGACGAGGTCTTCGTGGTGCAGCCCCCGGTGCTGCTCTTCCTGTTCGGCCGCGGCCTGGGCACCATGGCCCGCGAGCACGACCGGGCCAACGAACGCATCCAGCAGCTGCGCAGCGTCCACACCGCGCAGCGCGCCGAGCACGAGGGCCGGCGAGAGGCGGCGCGGATCCTGCACGACCACGTCCTGCACGCGCTGCACGCCATCGGCGAGGACCGCGAGCTGGTGGCCTCCGAGCAGGCGGTGCGCGAGTGCCGCGACACCCTGGAGCAGCTGGACCGCCCCGACGGCCGGCCCCGCGCGGTCTGGCTGCACGAGGAGCTTGAGGACGATCCGGTGCTGCAGCGGCTGGCCGGTCGGGTGCAGGGTCGCTCGCCCCAGCTGCCCGCCGCCGTCGCCACCACCATCGCCGCCGCCACCCACGAGGCACTGGTCAACGTCGAGCGCCATGCCCAGGCCCGCCGCACCACGGTGCGGCTCGACGCCTGGGGCGAGGACGGCTGCCGGGTGGTGGTCAGCGACGACGGGCGGGGCTTCGACACCAGCCGGCAGGCTCGTGGCCGGCTCGGCATCCGCCACTCCCTGCTGGAGCGGATGGATGACATCGGTGGGCAGGCGGAGGTCACCTCCGCCCCCGGCGAGGGCACCGTCGTCACCCTGCTGTGGCCGCAGGCCGGTCCCGCGGTGCGGGCACCGCGGCTGGCCGACCACTCTGCCGCCGCCACCCGACGCATCCTGGTGGCCTGCGCCTGGCCGGGCATGGTCTCCACCGCCTGCATGACCGCCCTGCTGGCCCCCCAGCTGCCGGGCTCGGGGCCGCTCGTGGCGCTCACGGTGCTCTGCCTGGCCATCGGGGTGTGGAATGCGCTGCGGCTGCCGGATCGTGGCCTCTCGCTGCCGGCCGTCGCCCTGATGCTGGGGGTGGCCCTGGCCGCCTGGTTCGTCAACATCATGACCGTGCCGCAGCAGCCGGCCAGCATGTACTTCTTCTGGATGGCCTGGGGCCTCACGCCGATGGTCCAGCTCGCCATGCACTCCCGTTCCAATCCGGTGGCGATGGCGATGGGACTGGCCCTGCCACTGCTGATGGTGGTCAGCCTGGTGGGTCGCTTCGGCACGGGCTACACCAGCGAGCACCTTGTCGGCTCGGTGGCGGCCACCTCGATGATCGTGGTGGTGATCTATGCGGCCATGCTGCTGGCCCAGCGGATCGCGGCCCATGCCGAGCGGCAGCAGCGACGCGTGGAGCGGGCCCGCGACGCGACCGCCCGGCTGCGCCACGTGGCCAGCATCGAGCAGTTCTGGTCGGACCGGGTCACCCAGGACGCGCTGCCGATGATCCGCGCCGTGGCGGCCGGGGAGCTGTCCGCCGCGGACGACCAGGTGCGGACCACCGCCCGCTCGATGGAGTCCTCGGTGCGCGACGAGCTGCTGCTGGGTCCGGGCCACCACGGCTTCAGCGAGCACCTGGCACGGCTGCGCTCGGAGGGCTGGCAGGTGCAGTCCTCGCTGAGCCACCAGGACGGTCCCGCCAGTTTGGAGACGGCCACGCTGCTGGCGCTCTGCCTCGGCCGGCCGGTCCGGCCCGGCCAGATGGTGACCCTCAGCTCGGGCGGCGGAGCCGTCACGGCCGTCGTGCTGGAGGCGAGCGCCGAGCAGACACGGAACTGGAACCATAGAATGCACGACATTGGAGGACACATGGACCACGATCCCGACTTCGTCCGGCTGGCGGTGACCACGCGATGAACCTGCCCACCCTGCGCGTCGCCGCCGTCGACGACCATCCCGTCGTCCTGGCCGGGCTGCAGGCCGTCGAGTCGGCCTCCATCGGCGAGCTGCTGCTGGTGCATGCCGTCACGGAGCCCGATGTGCTCTTCGAACGGATCCGGCAGCAGCCGGTGGACGTGGTGCTGGTGGACCTGCAGCTCAAGGACGGACTCAAGGGCCCCGGCGTGGTGGCCCAGCTCGACGAGCTCGGCATCCCCAGCGTGGTCTACACCGCGGAGCTGCGCCCGCTGCCGATCCGACGCGCCATGGCGGCCGGCGCCCTGGGCCTGGCCCTCAAGAACGACCCGATCGACGGCCTGATCCGCACCATCCGGGCCGCAGCCGCCGGCGAGTTCGCGGTCAGTTCCCAGCTCGCCCACGTGCTGATCAAGGACGAGACCCTCACCCCGCGGTTGGCCCCGCGCGAGATCGAGGTGCTGGAGCTGCTGCACCAGGGCATCCCGCGCAAGTCGGTGGGCCGGCTGATGAACCCGCCCGCCTCGGACTCCACCGTGGACACCTACCTGCGCCGGGTCTCCGGCAAGTACCGCCAGCTGGGCCGCACCGTCAACGGGGTGCCCGATGCGCTGGGCCATGCTGAGCGCGACGGCTACTTCGAGAGCTGAACCCGGCGCGGGGCCGGTGCGGCAGGCGGTGCGTCCACGGGCGGCGGTGGCGTCACGGCACGGGTCCGTGGCCTCCCCCGAGGCGGCACGCGCCCGGGTGCTCCGGTGCCTCCTGCCGCACCGGTTCAGGCGAGGCCAGGCGCTGCCGCGAGCCCCGGCCTGTCCCCTGAACCGGTGACAGCCGAGGGCGCCGCGCCGACCGGCGCTGGACACCGGTGGCCGGCACCGTTGCGCGGGCGGCTAGGTTGGTGACATGTCCGACGACCAGGCCCCCGAACTGACCGACGAACAGCTGGAACTCCTGAACGGCTGTTTCGACCTGGCGCGAGCCGGCGAGTCCGAGCGACTGCTGGCCCTCGTCGATGCCGGGATCCCGGTCAACCTGACCGACCACAAGGGCGACAGCCTGCTGATCCTGGCCGCCTACAACGTCCATCCCGAGCTGGTGGCGGCGCTGCTGGAACGCGGCGCGGACCCCAACCGCTCCAACCAGCGCGGCCAGACCGCCTTGGCCTGCGCCCTGTTCGTGCAGGACGAGAGCTCGGTGCGCATCCTGCTGGACAACGGCGCCGACCCGAACGCGGGCTGGATGAATGCCTGGGCGGTGGTGGACTTCTTCGGTCTGGACCAGATGCGCGAGATCCTGCCGCAGCGCCCCGTCGACCTCTGACCAGGGCCTGCGAGGACCGCGTCGTCAGCCGTCCCGGGCGAGGCGCGCCACCGGCGACGGTTCAGCGCAGCCGGTCGTGGCTGCCGTCCGGTGCCACCAGCGCCCAGCCCACCAGGGAGGTCGCGGCCCGTCCCAGCACGGCCTGCGAGCGCACGACACGCTGCGCGGTGGGCAGCTGCAGCATCTCGCGCGCCCAGGACGGCAGCAGCGCCTTGCCCCCACTGATCACCATCCGGTAGCCCGGCCGGGCCACGGCCGGCAGCGGGGCCCGGTGGGTGAGGAAGTCCACCACCTCCAGCGCATCGGGGGTGCAGGCCAGCTGCGGGCGGAAGTCCTCGAGCTGCTGCTCCAGGGCCGCCACGTCGAGGGGCAGACCGGTGGCCCCCAGCGCGGCTCCACCTTCGGCCGACTGCGCCACGTACTCGTCCGCGCGTGCGGCGTCCAGGTGGCCGCGGCCCCAGCGCTGGTAGGCGGTCAGGAAGCTCCAGGTCTCGGCCACGTGCACCCAGCGCAGCAGTTCGGGATCGTTGGCGGCATAGGGCCGCCCGAGGTCGTCGACGCCGCTGACCCGGTCGTGCACGGCGCGCACCACCGCGAACTGGCGCTCCACGTCGGGCAGCGGGGCGTAGGTGGTCACCGCGATGTGGTTGCTGATCCGCTGCAGCCGTCCCCAGGGATCGGACTGGTAGTTGTCGTGCTGGGCGACGGCCTTCATCGGGCCGGGGTGCAGGGACTGCAGGAACAGGGCGCAGACGCCGCCGGCATACATGGCAGGGTCCTGGTTCACCTGCCAGATCGGGTCCGCGGGGCTGAAGCGGCGCTCACCGGCCACGCCCCAGATCCGGTGGGCGCGCTCCTGCGCGTCGGGGCCTGCGACGCGGGCGCGCAGGAAGTCCGCGGCGTGGGTGCGGACCTTCTCGAGCGGTGATGCCATGGGAAACCTCCTGCCTCCAGTCCAGCACACCCGCCCAACGGCGGCCGGACGAGTTTCGGCCCGCCGGGGTGACGGCGGGCCGAAACATGGTCGTGCAGGATCAAGGGCCTGGCAGCCCCGGCGTCCGGGGACGCCTGGCGGCAAGTCGTCGGACCGCCTGCCATCCGCAGATCGGCCGAGGGAGCGGGCGACGAACGACTCGGGCGGGGTTCCTGCGAGCCGCCCGTGCGGCTCCTCCTCCCCCGAGAAGGGGTCCTTGCGGACCGTGGATGCCGGCGGACCGGCATTTCGTCGTGCTGTGCTTGCACGCAGAAGTAAACCCCGAGATCCCCGCGGGACAAGGGAAATCAGCAGATCGCTCAGTCGAACAACAGGTTGGCCGCTGAAGCGGAGGCCACCCGCTCCCCGAGCAGCTACCACCCGGTCAGTTACCATGGTCGCAGCTCTCGTCACCGCCGCCGAAGGACCCCATGCCCACCACACCCGCCATGCCGGTACGCCGCGCCCGCTGGGCCGTCGCGGCCCTCTTCTGGCTGAACGGCGCCACGCTGTCGTCGATGATGCCGCGCTACCCGGAGATCCGCGACAACCTGGACCTGACCAACACCTTCTTCGGCCTGGCCGTGGCCATGGGGCCGGCCGGCGGCCTGCTGGCCGGCATCTTCACCGCCCGCGTGATGCGCGCCTCCACCTCGGCCCGGGTGGCCACCTGGGCCCAGGTGATGCAGATCCTGCTCTTCTGCTGCGTGCTCAACGCCCCGCACGCCTGGCTCTTCGCCCTCGCTCTGGTGGCGATGAGTGCCACCGACGTCTACACCGACATCGCCATGAATGCCCACGGCATGCGGGTGCAGACCCTCTACGGGCGCTCCATCAACAACTCCTTCCACGCCTGGTGGAGCCTGGGCGCGGTGTGCGGCGGCCTGCTGGGCGCCTGGTTCGCCGGGATCCACCTGGCACTGCCCTGGCACGCCCTGGTGGCGGCGGCCATCATGCTGGCGGTCAACCTGTCGCTGCGCCCCTTCCTGCTCAAGGGACCGGACCCGGCGGTCGTCGAGGAGCACGAGCCGGCCGCGGCCGGCTCCCGCATCCCCCGCCAGCTGATGCTGCACTTGCTGGCGCTGGGCGCGATCGGCGCCTTCGCCGCCAGCATCGAGGACTCCGGCTTCACCTGGAGCGCGCTCTACCTGCGCGACTCGCTGCACGCCACCCCTGCCGTGGCAGGCCTGGGCATCGTCTGCCTGGTGGGCGCGCAGACCGTCGGACGCTTCGCCGGCGACCGGATGGTCGACGCGCTGGGCGACCGCAACACCGCGCGACTGGGCTGCACCATCGCGACGGTGGGCATGGGCCTGGCGCTGGCCTTCCCGTCGGTCCCGCTGACCCTGCTGGGCTTCGCCTGCGCCGGCTGGGGCGTGGCGACGCTGGTGCCGGCGGTCTACTACACCGCGCACCACCTGCCCGGGCTGCCCGCCGGGTCGGGGCTGACCATCGTCAACTGGATGCTGCGGCTCACCTTCTTCGTCGGGCCGCCACTGGTGGGCACCCTGTCCGACCACCTGAGCTTCCGCGCCGCACTCACCGTGATGCCGCTGGCCACCCTGATGATCGTGCTGCTCGCCGGTTTCCTGGCCCGACGCCGCACCGAGGAGTTCGCCGAGCCGGTGCCGGCCCAGCCCGACCTGACCGCCTGACCGACCGTTGCCCAGCCTGACGAAGCCCTGAGTTCACCCGGCGGACGCATCCGGTTCACCCTGGAGACCGGCCCCCACCATCTCTACGCTCCACAGTGGGAGGCAGTCTCACTCGGGGGAGAAAACATGTCCGTTCTCACGATCATTCCGTCCGTGCTCGGCAGCCAGGGCACCGTCCGGCCGTCCGCCGGCAGCCACATCGACCTGGCGCTGCAGGGGCACACGCTGGTGGCCTCGCTGGCCAACCACGACGACGTGCCACTGACCGTGCACGCCCGCTCCTTCACGCTGGAGTCCACCCCCTCGACCCACACGGTCGGGCCGCACCGGGAGCTGAAGGCCGCCTGGCAGTGCCCCGAGGGCTTCGACCTGAGCCTGCACGGCCCCTTCGGCGGCTACCGCCACATCGAGGGCCGCCACGGGGAACCCCAGCTGGAGGTCCGGCTGCGCGCATCGCGTCGCGGCGGGCGTGCCACCCTGTTCAACCCCCACCGCTTCGAGCTGCGGGCGCTGGTGGCCGACGGGGTCCAGACTGACCGCAGCATCACGCTGGCGCCCTTCACGCGACGCACCCTCGCGGTGCGCCACCAGCAGGGCGGCTACGAGGTCACCATCACCCTGCCGGGCACCAGCTCGCGCCAGGTGCTGGCGGGCCACCTCTGAGCCGGGGCTCAGAGCTTGAAGAACTCCTGGATGCCGCTGAAGAGCATCTGGATGGCGATCATCACCAGGATCATGCCCATCAGCCGCTCCATGGCCAGCAGCACCCGGTCACCCAGGATTCGCTCCAGGTAACCGGACAGGTAGAGGATCACCGCGCTGCCGGCCCAGGCCAGCAGCAGGGCCAGCAGCCAGGCGGGCCAGCGCTCCGGCTCCTGGCTCATCAGCAGGATCTCGATGGCCAGCAGCGAGGGGCCGGCGGTGTAGGGGACGGCCAGCGGCACGATGAAGGGCTCGTCGCCCAGACCGACCTCCTCGAGCGTGTTCTCGGGGGTCGGGAAGACCATCCGCAGGGCGATCAGCAGCAGGATCACCCCGCCGGCGGCGGTCAGCGCCTCCGGGCTGACGTGCAGCACGGAGAGCAGGCCCTTGCCGGCGAACAGGAAACCGATCATCACCACCAGGGCGATCAGCAGCTCCCGCGCGATCACCCACTGGCGTCGCTCAGGAGCCACCTTCTTGACCGCGGTCATGAAGAAGGGCACGTTGCCGAGCGGGTCCATCACCAACCACAGCAGCGTCGCCGCCGACAGCACGCTCACAGGCACTCCTTGTTCAATACTTTTTGCGTTTGGACCGACTGACAACACTAATACATCATGCGTTGAACACAAATTTGCGGGATTGTTCTCGTCAACCCTTGTTTGCCTTGATTGGTCAGACAACCACCCGCGGTGGCCCACCGACCAACTGAACAAGACGGTCCCATCGGGACTGACGCCTGACCCCCGCCGCATGCGAGCATGGCTTGGGTGGAGGGTTTCGGACAGGCACTGCGCCACCAGCGAGTGGCGGCCGGCATGCGCCAGCAGGACCTGGTGGACAGCCTGGACCGTGTGATCGCCCGCTCCACGCTGGCCAATGTCGAGGTCGGCCGCGAGAACCCCTCGGCACGGCTCTGGGCGGCCATCAACGAGAAGCTGCCGGAGTGGGTCCCTCACCTGGAGCCCTGGTACCGCCGCGGTGGGCGGCCGGGGGCGCACCCGCCCTTCGAGCTGTCGGGACCCTACGAGATCCTCGAGGCAACCTATGCCTACACCTTCCGGGAGCACCGCGCCCCGGAGGAGATCCTGCTGGTGCGCCGGGTGCGCGCCCTGGTGGACGGCTGCGACGGCTACGGCCTGCAGCTCAGCAACAATTCCGGCACCTTCGACCTGGACACCGAGGCGCTGTGGGGCGGTTGGATCGAGCAGCACCACCGCCGTCTCGCCGAGGACCGCAACGCCCACCTCACCCGCTTCCACTTCGACCGGACCCTGCGCCGCGGCGAGGTGCACGAGTTCTGCACCCGCTCCTGGGTCTCCCACGACGAGCCGGGTGACTGCCTGCTGGTGAAGTTCACCCGGCCCACCGGCCGGGTCACCCTCTCGCTCAACTTCCTGGGCCCCCGGCCGCGTCAGGTCTGGGGCATCGGTCCGGTCGCCGACGCGGAGGATCCCAGCGTCGACCAGCCCGATCCCACCCGGATGGTGGCCCCGCACCCGAACGGCACCTGCGCCCTGATCGTCGACAAGCCAGCCCTGGGCCGTTTCCACGGGATCAGCTGGAAGTGGTGAGGGCCAGCCGACGCCAGCTGCTGGCCGGTCTGGGCGCGGTGACGCTGGCTGGTGGCCTGAACGGTTGCCGCCGGGAGCCCGGCCCCGGGCCGGTGGGCCCGGCCACCCCCTCCAGCGTCGCCAGCACCGCGCAGAACCCCTTCGGAGTACCTTCCGGCTCCCGGGTGGAGCTGTGGGTGGACGACCAGTTCTCTCCCAGCTGGCTGGACGGGCTGGGTACCGCGGCGGGGCGCTCCACCCCCTCGCTGCAGCTGCGCGCCACCAGCACGGCCGAGCTGGCCGGGCAGCTGACCTCCCGCTTCCGTGCCGACGCCGTCCCACCCGGCCTGGTGCTGAACACCGGCCCCGACGAGCTCGGGCTGGGCCAGCTCGGCAGCCAGCTGGCGGATCTGGCACCGGTGCTCGCCGCGCGCGTGGACCAGCGCACCCTGCGGGAGTCGCTGCGTCCCGGCACCGTGCAGACCGATGCCGACGGCCAGGTGCGCGGCCTGGCGGCCACCTGGCAGGTGCACGGCCTGTGGTACTCACGGGCACTCTTCCGCCAGCACGGCTGGCATCCGCCCACCACCTGCGAGGAGCTGCTGAGCCTGGGCGCGGCAGCGCGTACCCAGGGCAAGTACCTGTTCACCTGGGGACGCGACGTCGCCACCTGGTTCCAGCGGCTGGCCATCTCGGCCGCCACCCGCCAGCACGGCACCGGCCTGCTCGCCCGGCTGGAGTAGCTGCAGAGCGACGGCTGGGCCCAGGAGGGCGTCCAGGACGCCCTGCACTGCCTGCGCAGCTGCGTCCAGGAGGGCTTCCTGAAGCCGGGCGGTTCGTCCCGTCCGTGGGAGCAGGCGGTCCGGGCCTGGTCCCAGGACTCCGAGGTGCTGCTGGTGCCGGCCGCCGGTGCCCTGCTGGCCCGCCTGGACCTGGCCGACGGCTTCGACCTGGGCCTGGTGCCCGATCCTGCCCTGGGCCCCGGTGCCGCGATGCCCGCCACCGCCCTCCATGCCGGCCCCGGTGACCCGTGGATCCTGCCCGGACGCTGCGAGGATCCGGCAGCAGCACGGGAGATGCTGCGCCAGCTGTTCAGCCGCAGCTGGGCCACCCGCTACTCGGCCGTCAACCAGCTGGTGAGCGTGGTGCGCGATGCGGTGCCCGCCGATCCACGCCCCGGCCTGGCCGCCCAGCTGGAGGCACTGGCCGCCGCCGGGCAACAGGTCTACTCCTGGCGCTTCACCCACTGCTACGGCACCAACCATGACCACCAGGCGCTGTGGAATGCCTTCCTGGAAGGGGATATGGACGTGGCGACACTGACCCGTGAGTCGCAGCGGATCAGCGACTTGGTGCGCGCCGACGCATCGCAGCGCAAGCTGCCCTCCTGAGCGCTGGCCTCCCCCGCTGAGGACAGTCTTTTCCTGCCCCTCAAGCGCTCCTCGGGACTACGATGGAGGCGAAGGGCGAGGCCCTCCGGCAGCGCCCACGACGGACGCAGAGGAGCGCGCGATGAGCACTGACAGCTACAGGACCGCCGGCCGGATCGTGGTGGGCATCGACGGTTCCGCACAGTCCCACGTGGCGGCCCGCTGGGCCGCTCGACGAGCCCAGACCACCGGGGTCGGGTTGACCGTCCTGCTCGTCACTCCCCCGCTGCGCGTCCCGGGCCGCGGCGGCAGCGTCTTCGCCGCCATGCGGCAGGGCGTCGACGAATTCACCCGCCAGGTCACCGAGGCCGCCCGCAAGAACCTGGCCGAGGCGGAGGCCGTGGTCCGCGAGGAGTTCGGGGAGCTGGACCTGGAGACCGTGATGGTCGACGACTCCGAGCCCGCCCTGGAGCTGGTGCGGGCCAGCGAGCAGGCCGAGCTGGTGGTGGTGGGCACCCGCGGCCTGGGGGCGGCCCGGGCGATGGCGATGGGCTCGGTCTCGGCGCACCTGGTGGCGCAGGCCCGTGGCCCGGTGGTGGTGGTCCCCGAGACCGGCATCGCCGAGGACGACCGGGCACGCGGCACCGTCGTGGTGGGCATCGAGGACGCGACGCAGTCCACCGAGACGCTGCGCGCCGCACTGGCCGAGGCCCGGCGCATCGATGGCACGCTGCTGGCCATCCACACCTGGGAGTACGACCCGGCGCTCTCGGCCGGCCTGCCGGCCCTGGACACGTCGATGTACCAGCCGATGACCAAGGCCTTCGACGAGGACCTGCGCGAGATGGTGGCCCGCGAGGTCTCCCGCACCGGCGACGACGTGGCCGTGGAGACCCGGGTCAGCGTCGGGCGGCCCGGTGAGGTGCTGGTGCACGCCTCCCACGAGGCCGAACTGGTGGTGGTGGGCTCGCGCGGCGCGAACGGGCTGGCCGGCGTGCTGCTGGGCTCCACCGCCCGCCAGGTGGTGCGCCAGTCCATCTGTCCGGTGATGGTGCTGCCCCACCGCAAGCACTGAGGCCACGAACGGCAGGAGGCCACGACCCGAACGGGTCGTGGCCTCCTCGCTGGTGCGGGCCGGCGGTGGCACCCCGTGGGGCGCCGCCGGGTCAGCGGCGGCGGGTGCCGAACAGGGAGCGGACGATCTCGCGGCCGGCGGAGCGGGCGAACTGCTTGAAGGCGCTGGAGCCCACCACCTCCTGCACGATCCCCTTCTCCTCGCGGGCGCGGCCGCGTGGCGCGCTGGCGCGCTCGGCGGCCTGCTGGGCCTTCTCCACCTTGGCCTGCTCCTTGGCGGCGGCCTCCGCGGCGGCAGCCTCCGCGCTGGCCTGGATCTTGGCATTGAGCACCTCGTAGGCGGACTCCCGGTTCACCTCGGTGCCGTACTTGGCCTGCAGGCTGCTGGCCTTCACCGCGGCGTCGAGCTGGTCGTCGGGGGTGGGCGCCATCAGCGACTGCGGGGCGCGCATCCGGGTCCAGGCCACCGGGGTGGGGGCACCGTCGGGATCCATCACGGTCACGATGGCCTCGCCGATGCCCAGCTGCTGCAGGGTCTCGGCCAGGTCGTAGTGGCTCTTCGGGAAGGTGGCGACGGTCTGCTTGAGCGCCTTGGCATCGTTCGGGGTGTGGGCCCGCAGCTGGTGCTGCACCCGCGAGCCGAGCTGGGCCAGGACGTCGTCGGGCACGTCCTTGGGGGTCTGGGTGACGAAGAAGACGCCGACGCCCTTGGAGCGGATCAGCCGCACGGTCTGCGCGATGGAGTCCAGGAACTCCTTGGAGGCGCCGTCGAAGAGCAGGTGGGCCTCGTCGAAGAAGAAGACCAGGCGGGGCTGGTCCACGTCGCCCACCTCGGGCAGGTCGTGGAAGAGCTCGGCCAGCAGCCACATCAGGAAGGTGGAGAACATGGCGGGACGGTCCACCAGGTTGGGCAGCTCCAGCAGCGAGATGATGCCGCGACCGTCCTGGGCGGTACGCAGCAGGTCCGCGGTCTCGAACTCGGGCTCGCCGAAGAAGGCCTCGGCACCTTGGTCGGACAGGGTGATGATCTCGCGCAGGATGACGCCGACGGTGGCGCTGGACAGCCCGCCGATGCCCTTCAGCTCCGCCTTGCCCTCGTCGCTGGTGAGGAAGGTGAGCAGCGCCTGCAGGTCCTCCAGGTCCAGCAGCAGCAGGCCCTTGGTGTCGGCATAGTGGAAGACCAGTCCGAGCGAGGACTCCTGGGTGGGGTTGAGGCCCAGCACCTTGCTGAGCAGCAGCGGCCCGAAGCTGGTGACGGTGGCGCGCAGCGGCACGCCGTGGCCCTGGCCGCCCAGCGAGTAGAACTCGACCGGGTTGGCGACGCCCTGCCAGTCCTGGCCGATCGCACCGGTGCGCTCCAGCAGCTTGTCGGAGCTGGTTCCGGCGCTGGCCAGCCCGGACAGGTCGCCCTTGATGTCGGCGGCGAAGACCGGCACGCCGGCATTGCTGATCTGCTCGGCCATCAGCTGCAGGGTCTTGGTCTTGCCGGTACCGGTGGCGCCGGCCACCAGGCCGTGGCGGTTCAGCATCCCCAGCGGGATGCGCACCTTCGCCTCGGGGACGGGGGACCCGCCCTCCACCAGCACGCCCAGCTCGATGGCGGGCTCGTCGAAGGTGTAGCCGGCCGTGATCTGGGCGACGGCCTCGCTTGCTGCTTCAGTCATGCCCCCAAGGTTGTCACACGGCCGGGGCTGCCGGGCGGCGAGCACGGCCCCGCGTGGCGGGGAGCGGGGCGGCGGAGGGCTGAACCTTTGTCCACCACGCCATCGCCTTGCGCCCCAAAGCCGGGCAGCGGGTCCTGCTCAGGCTAGGCTCGAGCCGTGATCTTCAAACGAGTGGGCGACTCCCGGCCATACCCGGACCACGGCTACGTGCAGAAGCAGTGGGCCGCCATCGCCCCGCACCAGGTGCGGCTGGACGAGTTGGTGACCACCAAGCGCACCCTCGACCTCGAGGCGCTGCTCGAGGACGACTCCACCTTCTACGGCGACCTGTTCGCCCATGTCGTCAGCTTCCGGGGCGAGCTCTACCTGGAGGACGGGCTGCACCGGGCCCTGCGCGCCGCGCTGCAGCAGCGCCAGACCATGCACGCCCGCGTCCTCGAACTCAAGTAGGCTTCACCCGATCACTCCCCCACGGGGAGCAGCCCAACAGGCCCACCAGGCAAGACCCGAGGAGAACCAGTGCAGCGGTACGTGCGGATGTTCGGCACTCCCATCACGCTGCTCGCGCTGCTCGCGATCCTCATCCTCGGGGCCCGCTGGGGCTACCGCAACGTCGTGGCCCCGCCGCCCCCGCCGCCGCTGGTGCCGTGCGTGGACCAGAACGTCGGCAAGGCACTGACCACCAAGCAGGTCACGGTCCAGGTCTACAACGGCGGTTCCAAGTCCGGCCTGGCCAAGATCGTCGCCACCCAGCTGCGGGGCGCCGGCTTCACCATCGCCAAGACCGGCAACACCGAGGTCGAGGTGGGCGCCACCCAGATCATCGGCGCCGACGTGAACAATCCCGAGGTCAAGCTGGTGGCCGGCTTCTTCAAGGGCGCGAAGGTGACCGCCGACGGCCGCGCCGACCACACCGTCGAGGTGCGGGTGGGCAATGCCGCCACCGGTTTCAACCCGAAGGCACCGCACCAGATCGCGGTCACCAGCCCGACGGTCTGCCTGCCCTCGCCCTCGGCGATCGCCACCCCCGCCAGCTGATCCGCCCCTCCGGGCTACTTCTTCTTCACCACTTCCAGCAATGCCTTCGGCTCTCCATCGGTGACGGTGAGCGACAGGGTCACCTGGTCCCCCGCAGCCAGCTGGAGGTTCTTCCCACCGTGGTGCCGGGACAGGTCATCTCGCCACCCTGGCCGTCGATCGTGCCGCGCTCCACCCCGATCGACCAGGCCAGCTCCCCGCGCCCACCGCACTCCAGCCGCCAGCTGGCCTCGCCCGACTGCCTCACCAGTACCTCACGCACGGCACCCTGGTTGCCCTGGCTGGTCACCGCGACGAGCGCGTCGGGGTCGGGGGTGGGCTCCGGCATCGGCGGTGTCATCCCACCGCAGGCGCAGAGCGCCAGCACCCCGGCCAGGGTGATCAGGGTCATGGGGGCGCCGCGGCGCGTGGGGGTGCTAGCCATGGGCGGAAGGCTAGTGCCCACTGGCTGTTGCCGAGGAGCGGGCCCGGCCCGCCCGTCAGTCCAGGCCGTCGTTCCAGCGGGCCAGCCGGCCGCCTCGGCCGATCTCGGTGAGGCGACGCTCCACCTCGACGCGCAGTGCACCAGGGGTCACGATCAGCAGCTCGTCGCCGGAGCGCAGCCGGCTCTCGCCATGCGGGGCGAAGGAATTGCCCTCGCGGATCACCAGCGAGACCACGGCATTGCGCGGCATGCGCAGCTCCCGCACCCGAACACCGGACAGGTGGGAGCCTTCCGGGATGCGGATCTGCAGCAGGTCGGCCGAGATCTTGTCCAGCGGTGCCGCCTCGATGTCCACGTCGGAGGCGCCGTTGGGGTCGGTCAGGCCGAGCCGGCGGCCCACCCAGGGCAGCGTGGGTGCCTGCAGGCTGGTGAAGACGATGACGAAGACCAGCACCACGTCGAAGAGCAGGTCCGCATTGGGCACCCGCGCGCTGAGCGGCACCGTGGCCAGGATGATCGGCACCGCCCCGCGCAGGCCGGCCCAGCTCAGGAAGGCCTGATCCGGCCAGGGCATCCGGAACCAGCTGGTGGAGGCCACCACGGAGGCGGGGCGCGCCACCAGGGTCAGGAAGAGGCCGGCCGCGATGCCGGTGGCCACCGCCCGCCAGCCGATCCGGCCCGGGTCGGCCAGCAGGCCCAGCATCACGAAGAGCCCGATCTGCGCGATCCAGCCGATGCCCTCGGCGAAGGAGCGGGTGGCGTGGCGGTGCGGCAGCTTGCCGTTGCCCAGCACCACGGCGCAGACGTAGACCGCGGCGAAGCCGGACAGGTGGGCCCACACCCCGATGCCGTAGGTGGCGATCGCCCAGCTCATCGCGGCCAGCGGGTACAGCCCGGAACTGGGCAGCGCGATGCGTCGCAGCACCCAGACGCCGACGGCTCCCAGCAGCAGCCCCAGCGCGATGCCGCCGCCCAGCTCGTAGAGCACCTCCAGCAGCACCCATCCGTAGCCGTGCTCGGGGGCATGGCCGAGCGCCAGCTCGGAGGCGGCCGCCACCAGCAGCACCGTCGGGGCGTCGTTCAGGCCGGACTCGGCCTCCAGCGTCGCCTTGACGCGGGTGGGGAGGGGCACGCCGCGCAGCACCGCGAAGACGGCGGCGGAGTCGGTGGGGGCGGTGACCGCGCCCAGCAGGACGGCGATCGGCCAGGGCAGGTGCAGCAGGAAGTGCCCGAAGAGCGCCATCAGCACGATGCTGACGCCGATCCCGACGGTGGCCAGCATGCCGGCCAGCCCGATCGCCGGGCGGATGTTGGCCCACTTCGTGGTGAAGCCGCCCTCGGCCAGGATCAGCACCAGGGCGGCGAAGCCCAGCCCGTGGGCCAGATCGGCGTCGGAGAAGGGGATGCCCAGGCCGGCATTGCCCATGGCCATGCCCAGGAAGAGGAAGATCAGCAGCGCCGGGAGCCCGAGCCGCGAGCCCAGCCGGGCGGCGAAGACCGCCACCAGCGCGACGACAGCACCGACCAGCATGGTGAAGTCGATGAAGGGCACGCTCCATCATCCCAGACCCCGTCCGTCGCCATGCAGGGCTTCCGCCCCTTGTCGCGCGGCCTGCGACGGCCGGCGCCGCGGATCTTCATCGCGGCCTCTCAGCTTGGGTCAGGCATGCTGGTCTGGCAGCAGCATCGATTCTGGAGGCACCAGCGTGGCAGTGGACGGCAAGCGGACACCATCCGAGGTGAGCCCTGACGGCGCCATCGAGACTGGCCAGGAGGAGCTCGACCCCACCTCGTCGGCCGCCGTCGAGGAGGACCTCGCCGGTGCCGTGACCAAGGGCGCCAAGTGGTCGATGATCGGCAATGTCATCTCGCGCGCCGGCACCTTCCTGGTCGGCATCGTGGTGGCCAACCTGGTCTCGCCGGACCAGCTGGGCGTCTTCGCCATCGCCATGATGGTGGGCCAGATGACGCTGACCTTCGCCGACATGGGTCTGGGTTCGGACCTGGTGCGCTCCGACGACGAGACGCTGCGCCGCAAGATCCCCACCACCGCGACGCTGGGCCTGCTCTTCTGCGCCATGGGCACGCTGCTCATCGTCGCGCTGGCCGAACCGCTGTCCGGTGCCCTCAAGGTGCCCGAGAGCGCCCCGCTGATCCGGGTCTACGCGCTGTCGGTGCTGCTCAGCGGCATCGGGATGGTCCCCTACGCGATCCTGGTGCGCAACATCGAGCAGCAGAAGCTCTTCGTGCTGAACATGGTCAACTTCGTGGTGAGCAACGGGCTGTCGCTGCTGCTGCTGGTGACCACGTCGATGGGCGTGATGGCGCTGCCGATCGGTGCCGTGGTGGGCCAGGCCTGCCAGATCTCGATGATGTACTACTACACCCGCTGGCGCCCCGACTTCGGCTGGGAGCGCTCGCTGGTGCGCCCGGTGCTGGCCTTCGGCGCGCCCGTCGCCGGCGCGAACCTGCTGCAGGTGCTGCTGGGCAATGTGGACCGGATCGTCGTCTCCCCGCTCAAGGGCAAGGTGGCGCTGGGCAACTACACGCTGGCCTCCAACATCTCCAACTGGCCGGTCTCCGTGCTGGGCATCGTGGTGCGCTCCATCGCCCTGCCGGCCTTCAGCCGCTCCGACCCGAGGAAGGGCGACCCGGCGCTGACCCTGGGCGCCTCCATCACCTGGATGGCCTCGCTGCCGATCGGCGTGATGCTGGCCGTGATGAGCCGCCAGGTGATTCTCTTCCTGTACAAGCCCGCCTACCTGCCCGCGGTCTCCCTGCTCGCCATCATCGGCATGTACGGCGCCATCCGCGTCATCTTCGACACCTTCACCGGCTACCTGTTCGCGCGCGGTGACTCCCGTGGCGTGCTCTGGGCCAACATCGGCTGGACCGCTGCGCTGTTCGGCTTCACCTACGTCGCCACCAAGCGCTGGGGCACCCATGGTGCGGCCGGCGCGCAGATCGTCACCGCCCTGCTGGTGGCCATGCCGATCTTCCTGTGGGCCGTGCACCGCGCCGGTGCCCGCCTGGGCGACGTGCTGGGCGCCATGGTGCCCACCGTGCTGGCCTGCATCCCCGCCGCCACGGCCTGCTGGCTGGTGGTGAACACCGTCGAGAAGATGCACCTGGTGGAGAGCCTGCGGCTGCGCTCCTTCCTGGAGCTGCTGGCCGGCTCGGTGGTCTTCCTGGCCATCTACGCCCCGCTGGTGCTGCGCCGTCTGAAGCGCCAGCTGGCCGTGATGCGCTCCGGTGAGGAGATCGTCTCCGACGAGGCCGTCCCCGCCTGATCCCCCAGAACGCCGAAAGGCCCCGGAATCCAGTGGATTCCGGGGCCTTCCTGATTGGCGGTGACGGAGGGATTTGAACCCTCGGTGGCTTTCACCACACTCGCTTTCGAGGCGAGCTCTTTCGGCCGCTCAGACACGTCACCGTGGACAAGCGTAGACCTGTGGGCGGGGCGGACGCCAATCGAGCGTCGTCCGGTCCCCGATGCCGCTGCTGCCCGCAGACCCGACCGCGATCAGGCCGGGGAGGCGCCCGGCCGGCGGCCGAAGAAGTCGCGCAGCACCGCGGCACAGGGCTCGGCCATGATCCCGCCGCTCACCAGGGGGCGGTGGTTCAGCCGGGGATCGCGCACCACGTCGAAGAGCGAAGCCACCGCGCCGGCCTTCTCGTCATAGGCGCCGAAGACGATCCGCTCCACCCGGGAGAGCACGGCAGCCCCCGCGCACATGGTGCAGGGCTCCAGGGTGACCACCAGGGTGCAGCCCTCCAGCCGCCACTCGCCCACCTGCTCGGCGGCACGACGCAGCGCCAGCACCTCGGCATGGGCGGTGGGGTCGCCGTGCAGCTCGCGCTCGTTGCCGGCCCGGGCGAGCAGTTCGCCGTCCGGGCCGAGCACCACGGCGCCGATCGGCACGTCGTCATGGGCTGCCGCCGCGGCAGCCTGCTCCAGGGCCAGGCCCATGGCCCGGTCCCAGCGGCTGGCCACCCTCAGTGCTTCTGGGCGGCGACGGCCTTGTCGAGCTGGGGCCCGAACTTCATCCGTCGCGCCAGCCGGCGCAGCAGCTCGTCGGATTCCTCGTCCAGGTCCTCGGCGATGTTCTCCATGTCGAAGGCGCTGACGCCCTGGTCGGAAAGGATCCCGGTGTCACCGATCAGCTCGGAGTCGTCGTCGGGATCGGGGATGTCCTCGTTGAGGAAGTCCGCCACGTCACGGGCGATCGGCCAGTCGTTGGCGGCCACCGAGTCGTTGAGCAGCACCTGCACATTGCGCCCGCGCACCCGCACGACCACGAAGAACTCGCCCGCGATGGAGACCAGGCCGGTGGCCCCGGCATCACCGGGGATGCGGCGCAGCTGGTCGATCAGCTCGTCCAGGTCATTCGCCAGGTCCAGCGCCATCGGCACGGCCACCGGCTCGCCGTCCTCCCGGTAGATGGCCACCACCATGTCGATCTCGTTCGGGAGCGCGTCGTCGAGGTCGTCATCATCCTCGTCGTCGTCATCGTCCTCGTCGTCATCATCGTCGTCGTCGGAGTCGTCGAGGTCCTCGTCATCATCATCGGAGTCCTCGTCGTCATCGAGGTCGTCGGACTCGTCGTCCTCGTCGTCGACCTCGTCGATCTCGAAGTCGTCGACGTCCTCGTCGAGGTAGGGAGACGGCGTCGTGTCGCCAGCCTCGAAGGGGTCCACCTCATCGTCGATCGGGCACACGATTCCTCCTTGGCCGTTGGCTGCAGTGTCATCCTCGCAGACCCGTCCAGCCTATCCAAGACCACCTCGAGCAGCACTGGAACGGCCGGGTCATCCAGCCCGCCGAGGCACCCCTGGCTGCCCCCACCACCGCGGGTGTGCCACAGTTGGGGACGTGGAACTGCGCGTACTCGACCATCCCCTGGTGACCCACAAGCTCACCCTCCTGCGGGACAAGAAGACTGACTCCCCCACCTTCCGTGCCCTGGTGGAGGAACTGGTCACCCTGCTCAGCTACGAGGCCACCCGGGAGGTGCGCGTGGACGAGGTCACGGTGCAGACCCCCGTGGCCGAGGCCAAGGGCCTGGCACTGAGCAAGCCCCAGCCGCTGGTGGTGCCCATCCTGCGCGCCGGCCTGGGCATGCTCGAGGGCATGATGCACATGATGCCGACCGCCGAGGTGGGCTTCGTGGGCATGGTGCGCAACGAGGAGACGCTGCAGCCGGTCACCTACGCCGAGCGCCTGCCGCAGGACCTGTCCGCCCGCCAGTGCTACGTGCTCGACCCGATGCTGGCCACCGGCGGTTCGCTGGGCGGCTGCGTGAAGTTCCTCGTGGACCGCGGCGCGGACCACATCACCTGCATCTGCATCCTCGCCGCCCCGGAGGGCATCGAGAACTTCCGCAAGCTGGTCGAGGACCTCGACGTGCCCTGCACCCTGGTGGTGGCCGCGGTCGACGAGAAGCTCAACGAGCACGGCTACATCGTGCCCGGCCTGGGCGACGCCGGCGACCGGCTCTACGGCCTGGCCGACTGACGCACGGCACCGCCCCGCTGAGGCGGCGGTGACGCCCGAGACGGCAACAGCCCCGGACCCCCTGCACGGGGTCCGGGGCTGTTCGCGTCCGGGGTGCTCAGAGCTCCTGAGGGCGCACCTCTCGCCGGTTCTTCTCCCCCACCCGCTGGTCCACCTGGGTGGGGTCCAGGGAGGCGGTGATGGTGGGCTTGAAGTTGTCGCCCAGCTGCTGGATCGCGAGGCGACCCACCATCTGCTGGCGCGTGGTGGTGCGCTCCGCCCGGGAGTCGGTCAGGAAGGCGATGATCCAGTGCAGCAGGGTGCTGACCTGGGCCTTGAAGCCGACGATGTAGAGCAGGTGCAGCACCAGCCAGGCCACCCAGGCCACGAAGCCGGTCAGCTCCAGCTTGCCCATCTTCACCACGGCGCCGAACTTGCTGATCACCGCCATCGAACCCTTGTCGAAGTACTTGAAGGGGGTGGTGACGGGCTTGCCGGAGACCTCGCCGGCGATCTTGCGGGCCACGTACTGGCCGGACTGGATGGCCACCTGGGCGACGCCCGGCAGCTTGTCGAGGCTCATCATGTCGCCCACCACGAAGACCTCGGGGTGGCCGGGGACGGAGCAGTCGGGCTCCACCTCGAGGCGCCCGGCGCGGTCCACCTGCGCCTCGCTCTGGTCGGCGATCATCCGGCCCAGCGGGCTGGCCTGCACGCCGGCGGCCCAGACCTTGCAGCCGGCCTCGATGCGCTCGGTGCTTCCGTCCTTGTACTTGAGCTCCAGACCGTTCGCGTCCACGTCGGTGACCATGCCGCCGAGCTTCACCTCGACGCCGATCTTCTCCAGCTGTGCCTTGGCCTTGGCACTGAGTCGCTCCCCGAAGGGAGGCAGCACGCGGTCGGCGCCGTCGAGCAGCAGCACGCGGGCCTCGCGCGGGTCGATGTTGCGGTAGTCCTTGGCGACGGTCTTGCTGGTCAGCTCACGGATCTGGCCGGCCATCTCGACGCCGGTGGGGCCGGCGCCCACGACGACATAGGTGAGCAGGCGCTTGCGCTCCTCGGCGTCCTCGGTGAGCTCGGCGACCTCGAGCGAGCCGAAGATGCGGGCGCGCAGCTCCAGCGCGTCGTCGATGCTCTTCATCCCCGGCGCGAAGACGGCGAACTGGTCGTTGCCGAAGTAGCTCTGGCCGGCGCCGGCGGCGACGATCAGGTAGTCGTACTTGATGTAGGTGACATTGCCCAGCGCCTCGGCCCGCAGCTTGCGGGTGGGCAGGTCCACGGCGGTGACCTCGCTCATCAGGACCCGGACGTTCTTCTGGTCGGCCAGGATCTCGCGGGTGGCGGGCGCGATCTCGCCGGGCGAGAGGATGCCGGTGGCCACCTGGTAGAGCAGTGGCTGGAAGAGGTGGTGGGTGGTCTTGGCGACCATCACGATGTCGACATCGGCGTCGGCCAGGGCCTTGGCCGCGAACAGCCCGCCGAAGCCGGATCCGACGATGACGACGCGAGGACGAGGCTGGTTCATGATTCTCCTTCTGGGGCCAGTGGGCGGCCCAGGGTTGATGCTAACTCTCCGGCGGCACCGCTCCACAACGGTGTCCGAACCGGCTTTTGGGCTGGCTCTCAGGTGCGGCATGCTGGGCCCGTGGCCACCCCGAACGGCAGCAGCCGGCACCCCTCTCCTCTGGTCCCCGTCTCCTGCGGCGCCATCCTGCTGGACGGGCAGGGCAAGCTGCTGGTGGTCAAGCCCAGCTACAAGTCCGGCTGGAGCATCCCGGGCGGCTCGATGCGGGCCGGTGAGAGCCCGTGGCAGTGCTGCCGTCGCGAGGTGCGGGAGGAGACCGGGCTGCCGGTGAGCCGCGGCCGGATGGTGGTGGTGGACACCCGTCCGCACAGCGACGGGCGCCAGATGGGCATGCGCCTGCTCTTCCACTGCGGCACGGTGGCAGCCGAGGATGCCGCCACCATCCGCATCAAGCGCGGCGAGATCAGCGAGTACCGCTTCGTCACCGTGCCGGAGGCGATGGAGATGCTGCGCCCCGCCATCGCCCGCCGGATGAAGGTGGGGCTGGAGACGCGCAGCTGCACCTATCTGGAGGACGGCCGACGGGTGCCCGGCATCATCGGCTGAGCCCGCGGGGTGCCCGGCACCAGCGGCGGCGCCGTGGCCCGGACTCAGTTCTGGGCGCGTCCGGTGGCCTGCTGCAGCCGGTCGATCTGCTCCGAGGCCTGGGCCTTGGTGAGGTTGCCCGGCAGCGTCTCGCCGGCCTGCTTGGCCAGGCTGTCCAGGTAGGAGCGCTGGGAGTCGGTCATCGGCTCGTCGCCGGTGGCCCACTGCTCGGGATCCTTGATCTGGCTGGAATTCTCGCCGGGAGCGCCCTGGCCGATCACCTCACCCTGGGCCCGCCCCTGGGAAGCGGCGGCCTGCTGGCCGGTGCCGGCCGGCTGCGCCGGGTCGGCCTGCTGCGGGTTCTGCTGGACCGGGGCGGGGACACCGGTGGAGGGTCGTCCGACCGCGTCGGTGCCGGGCGCGACGCCCTGGTCCGCGTCGAGGGCCTGGACGGCCTGCTGCGGGTCCACGGCGGGCTGCTCGGGCTGGATGTTCTGCGTCATGGCGCCACCCTAGGCAGCCTCGACGCGTCAGACATCGCCCCACAGGGTGGTTTGTCCGTGGAAAAGCAGTGGCACCAACGCTTCCGGGACGATGGGATGGGCCGATGGAGACGCTGGAACAGATCTACCCGCCCTTCGGGCTGCACCTCGGCTGCGGGCCGCTGGAGCTGCGCCACGTGCGCGAGGCGGACGTGCCCGCCATCGTCGAGCTGATCCGCTCGGGCATCTACGAGCCGGCCGAGCTGCCCTTCCTGAACCGGTGGGCCGAGCTGGAGGGCGAACGCCTGGCCCGCAACACCCTGCAGTTCTACTACGACTGCTTCGCCTCCAGCCGCGCCGAGGCCTGGCACCTGGTGCTGGCGGTGCGCCACGAGGGGAGGCTGGTGGGCGTGCAGGACATGAGCGCCAAGGACTTCGCCGTGGTGCGCTCCATCGAGACCGGCTCCTGGTTGGCCCGAGAGCACCAGGGGCGGGGCATCGGGCGGCTGATGCGCCAGGCGGTCTGCGCCTTCGGCTTCGACGTGCTGGGCGCGGTGGAGATGACCTCGGGCTACTTCGAGGGCAACCGGCGCTCGCAGGGGGTCAGCCGGGCGGTGGGCTACCGACCCAATGGCAGCCGTCGCAGCCTCCACCCCGACGGCGACGTGGCCCGCGTGGAGCACCGGGTGGTGCTCCACCCCGAGGACCTCGTGCGCCCGCCCCATCCGGTCGAGGTCAGCGGCGAGGGAGCGCTGCTGCGCTTCCTGGGGCTGTGAGGACCCCCGCCGCGAACAGTGTCACGGTTTGGTGGGCGAGTACCCCCACCAAACCGTGACATTGTTGCGCCACCCGCCCTCGTCGGGCCGCAGCGGAAGGTCGGCTCAGTAGTAGTAGGGGAAGTCGGACCAGTCGGGATCGCGCTTCTGCAGGAAGGAGTCGCGGCCCTCGACGGCCTCGTCGGTCATGTAGGCCAGGCGAGTGGTCTCGCCGGCGAAGACCTGCTGGCCGATCAGCCCGTCGTCGATGGCATTGAAGGCGTACTTCAGCATGCGCTGGGCGGTGGGCGACTTGCCGCAGATCAGCCGGGCCCACTCCAGGCCCTCGTCCTCCAGCTGCGCGTGCGGCACCACCTTGTTGACGGTGCCCATCTCGTAGGCGCGCTGGGCATCGTAGGTCTGGCCCAGGAAGAAGATCTCGCGGGCCACCTTCTGCCCCACCTGGCGGGCCAGGTAGGCCGAGCCGAAGCCCGCGTCGAAGGAGCCGACGTCGGCATCGGTCTGCTTGAACTTCGCGTGCTCGGCGCTGGCCAGGGTCATGTCGCAGACCACGTGCAGCGAGTGACCACCGCCGGCCGCCCAGCCGTTGACCAGGGCGATCACGGGCTTGGGCATGAAACGGATCAGGCGCTGCACCTCGAGGATGTGCAGCCGGCCCAGCTTGGCCTGGTCGATCGGCGACGGCTTCGCGGACCCGTCGTTGGCCGCGGCACCGGCGTCGGACTCGGCCATGTAACCGGCCTTGCCGCGGATCCGCTGGTCGCCGCCGGAGCAGAAGGCCCAGCCGCCGTCCTTGGCGCTGGGGCCGTTGCCGGTGAGGAGCACGCAGCCGACATCCGCGCTGGTGCGGGCATGCTCCAGCGCGGTGTACAGCTCGTCGACGGTGTGCGGCCGGAAGGCATTGCGCACCTCGGGCCGGTTGATGGCCACGCGGACGGCGGGCACCTGCTTGGCGCGATGGTAGGTGATGTCGGTGAAGCCGAAGCCGGGGACCTCGTCCCACAGCTCGGGCTTGAAGGGGTTGTCGACCATGGGGACAACCTATCCACCCGCCCCTGCCCGCTGCGGCTCAGCCCCGCAGCTCCAGCGCCCGCTCCACGTGGTTCGTGATCACCGCGTCGACGCCCAGCGAGAACATCGCGCGCAGGTCCTCGGGCGCGTCGACGGTCCACGGGTGCACCCGCAGCCCGGCCTCGTGGATCCGGTCCACCAGCCCCGGCTCGTGCAGCGTGCGGTGGTGGGGATGGAGGGCCTGGGCGCCGAAGTCGGCGGCATAGCGCTCCGGACGCCACAGCGTGGTCTCGTGGAGCAGACCGATGGGGTGTCCCAGCGCGGCGTCGCGGGTGGCGGCCAGGGCCACGTGGTTGAAGGAGCTGAGCCAGACCCTGCCGGTCATGCCCGCGGCCCGCACCGCGGCGTCGACCTGCAGGTCCAGGCCCGGGTAGCGCTCCACGGAGTCCTTCAGCTCGACGTTGAGCACCAGGCCGGAGGGGGCCAGCAGCTCCAGCACCTGTTCCAGCAGGGGCAACCGCTCCCCCGTGAAGCGCTCGTCCCCGCCGCTGGCATCCAGCCTGCTGAGCTCCGGCCATTCCAGCTGCACCACGCGCCCGCTGCCGTTGGTGGTTCGGTCCACCGTCTCGTCGTGGATCACCACCAGTTGCCCGTCGGCGCTGCGCTGCACGTCGATCTCCACGCCGTCGGCCCCCAGCTCGACGGCACGTGTGATCGCGGCCAGCGTGTTCTCCGGCGCCTGGTTGCTGGCGCCCCGGTGGGCCCAGATGCTCGTCATCGTCCATTCCTGTCCCGCCGCGACGGGGGGTGCCGTGGCGCTGGCGCCAACCCTAGGCTGGCCAGGTGAACACCTGGAGCACCCTGGGCGACCACCTGCGACGCCGCTACCGCGCCAGCGGCGCCGAGCTGCCCGGCGGGGACCTGGTGGGTGCCCGCGGGGTGAGCATGGACGGCTGGTTCTGGCGGATCACCGACCCCGGCACCGGACGCGTGGTCTTCGCCCTGGCCGGCCTGTGCACGCCACAGCGGGGTGCGCCGTGGGGGATCGTCGGGATGGGTGCCGACCCGGCGACGGCCCTGGCCACGGCCCGGCTCGACCGGGTGCACGCCGGCCCCGGGATGGACCTGGACCTCTTCGGCGAACAGGGCCACTTCCGCGCCAGCCGTCACCACCTCGACGTGCGGATCGGCGAGGCCCGGCTGCGGGTGGACCTGTCCGACCAGGTGGACTGGCAGGGACGGCTGGGCGGCTCCAGCCTCTTCCAGCTGGTGCCGCGGCTGAACCAGTACTGGCACCCGTGGCTACTGGGCGGCCGGGTGGACGGCAGCTTCACCGCTCCCGGCGTCGACTGGCGGTTCGAGGGCTCGCAGCTCTATGCGGAGAAGAACTGGGGCCGGGGCGGTTTCCCGGTGCACTGGTGGTGGGGCCAGGCGCAGGGCTTCGACGAGCCGAGCGCCTGCCTGGCCTTCGCCGGCGGCACCATCCACCTGGGTCGGCCGGGGCGTGATGCGCGGCTCACCACCGAGGTGACAGCCCTGGTGCTGCGCACCCCCGACGGCGAACAGGTGCGGCTGGGCAATCCCGGCACCAGCCCGGTGACGGCGCAGGTGGCCGACGGACACTGGCGGCTGCGCGGCCGCAGCCGTCGCTGGCAGCTGGAGGTGGACGCGTACTGCCCGCTGGCCGAGGCCTTCGTGCTGCCGGTGCCGCTGGTGGAGCAGGGCCGCCTGGCACCCGGTGCCCTCGAGGCCCAGCTCGGCGAGCTGCAGGTGACCGCCCGTCGCGACGGCAGGCTCCACTGGCAGGCCACCACCCGGATGGCCGCGCTGGAGTCCGGTGGCCGCGAGGCCGCCGAGGCCGAGCTGGCCCGACGCGGCGGTGACGCCCGCCCGCAGCGACCGGGACGGACCCTCCACGGCTGAGGGCCTGAGGTCATCCGGTGACGACGCGGTTGCGTCGCTCGAGCCAGTCCATCGCCAGCCCGGACAGGGCCCCGTGCACCAGCACCGAGAGCACGATGGTGAAGGCCGCGGTGGTCCACAGCGACTCCATGCCCTCGAAGCTGGCCTGCCCGGTGGCATAGGCCAGGTAGTAGATGGTGCCGATCCCGCGCACGCCGAAGAAGGCCGTCACCGCCATGTCGCGGCGGTTCAGACGACGTCCGGCCGAGCGCTCGCGCCGGCTGCGCACCACCAGCGAGAGCCAACCGGCCAGCGGACGGATCACGAAGACCAGCAGCAGCCCCACGGCCACCCCCGACCAGCTCAGGTGGACCAGCCCACCGCTGGTGGGGGCCAGGCCGATCAGCAGCAGCATCAGCAGGGTGAGCAGCCGCTCCAGACGCTCCGTCACCTCGTGCATGGCCTGGTGGTGGGCATGGTCGGGTTCCATCCAGCGCATCGTCACCGCGGCGCAGAAGACCGCCAGGAAGCCGTAGCCGTGCACCAGCTCCGCGGCACCGTAGGACAGCGCCAGGCAGGCCAGCGCCAGCAGCGGTTCGCCGGTGAGCACCCGTCGCAGCTCACGACGCGGGGGCCGGAAGGCCAGCCGACCCAGCAGCCAGCCGACGGCCACACCCGCACCGACGCCCAGCGCCACCCGGGCCAGCAGGTCCCACCACAGCCAGTGCCAGGCCCAGCTCCCGAAGGCCCCCGCACCGGCCCAGGCGATCGCCGCGTAGACGAAGGGGAAGGCCAGGCCGTCGTTCATGCCCGCCTCCGCGGTGAGGCCGAAGCGCACCTCGTGCTCCTCGTCCAGCTCCTCGGCACCGACGCCGGCCGTCGGCCCCTCCACCTGCACGTCGCTGGCCAGCACCGGGTCGGTGGGCGCCAGCGCCGCACCCAGCAGCAGCGCGCTGGCCGGGGCCAGGCCCATCAGTCCCCAGCCCGCCAGGGCCACTCCGGCGATGGTCAACGGCATCGCCACCAGCAGCAGCCGCCAGGAGGCCGACCAGTCGCGCCAGGTGTGCCAGCGTCGCAGGCTGATCGGGCGGTCCAGGGCCAGCCCGACGCCCATCAGGGCCACCAGCACGCACAGCTCGGTGAGGTGCTCGACGACGGCGCGATGGGCCATCGGGTCCACCCAGTCGTCGGGCACCGGCGTCAGGCCGAGCAGGACGCCGAAGAGCACCAGCACCATGGGCGCCGACATCGGCAGCCGACGCAGCGCGGCAGGTAGCAGGGAGGCCAGCAGAAGGGCGAATCCCACCACCAGGTAGGTCAGGTCGGGCACGTTCACTGTGTCTTCCTACAGCACGCGGCCACCCGCCCCCGACCAGGTCCGCAGCAGGCCACCCCCAGGGGTGGGGGGGTCAGTCCTGCTTGATGGATCCGGTGAAGCCGTCGACCGTCATGGTGGTGAGCAGGTTGTGCCAGGTCTCCTCCTGGAGCTTGCCGCGCGGGCAGCCGTAGACCAGCTGGAAGCCCTGCAGCGAGTCATTGCTCATCCGGCCGGCGGCGCGCAGGTCCAGCGCCGACGAGCTGCCCTCCATGGCCAGCGCGGGCACCGGACCGGGCCTGCCGGCCACGGCCAGCCCCTCGGTCTTGAACTGCGTCACCCCGGAGGCCTCCATCACGGCACCCAGCATGTTGTAGGTGGCATCGGTGTCCTGGGTGCCGTCCCCCTTGGGCAGCAGCAGGCGCACCGCGCGCAGCTCGCAGCCGTCGGAGCCGGTGAACAGCTTGATGTCGTAGCGCATGCCGCCGCTGGGGCTGGAGGCGGGCACGGTCACCTCCTTCATCCCGGCGGGCACGGTGTAGCCGAGCTCCACCTGGCCGGGCCCGCTCGGCGTCGGCTCGGTCTGCTCCGGCTCGTCGGAGCACCCGGACAGGAGCACGATCACCAGCACGGCCAGCGCCGCGGCACCGCGCCTCACATCACCCTCCGGGCAATCATGGCGGCCGCGGCCGCCGCCGCGCCGATCGCGAACTTGTACGGCACCTTCGGCCGGAACCCGGTCTCGATGGGTTGCTCACCCTGCGGCAGGGTCACGGTGCCCCGGTCACCGTCGACGGTGACCAGCATCCCGTCACGCAGCCGCCGGGTGGCGATACCGGTGCCCAGCACGGCAGGGATCCCGTACTCGCGCGCCACGATGGAGCTGTGCGAGAGCGGGCCGCCCACGTCGGTGACCACGGCGGCAGCCATCGCGAACAGCGGGGTCCAGGCGGGGGTCGTGATGGGGCTGACCAGCACGTCGCCGGGCTCCATCCGCTCGAAGTCCTCCGGGCCGCGCAGCAGGCGCACCGGGCCGGTGATCCGGCCCTGGCTGGCGCCGAGCCCCCGGATCACGGGGCCGGCCTGCTGGTCCTGCATGGCGGGCATGAAACGGTGGAACATCCGGTACCAGGCATTGCGGGGCAGCAGCTGGGGCGGGGTGGCGGCACGCTGGCCACGCCAGGTGGCGCGTCGGGCGGCGATGTCGGCGGCGCGGCTGGGCTGGTCGCCCTCGAAGCGGTCCAGGCGCCCCACCAGGTCGGTGAGCTCGTCGAGGTGCAGCCAGTAGACCTCCTCGGAGTCCTGCAGGGTGCCGACGTCGACCAGCCGCCGGCCCAGCTCGGCGAGCATCCGGCGCATCACCGGCCAGGCCAGACCCACGTCGGCCAGCGCGTCCTCGCGCAGCGGCGCCAGGTGCTGGGCCTTGTCCAGCAGGGGCTTGAGGATGGCCTTGCGGGCCGGGTCCAGCCGGTCGATCACCCCGGCCTCGGCCTGCCGCCGCGCCTCGGCCTGCCGCGCCAGCCTGGCCTGCGGATCCTCGCCGTGGCCCGACAGGTACCAGCGCAGCGTCTCCAGCAGCGGCGCCGGGTCGTCGGCCGGCACCGGCACCATGAAGTCGAGGTTGTAGACGGTGTGGCCGTAACGCTCCAGGTGCGCCTCGAGCCGGTGTCCGAACTCCTCGGCTCCGGGCAGGCCGTCGAGCTGGCCCAGCGGGCGGCCCTGGCGCAGGGCGTCGGCGAGCTGCTGCTGGCCGCGGGTCCACTGCGCCAGCGCCCACAGCGAGCTCTCGGCCTGGATCGGGCGCGACTCGAAGCCCAGCAGGAAGACCTCGGCGGGCGGGTCGTCGGCATGGCGGGCGCCGGTGGAGTAGAGCTTCACGAAGGGGATCTCCGCGCTGGCGGCCAGCGGGATCAGCGCCTGCACGCTGGAGTAGTAGCGGCAACCCGCGTCGAGCAGCTCCTGCACGCCGTCGAGCAGTTCCTGGCTGGACAGGTGGTCCAGCGTGTTCGACTCCCACTCGTGCACCAGCGCGGCGTAGTGCGGATGCGCCTGGTTCCACAGCTTCTCGCCGTTGTACTCGCTGCGCCCGGCCACCGCGGCGATCGCCTGCGGGCTCTTCTTGAGCAGTCGCAGCATTCCCTCGCGGCTGTAGCGGTAGTAGGCATAGCCGTTGATGGTGGGCAGGTCCATGTCGCCCGGCTGCAGCGTGGTGTCGTCGAAGTAGGTGGCCAGCACCTCCCGCAGCGACTCGGCGACGGCGGGACGCACCATGTCCGCGAAGAGCGGCGAGAGCGGGTCCGGCATCTGCTCGACGATGGAGGCGCGCACGTACATCGCCTTCTCGTCGTCGACCGGCCAGTCCTCGGGGACCGGGCCGACCTCGCCGGCCAGCACGGTCACCGGGCGTGACTGCACCAGCACGAAGACGCCGTCGGTGCGCACCCACTCGATGTCCTGCGGGCACCCGAAGTGCCCTTCCACGCGACGCCCCAGCTCGGCCAGCTCGACGGCAGCAGAGTCGTCCAGCACCCCCTCACGGCGCCGGGCCCGGGGCAGCTGCTGGCTGGTGACGCCCTGCCCCTCGGCCACCACGCTCTGGGAGTGCTTGTCCGCCGTCTCGCGCTGCACCACCTCGCGCTCGCGCACCACCAGGGTGTCTGCAGCGCCGCCCTGGACCACGCTCTCCCCCAGCCCGAAGGCGGCCTGGATCACCACCTCGTCAGGGCTTCCCGTGGTGGGGCTGGCGGTGAACATCACGCCGGAGGCCTCGGCCGGGACCAGCTTCTGCACCACCACGGCCAGCGCGACGGGGCTCTCGGCCAGGCCGTGGCGGGCACGGTAGGCCACCGCGCGCCGGGTCCACAGCGAGGCGAAACAGGCCCGCACCGCATCGCAGACCTGCTCGGCGCCGTGCACATTGAGGAAGCTGTCCTGCTGCCCGGCGAAGCTGGCCTGGGGCAGGTCCTCGGCGGTTCCGGAGCTGCGCACGGCCACCGGCCCGCCGCCCAGCTGCTGCCAGGCCTGCTGCACCTGGGCGGCCAGGTCGGCCGGCAACGGCGCGCTGAACAGGGCGCGTGCGGCCTCGTCGTCACCGGCCGCGACGGCGCGCGCGAGCGGTTCGTCCAGCTCGTGGGCATCGAGGTAGTCGCGGTAGGCGCGGGTGGTGACCACGAAGCCGTTGGGCACTGGGAAACCGGCCCGCAGCAGCTCGGACAGGTTGGCGCCCTTGCCTCCCAGCAGGGCTGCCTCGGCGGCCTGGTCCAGCCAGATGATGGTGCTCATGGGGCCACTTCCTCGCTCGGGGCGTCGCCGCGACGCCCGCCCACAAGTCTAGGTGCGGGTGGGCCCCGAACCGCGGCGACGCGGTGCCGGATTGCGTGCCGAACCTCCCGTTGCCGCCTGGCGGGCGGAGGAGCGGCGCGCCGGTGCGCCCCGCCCCGCAGCGGGCTGGTCGGCCTCCAGCAAGGGCCGCACCCGGTAGGGCACCACCTCGCGCAGGAAGACGCTGGTGGAGGTGCGCAGGATGCCCGGGCACAGCCGGATCTCCTCGCTGACCCGGTAGAGGTCGTCGGGATCGCGCGCCACGACGCGGCAGAGCAGGTCGGTGCCGCCGGCCGGCGCGAAGCACTCCAGCACCTCGGGGATGCGACGCAGTGCCTCGACGGCCCGCTCCAGCTGGTGCTGGTCGAGTTCGGCGGAGACGGTGGCCGCCAGCCCGCAGCCCAGGGCGGCGGGCTGGATCCGGGTGGAGGCCAGCCGCAGGATGCCGTGCTCGCGATAGCGCTCCAGCCGGGCCTGCACCGTGCCGCGGGCCAGGCCGGTCTTCTGGGCCAGCAGCAGCACGGGCATGCGGGGGTCCTCGTCGAGCACCGCGAGGATGCGACGGTCGGTCTCGTCGAGCTGGTACATCAGTCCTCCTGACCACTGCGACTACAGGATGTGACCAGTCTGTCGCAGGTCTTGGGCCTGATTCTGCGCAATGTGACCAATTTCTTTGCCGGTTGTTGCCCAGATTGCCCTCGCGGAGCGAGATTGGTGCCACCGCACGGGCCCACGAGGCCAGGCGGATCGACATCCGGACGGCGCTCACGAGGCGCCCAGGGACAGGGATGGTGCCAGTACCCGGCAACCCGCGTCAGACAGGCCGTGCCCCCAGCAGAGGCCCACTCCCCCGTGGGCTCCCGCTGGGGGCACGCTGCGTCCGTCGACGAGGGACATCCGGGACCCCGGGCAGCACCAGGTCGACTGGCTGCGCCCCGGCAGCCACGTCGCGCCCCAAGCGCAACGTCGCGCCCCGGATGCAGCGTCGCGCGTGTAGTGCCGGCGCAACGTCCTTCCCGGGGCGCGAGGTGAAGAACAAGCCGCGGGATGGGAGGACAAGGAGGGACGCAGCGGCGCGCGGGTAGCCGTCGAGGCACCAGCCGGCCTCCGAGGAGCAGCGGGTCGAGGGGTGATCCCTGGCGTCCCGTGATGCGGAACGGGTCCTGTGATATTTCCCACAACACAGAACAGGAGGCCCGCAGCTTGCGCTGCGAGCCTCCTGCATCCTGTTGCGCACTCGGAGGGACTCGAACCCCCAACCTTCTGATCCGTAGTCAGATGCTCTATCCATTGAGCCACGAGTGCAGTGCCTTGCGGGCGAGTAGTAACTCTACCCCCGCCCCGCCGGGGACACAAATCGAGCCCAGCGACGCCGCCGACCGACCCCGGGCGCCCGAGTGGACATGAATTCCACCGATGGGCAATGATACAACCCATCCCGGTGGTCTTATTTGGAACCAGTTGAACTACTGGTCTGATGCGCCACCAAGTACACCGAAGTACAAGGAGAGCACCAGACGTGAGCATGTATCCCGGAGTGAACCCCGACGCCGTCGTCTACCAGGAGGACGGCGAGCGCGAGACGTTCGATCGCAAGGACGTCAAGGACATCCCCGTCCATGGAGAGGTCCCCAAGCTGCAGTCCATCGTCGACTGGGTGAACGAGACCGCTGCCCTCACCCAGCCCGAGGCCATCCGTTACTGCGACGGCTCCGACGCCGAGTGGAACGAGCTCGTCGACCTGCTGGAGAAGGGCGGCACCGTGGTCCGCCTGAACGACTCCGAGATGCCGAACTCGATCTACGCCCGCACGGACCCCGACGACGTGGCCCGCGTGGAGGACCAGACCTTCATCTGCTCCGCCAAGGAGGAGGACGCCGGTCCCACCAACAACTGGATGCACCCCGACGAGATGAAGCAGATCATGGTCGGGCTGTACGACGGCTGCATGCGCGGTCGCACCATGTACGTCATGCCCTTCTGCATGGGCCCGCTGGACGCCGAGGACCCCAAGTTCGGCGTCGAGATCTCCGACAGCGCCTACGTCGTGCTGAGCATGGAGGTCATGACCCGCATGGGCAAGGCCGCCCTGGACGAGATGACCAAGCGCGAGGCCAAGTTCGTCCCCTGCCTGCACTCGGTGGGCATGCCGCTGCGCCCCGGCCAGAAGGATGTCGCCTGGCCGTGCAGCGACATCAAGTACATCGTCCACTTCCCCGAGGAGCGCACCATCTGGAGCTACGGCTCCGGCTACGGCGGCAACTCCCTGCTGGGCAAGAAGTGCTACGCCCTGCGCATCGCCTCGGTGATGGGTCGTGACGAGGGCTGGATGGCCGAGCACATGCTGATCCTCAAGCTCACCAGCCCCGAGGGCAAGAGCTACCACATCGCCGCCGCCTTCCCGAGCGCCTGCGGCAAGACCAACCTGGCCATGCTGGACCCGACCATCCCCGGCTGGAAGGTCGAGACCCTGGGCGACGACATCGCCTGGATGCGCTTCGGCCAGGACGGCCGGCTCTACGCCATCAACCCGGAGAACGGCTTCTTCGGCGTGGCGCCCGGCACCGGTTCGGCCACCAACCCGAACGCGATGCGCACCATCGAGAAGGGCAACAACATCTTCACCAACGTGGCCCTCACCGACCACGGCGGCGTCTGGTGGGAGGGCATGACCACCGTCAAGCCCCCGCACCTCACCGACTGGAAGGGCCGCTCCTGGACCCCGGAGAACGGCCCGGAGGGTGGCCGTCCTGACGAGAAGGCCGCGCACCCGAACAGCCGCTTCTGCACCCCGATCGAGCAGTGCCCGATCCTGTCCGAGGACTTCAACAACCCCAACGGCGTCCCGATCGACATCATCATCTTCGGTGGCCGTCGCGAGAACACCATCCCGCTGGTGACCCAGTCGCGCGACTGGAAGCACGGCGTCTACATGGGTGCCACCTGTTCCTCGGAGACCACCGCGGCCGCCAAGGGCGCCGTGGGCGTGCTGCGCCGCGACCCCATGGCCATGCTGCCCTTCCTGGGCTACCACGTCGGTGACTACCTGCAGCACTGGCTGGACATGGGCGACAAGACCGAGGCGGACAAGCTGCCCAAGGTCTTCTACACCAACTGGTTCCGCAAGGGTGCCGACGGCAAGTTCCTGTGGCCCGGCTTCGGCGAGAACAGCCGTGTCCTGAAGTGGATGATCGACCGCCTCGAGGGCAAGGTCGAGGGCCAGGAGACCCCGGTGGGCATCGTCCCCGGCAAGGGCGAGCTGGACATCGACGGCCTGGGCATCGGCGAGGACGTCGTCGAGGAGTGCACCCGCTACGTGCCGCACGAGTGGGCCGACGAGCTGCCCCGCCTGGAGAACTGGCTGGAGAGCTTCGGTCACAAGCTGCCCCAGGAGATCGCCGACGAGCTGGACATCGTCCGCGAGGCCGTCAAGAAGGCCTGATCCGAGCAGTCGCACGACGGCCCGGCACCCGATGGGGTGCCGGGCCGTCGGCTGTTGTGGCCCTGTTCCGGTGGTACGAGCGTCCAACCCTGAGATCCGCGCCCTCGATCCCGGATCCGGGGGTGGCTTCAGGGGGTCAGTGCAACACCGATGATGTCTTGGAGTGTTTCAGCTGGGGTGCGGTAGTCCAAGACCTTGCGGGGTCTGGTGT
>NZ_BAAAIX010000012.1:0-2325 GCF_039526385.1 Luteococcus peritonei | reverse complement strand
TGACCGCATGCCCGCGGCCAGCACCACCCAGTAGAACCCGCCACTTACACCGTTAATCGGACACTCCCGGTGGGCCGGGGCTGCTCATCCATCAGTGACGACTTTGCCGGTTCCCAAGTGACGGCGGAGCAGATGCAGTTGTTATTCGGCGCTGGACAGCACCCGCTGGGGCACGAACGGGCCGCCGAGCTGGGGGCTGACGCGTCGGAGCGTGAGCTGCTTGAGGCCTACCGGTTGGGGGCGCCGTTCAAGCTGCCGTCGGAGGTGTCGAACTTCCGTGTCGAGGTGGCGCGTCGGGTGGCGGAGTGGAGCATCAGCCGTGGCCTGGAGGCGGATGCGAGGGTTCCGGGTGAGGTGCGGGCCGGGATCCGCAGCCAGGTGGCGGCGGAGTTCTTCGTCCGGGAGATGGGCCGCCCGCACGTCGATGCGCGGGAGCTGGCAGGTGCGGTGGCGCGGTACTCGCGGCCGGGTCGTTCGGTGGTGTCCGGTTTCGACTTGACCTTCTCCCCGCCGAAGAGTGTGTCGACGTTGTGGGCGATCGCCGACCTTCCGACCGCGGCGATGGTCGAACGCGCCCACCACGACGCGGTGGCGGAGGCGCTGCGGTTCGTCGAGGACCATCTGCTCTACACCCGCGAGGGCGCGAAGGGGGTGCGGCAGGTCGACGTCGACGGGCTGGTCGGCGCGGCGTTCACCCACCGTGACTCCCGCGCCGGCGATCCCGACCTGCACACGCATGTGGCGGTGGCGAACAAGGTCCGCGCCACTGGGTCGGGCAAGTGGCTGGCGATCGATGCCCGGCTCCTCTACCAGGGCGTGGTCGCGGCATCCGAGACCTACAACACGGCCCTGTACAAGCGCCTCGAAGCGCACGGGCTGCGGTTCGAGGACCGCGCCATGGGGGCTGGGAAGCGTCCGGTGCGTGAGGTGGTCGGGGTGCCGGCCGAGTTGAACGAGCGGTGGTCGTCACGGCGTCGAGCGATCGAGCAACGGCGCGGTGAGCTCGCGTCGTCGTTCCAGGACGATCATGGACGGCCGCCGACGGTGGTGGAGGGCTACGACCTGGCGCAGCGTGCGACGTTGGAGACCCGCGACGCCAAACACGCGCCCCGCACCATCGCTGAGCAACGCGCCGCGTGGCGGGCCGAGGCCATCGCCGTCCTCGGCAGCCCGCAGGCAATCACCCACGTCGTCCAGGCGGCACTTCACCCCGCCCAGGCGCAGGAGTTGCCGGTGGCCGACAGCGGCTGGTTCGACGCCGCCACCTCACGTGTGGTGGCGGCGATGGAGCGCCGCGGCGCGACGTGGCGACGCACCGATGTCAGGGCCGAGGCTCAACGCCAGGTGCGCCTGACGGCCACCCCCACCGGCACAGTCGATGCCGCCGTCGACCTGCTCACCGCGATGGCCCTCGAAGCATCCGTCCCGTTGGAGAAGCCCACCTTCGGGATCACCGAACCCGCACCGCTGCGCCGAGCGGACGGATCGAGCGTGTACACCGTCGCCGGATCGACCCTGTTCACCTCCCACCGCATCCTGCACGCAGAGGAAGACATTCTTTCCCTCGCCGGCACGGACGGCGGAGCCTCGATGGCGCAGCCGGTGCTGGAGGCGTCGTTGGCGATGTCGGCCGCCGAACGCGGTTTCGCCCTCAACCCGGGGCAGTCGGCGCTGGTGGAGCAGCTGGCGACATCGGGGCGTCTGGTGCAGCTCGCGATCGCGCCGGCCGGGTCGGGCAAGACCACCGCCATGCACGCCCTGGCGGCGGCGTGGGAGGCCTCTGGCCACACTGTCGTCGGCCTCGCCCCCTCGGCCGCCGCCGCGTCCCAGCTGTCCCAATCGACCGGGTTGGAGGCTGACACCCTCGCCAAACTCGCCTGGGGCATCACCCACGACCAACTCCCCCACTGGGCCCAGACCATCACCGCCGGCTCGATGGTCATCATCGACGAGGCCGGCATGGCCGACACCCTCACCCTGGCCACCGTCACCGGCTGGGCCACCACACGCGGCGCCGTCGTCCGGCTCATCGGGGACGACCAACAGCTCGCCGCCATCGGCTCCGGCGGCCTGCTGCGCGACATCCAAACCCGGCACGGCGCCGCCACCCTCGACGAACTGATGCGCTTCACCGACCCCGCCGAAGCCGCCGCCTCCCTCGCCCTCCGCCAAGGAGACACGGCCGCGATCGGGTTCTACCTCGACAACGACCGCGTCCACGTCGGCGACCTGGCCACCGTCACCGACAACGCCTTCACTGAACCGCCCCGGCATGTCCGGAGAGTGAATTCGTTGAAAGGATCACTCTCATGGCACGTGCTTCGA
>NZ_BAAAIX010000011.1:0-1002 GCF_039526385.1 Luteococcus peritonei | reverse complement strand
CATCAGACGGTCACACAGGCCGCCTGACCAGCCCCTAGAAATCTGTCAACCAAACTGGGGGCAGTCCCCTTGGCGTGTGTGGCGCTCAGTCGTCGCGGTGGGTGAGGTCTTCGAGTGCTGCCCTGCCGACGGGGGCGTGGATCTGGGCGGGGATGACGGCGAGGCGTGTTGTGTTGGATCGGGCGCGGGTGAGTTGTTCGGTCTCGCCGGCGGCTCGTCGGGCGAGCAGCGGCGCGGTGGGCTCTGCTGCCTGCAGGGAGTTGTTGACCACCCATGCCCACGGGGTGATGCCGGCGCGGTTGAGGTCCTGGACGAGGTGTTCGGCTTCCAGCACCGGGGTGGTCTCGGGCAGGGTGACGACGAGGATCTTGGTGTGGTCGGGGTCCTGGAGGCGCATCAGTGGTGTGGTGGTGCGGGTCTTCTGGTCGTCGTCGAGGTGGCGGACGATGTCGCGGTGGTAGGAGCCGGTGGCGTCCATGAGGAGCAGGGTGTGGCCGGTGGGTGCGGTGTCCATGACGACGAACTGGTCACGGGCCTGGTTCACGGCTCGGCTGAACTGCTGGAAGACCGCGATCTCCTCGGTGCAGGGGCTGAGGAGGTCTTCGCGGAGTGCGGCGCGGCCGGCTTCGTCGAGGTGCTTGCCCTTGGCGGCCATGACGCCGTCGCGGTAGGCCTGTGTGGCCTGCTCGGGGTCGATCGCGTCGACGGTGAGGTTGTCGACGTGGCCGTCGAGTGTCGTGGCGAGGTGCGCGGCCGGGTCGGTGGTGGTCAGCCGTACCCGGTGCCCGCGTTCGGCCAGCGCGACGGCGATGGCGGCGGCGACGGTGGTCTTGCCGACCCCGCCCTTGCCCATCGTCATGATCAGGCCGTGGCCGGAACGTTCCAGCTCGTCGACGAGCTGTGCGAGCGTGTCGTGCTCTTGGGCGGGTGCCGTCTGAACCGCCCCGGCATGTCCGGAGAGTGAATTCGTTGAAAGGATCACTCTCATGGCACGTGCTTCGA
>NZ_BAAAIX010000010.1:0-31346 GCF_039526385.1 Luteococcus peritonei | reverse complement strand
TCAACACCAGACCCCGCAAGGTCTTGGACTACCGCACCCCAGCTGAAACACTCCAAGACATCATCGGTGTTGCACTGACCCCCTGAAGCCGCCCCGCAATCGGCGAAATTCCTGGATCGAGGGAACGGTTTTCAGGGTGTGGATCCTGCCCCAGGGCGGGGGAGCCGTCGGCCTAGAAGGCCAGGTGGCTGAAGAAGGGCAGCACCGGGACCAGCAGGCCGGTGCTCATCCAGAACATGCCGAAGTTCATGGCGAAGCCGGACAGGTTGTCCAGCCGTGCCTCGGGGCGGGTGAAGACCGCCACCAGGTCGCGCAGCGCGGCGTAGAGCAGCCAGGCCATCAGCGGCAGGCCGATCACCGCCAGCCACCACATGGCGCCGTGGCCGGAGGCCATCGAGCCGTGGTCCATGCCGCCATGGTTCATGCCGCTGTGGTCCATGCCCATCGAGCTGGCCGAGGCCATCGGGCTGGGGCTCGCCATCGAGCCGTGGTCCATCGGGTGGCCACCCATCGGGCTGGCCGAGGCGCCCGGCATCGGCATGGTCATGTTCCGCATCTTCACGATCATGGCCACCAGGTGCCAGGTCATGGCCGCGAACATCGCCACACAGCCGGCCGCATGGGCGCGGTGGGCGCCGTGGCTGCGCACGGCCAGCCAGCAGAACCAGAGTGCTCCCAGGCCCATCAGCACGGCGGAGACCCAGGTGGGAACCACCTGGGTGAAGGGGCGCCAGACATTGCGCGGGACCATCAGCAGCATGATGACGCTCATCAGCAGGTGCAGGCCCACCGAGGTGCGGCCCACGCGGGTGGTGGCGCGGGACAGTCGCACCGCCTCCCAGGCGGTGGTGAACAGGAACAGGACCAGCAGGCCGACGAACTTGACGGGCACCGCGGACAGCGTGAACAAGGTTTTTCCTCCGAGTGGGCAACGTTCTCACCTACAAGTCGGACGAAGATGCCGAAAAGTTCCCGGGCTGTTCCACCATTCTTCGCCCGGTCGTGGACAGCCCTGTCCCGAGGCCATCTCCCACCTCGGTCCACGCCCCGGGCGTCACGGCCGGCCCGCCCTAGACTGACGGCCATGCTCGGATACTTCGGCCCGGCCGGAACCTTCACCCACCAGGCACTGCTCAGCGTCACCGACGACGAGGCGCGGCCCTATCCCACCGTCGCCGCCGCACTCGACGCGGTCCGTGAGGGGGAGGTGGAGGCCGCCCTGGTGCCCATCGAGAACTCCGTCGAGGGCGGTGTCTCCGCCACCCTGGACAACCTGGCCAACGGCGAGCGGCTGATGATCGTCCGCGAGGTGCTGCTGCCGGTGCAGTTCGGGCTCTACGTGCGTCCCGGAACCCGGCTCGCCGACGTGCGTCGCATCCTCACCCATCCCCACGCCTTCGCGCAGACCCGGGACTGGGTGGCCGCGAACGTGCCCGGGGCGCAGGTGACCGAGGGCGGTTCCACCGCCGCCGCGGCCGCTGAGGTGGCCGACCCGTCGTCCTCCCACGACGCCGCGATCTGTGCCGCCGTCGCCGGTGAGATGTACGGCCTGGAGGCCGCTGCCACGGGGATCGCCGACAACGAGCAGGCCGTGACTCGTTTCGTGCTGGTGGCGCGGCAGGGCCCGCCGACGGTGCGCACCGGCGCGGACAAGACCACCCTGGTGGCCTACATGCGCGAGGACCACCCCGGCTCGCTGCAGGAGATCCTGGACCAGTTCGTGGTGCGCGGGGTGAACCTGTGCCGCATCGAGAGCCGTCCCACCAAGACCACCCTGGGCCAGTACTGCTTCAGCATCGACGCGGAGGGCCACCTGCTCGACGCCCGGATGGCGGAGGCGCTGCTGGGCCTGCACCGGGTGTGCAAGAAGGTGGTCTTCCTGGGCTCCTATGCGCGCGCTGACCGGGTGAAGCCGCGGGTGCCGGCCGGGCAGAAGGACGAGGACTACACCGAGGCCCAGGCCTGGCTGGAGACCCTGCGCGCCACCGGACGGGACGACGCCTGATGCAGCCGCAGCAGATGCACTACTCCTGCCAGGTGGACATCGCGGTGCCGCGAGCGCGCGTCGTCGAGCTGATGACCGATCCGGAGCGGGCCCACGAGTGGCAGCCCGGGCTGGAGCGCTACGAGTCGGTGGAGGGCGAGCGGGGACGTCCCGGCTCGGTGAGCCGGCTGGTCTTCGCGGGCGCGCCCGGCGAAGGCACGATGACCGAGCAGGTGCACCACCTGGACGAGGGCAGCTACGAGGTCACCTACTTGCTGGGGCCGGTGCGCAATGTGAACCGCAACGAGTTCACCCAGATCGAGGCGGGGGACGCGCTGCCGCAGGGCGGTACCCGCTGGCTGGCCGACCACGTCTTCCACCTGCCTCCCGGCATGCTGGAGCAGATGGGCGGCCAGGGCGAGCAGGCCTTCCGCGCCAACACCCAGCGCGCCATGGAGACCTTCCGCACCTGGTGCGAGGCGAACGCCTGATGGGGCCTGCGGCACGACTGCTGGCCCTGGGCGCGACGGCAGCCGCCGGGCTGGCGGGCGGTGCCTGGCTGGGTGCGCGACACATCAGCGGCCCGCAGCGCCCCGCCTTCGACTACGGCTTCACGCCCTTCGAGGTGGGGATCGACCAGGCCGAGGAGATCGGCTTCAGGGCCTGCGACGGCACCCGGCTGGCGGGCTGGTGGCTGGACCGGCCGGGATCCGAGCGGGTGGTGATCGTCTGCCACGGGCACCGCGGAACCAAGGCCGAGATGCTGGGCATCGGGCCCGGGCTGTGGCGGGCCGGGAACTCGGTGCTGCTCTTCGACTTCCGCGGCAACGGTGAGTCCGGCGACGGTCCGCAGTCGCTGGCCCACTACGAGCAGCGTGACCTGGAGGCCGCCATCGAGCTGGTCGCCGCCCGTCGGCCCGAGGCGCAGATCTGCCTGGTGGGCTTCTCCATGGGGGCCGCCACCAGCATCCTGGTGGCCGCCCGCGACGAGCGGGTGGCGCAGGTGGTGGCCGACTCACCCTTCGCGGACATGCGCGGCGTGATCGAGGCGGCCGTGCGTGGCTGGCGCCTGCCGCCCGTGCCGCTGGTGCAGCTGGCCGACCGCGCCACCCAGATCGCCTACGGCTACCGCTTCGCCGACGTGCAGCCGATCGACGTGGTGGGCCGCATCGCCCCGCGCCGGCTGCTCATCGTGCACGGCACCCAGGACTCGGTGATCCCCGTGGAGCACGCCCGACGCCTGGCCGCGACCGCCGGTGAGGGATCGCGCCTCGAGCTGGTGGAAGGCGTCGACCACTGCGGTGCCTACTTCGCCGACCGGCCCGGCTACATCGCCCACGTCGCGGACTTCCTGGCGGGCTGAGAGGCCGGGCCTGGCAGCCCAGTGCTCCCGTGGAGAGCGAATCAGCCGCCGACCAGCACCTCGAGCTCGACCACGTTCACCCCACCCGCGATGGCCGCCAGCGGGTCGACCAGCGCCACGCCTGCCTCGCGGTAACGCGAGCTGAGTGGCCGGGTGGCCAACGGACGTCCTTGGTGGCGCACCTCGCGCACGCCGTGGCCGGCGCCGCGTACCCGATAGGTGAGGTGCAGCTCGTGGCCCTCCACGTGGACCACGGCGCGCAGGCCGTCGAGCTGGGAGGGCAGCACCGGGTCGATCTCCAGCCCGGCGGCACGCCGACGGACGCCCAACACCTTCTCCACCACCAGCCGCAGCACCAGACCGGGTCCTGAGGAGTAGACCCGCCAACCGCCCTCGAAACGGGTGCTGGGCGAGAAGAGGTCGTCGGCCTGGTGGCTGGCCTGGTAACGGTCGGTGAACCAGGCGTCGGAGGAGGAGTAGTAGCAGTTGTTCTGTCGCAGGGCGGCACCCTCGACCCGCTCGACGAGCGCTGCCGGCACCACCTTGAGCAGTTCATGCCACATCTGTTCGGCCATGCCCAGATGGCTCAGCGCCTCGACGTGGCGGACGTGCGCATGGGTGTACATCAGACCGATCTCGCGTCCCCAGAAGGTGGCCGCCTCGGCACGCTTGAAGACGGTCATGGTGCCCCCGGTGTAGGCCACCGGCCGGTCGAACAGGTAGCTGCCGGTGGGGCCGGACAGGTGCTGCGAGATCAAGGCCTGGTGGTGCAGCGCCTGCTCCGGGCTCAGCAGCTCGTCGCTGATGGCATGGATCATCTGCAGCAGCCCGTGGTGCAGTCCGGTCCGCTCGTCGCGCGGATGCACCAGGACCTCGGGCTCGTCCTCGCTCAGCACGACATAGCCGGCAAGCTCGTCGTCCACCAGCAGGACCTCCTCGAAGGCCTGCCTGGTGCCCGCGACGAGTTCGTCGAGCTCGTTGGACAGCTCGGGCCAGGGTCCGCGCAGCTGCTCGGCCAGCAGGCTGAGGGCCTGGATCTCGAGTTCGGTGGTCCACGTCGAGCACATCTGGTGGGCCAGCTCCGGCCGGGCAGGTTGCAGGGAGTCGTTCCAGTCGCCGTGACCATAGGCCGGCAGCCGGGGGTCGCGGGTGCGCTGCGCGGTGATGCGGTCCACCGCCAGCCGGACGTGCTGACGCAGTGGGACCGGCGCCAGGACCTCATCACGCCCGACCAGGGCGGTGCACTCGTCCAGGATGCCGGCGTCCCCGGTCACGGCGAGGTATTCGGCCAGCGCCAGCAGCGGCCAGTAGACGACGTCACCGTGGGACTCGCGATGCCCCGGCCCAGCCATCTGGGGCAGGAAGTGGAACCACTGGGGCCAGTCGCCGTCGTCCTGCTGCCCCGCGAAGATCTGTACCAGCGTGCGACGCAGGGCCTGCTGCTCATCCGTGGCGAGCAGCAGCCCCACCGGCCCCTGGCAGACGTCGCGCACGCCCCAGGCCCCGCCGGTGTACTGCTCCAGGCCTCGCGGTGCCTGGTAGTGGACGGCCGCGTCGTGGGCCAGCGCGGAGATGAAGTGGGCCAGAGCGGAGGTCTCACCCTGGTCGGCCACGGACGACGGGTCCAGCGAGGGCAGTCGCCAGTGGTGGGTGCGGGACGCGTCGCTGCCGCCGGGGAGCAGCAGCCGCACCGAGGCAGCCGTGGCCTGGTCCAGCTGCACGGTGCGCGTGCTGAGCCCACGGGAGCCGCCATCGGCGAACAGCGGTCCGTCGTCGCCGAGCTGACCGGCGGTCACGTCGAGGCTGAGGCCGGGGTTGGTCTCGTCCAGCACGAGCAGCAGATCGAGCGGCTGGCCCTCCACCCTGACGTCCAGCCGCAGCTCCTGGGTTCCGGTGAGCTCGACGTCGACGGTCACCGTGCTGCCGTCCAGGTCGCCGTCGAGCCGGTACAACCAGGTGCAGTGCTCGTCGCGGGTGCGCCACAGCGAGGGCGTGGTCAGCAAGCGCCAGGTGCTGCCGCCTCGACGTACCAGCAGCCGCAGCCCCGCGGCCTCGCACAGGCCGAGGTAGGAACGGCGGATGCCCAGCAGTTCGCCCGACGAGGCGGGCCCCGAGGTGAGCTGGGAGGCGAAGACGCCGGACATCCAGGCGGTCGAGGCCAGCGCTCGGCCATCAGCCTCCGGGCCGGGGGACAGGTGCAGGATCTTGCCGTGCGGCCGCAGGACCTCCCGCTCCTTCGCGGCGGTCACCACGTGCTCCGAACCCACGAAGCCGGAGAGCAGGCATCCGTCGGTCGTGCGCTCCTCGCTGGTGAGGCCGGCAGGCTCCCCGGGGAAGTCGTGCACGCCCGCCGGCCGAGCCGGACAGAAGACGGTGGGCACCACGGGTGCCGTCTGTCGCGGTTCGGGACACGACGACCAGATCCGGGTGGCCAGGCGCTCGGTGAGCAGTGCCACGTCCTGCACTCCGGTGGCATGCGGGTGGTCGGGCACCGTGATGATCCAGAACTGCCCTTCCTGTCGCTCACCCGGGGCCAGCCGGATCGGGGCGGTCTGCAGGGCGGCGAGGGTGTGCTCGTGCTGCAGGCGCTCGGACGGCAGTTCGACGGACAGGTCCAGACCCTCACCGCGGGCTCGGTCCAGCAGCTGCAGCGCGTCGGTGGCCCAGCCGACCACCGGCTCGCTGCTGCCCAGCGCCGCCCACGGCTGCCGTTCGCCGGGCATGTTCTGGCGCACCGCCAACGCAGTCGATGTCTGGCCGTGCGGGGCAGGGACCTCCACGGGGGTCAGGTCCAGGTACTGGCTGACGTAGTACTCGCTGCGACGCAGGTCGGCCACCGGCGTCAGGGCGACGTCGAGGGTGCACACCAGGTCCAGCTCGACAGGCTCGGTCCCGATGTTGTCCAGGGACCAGCGCCAGCCAAGGACGCCGGGGTCCTCGGCGTCGAACCATGTCGTGTGACGCACCCCGGCCAGCTCCCCGCGCACCGCCGTCAGTCCTTGGTGCTGGAAGCTCTCACCCTGGCTCGCCGGGCCGGTCAGCGGACGCAGCTCCTGCACCCGCCCGTCCTCCCTGCGGCGCAGCCAGAGGTTCGCTGGGCCGGACTCCAGCTCGGTCGCCGGGTAGAGCAGCAGGCTCAGCCCGTCCACCTCCAGCTGCTGCAGGGCGCCGGAGGAGGTGGTGCGGACGGTGGTGGTCATGGTTCTCCTGGGGTGGGACGCGTCAGGACTGCTGCAGCCCGAAGCCATACTCGAACAAGGGATCGGCGGTGTCGCCCGGCACGTCCTCGCGGGAGGCGCGCACCGCCTCCATCGACCGGGGCAGCTGGAAGGGCAGGCGCCCGCAGGCCGGCACCCGGCCGGTCACGGCGTCCAGCCAAGCGGTGTCACTGACTCCGAAGCTCACCGTCAGGGCGCTCGTGGTCTCGACCAGCGGTGTGAGGATCGCCGGGCGGTCCAGGCTGACGTCGAGCACCAGCGGGCAGTGCTCCGCCAGCCTGGCCAGGCGGATCGCCAGCCCCGGCTGGAAGTCCAGCGCCCCCTGCCGGAACCATCGCTCCAGGAAGAGGTCGTCGCGGGGATCGAAGGGGGCATCGATCCGGACCAGGGCGAGGTCGGCCTGCTCCGGCGCCTCGACCGGCTGGAAGCCGGCCGCGCGCAGGGCGTCGGGAGAGACCCCCTCGGCGTAGACCCGCTGGCCGGCCAGGGGGAGTCCCAGCTCGTCGCGCAGCAGCACCACGGACCGCGACTGGGTCTCCAGGCCCAGGGCCACGTCCTCGGCGCGCCCGGTCTGCTCTTCGGCAGCGTCCTCGTCGACGAAGGGGTCGTCGAACAGGCCGAGCTCCAGCTTCACGCGCAGCAGGCGTCGGGCCGACTCGTCGATGCGCTGCTCGGTGACCTTGCCCTCGCGCACCAGGTCCAGCAGCAGGTCCGTGCACTCCTCGCCGCCGAACTGGTCGGCGCCGGCGTCGAGGATCTTGAGCATCCGTTCGCGTGGGTCCAGGTGCTCCACGCCCCAGGCCCGTGCCGGCAGCACCTGGTCGCCGACGTGGTTGTCGTTGACCAGCTCCCAGTCGGACAGGATCACACCGTCGAAGCCCAGTTCCTCACGCAGCAGGCGGGTGAGCACCTGCTTGTTGTAGCCGAAGCCGACCGCTTCCACCTCCTGCCCGTCGAGCACCAGGCCGAGCGGCCGGCCGTAGTAGGGCATGATCGCGCTGGTGCCAGCTGCGACGGCGCGACGGAAGGGAGCCAGGTGCTCCTCGAAACGACCACCCGGATAGACCTGGTCCTTGCCATAGGGGAAGTGCGCGTCCTCGCCGTCGCGCTGGGGCCCGGCGCCCGGGAAGTGCTTGGTGACGGCGGCCACGGAGCCGGGGCCGAAGCCGTCTGGACCGGCCAGCCCCTCGAGGTAGGCGACCACCATGTCGGCCACCAGCTCGGCGTCCTGCCCGAAGGTCTCGCGCTGCCGGCCCCAGCGCGGTTCGGTGGCCAGGTCTGCCGTCGGGTGGAGGGCCATGGTGATGCCCAGGGCGCGGTACTCGCGGCGCACCACGTCGGCGAAGCGGCGCACCAGATCCGCGTCGCGCAGGGCGGCCAGCCCCAGCGGCTCTGGCCAGACGGACAGGAAGCCAGCGCTCCACGAGGTGCCGGCATTCTGCACGTGGGCATGGCGTGGGTCGGTGGAGATGGTGACGGGGATGCCGTGGGACTCGCGAGCCATCCGCTGCAGGGCGTTGTACCAGCGCGCGCCGCTGCGTGCGTCGGGGATCTGGTGGATGTTGAAGTGACTCATGCACTTGTCCACGACGACGTGCCGAGTGGCGCTCTTGCTGATCGCACCGGGACCGTCGAGCAGGGCGCCGTCGGGGCCCATCTCGATCACCGTGTGGAACATCAGCCCGACCTTCTCGGCCAGGCTGAGGCGCCCCATCACATCGTCCAGGCGGGCCTCGATGTCCTGCGCTCCTGCAACGGTGGCCCGCGAGTCCTGGCTCATCGGACCAGCCCTGCCCCGAAGACCTCGACGCCGATCACGGGCCGCAGGGTCTTCTCGACCTCGGCGGTCGCGAACCATCGGCGCATGCCGCCCGGCAGCAGGATGTTGCCGAGTGCGCCCATCACCATGGACTGGTCCAGACTGAGGTAGCGACGGGCCACCTGGCCGGATCGGGTGGAGGCCGCGTCGAAGAAGCCGCCCTTGCCGTAGCAGCGCAGCTCGGTCTCGATCTTCTGCAGGTTGCGCAGCCCCTCCTTGTGCTCGTACATCATGCCGAGGAAGCCGGCGTGGGGGGTCACCACGCCGTCGCCGTAGGTCTGGGGCGGGTTGTCCCAGTGGTAGTCGGTCTTCTCCTGGTCGCTGAAGTAGCCCTCCGGGTTGAGGCCGAGCATGTCGAGGCCGTACTCGCGGTAGCCGCCGGCCGGGTTCGAGCAGGGAGAGAAGCCCCAGTAGCCGTACCTCGCGTCGAGCAGGCCGTGCTCGCGCTGGGCCCGCACGTGGAGCGGGTGGTTGACGCCCCAGCTGCGGGGCCCCCATTCCGCCTCGGGGACGAACAGGTCGGGCATGAGCTCCTCGAACATGCTGCCGCCCCAGCCGGGCACGATGTGCATGCCGCGGTAGGTGTGGGCGCCTTCGTAGACGTCCACGCCGTAGTAGCTGCGGTCCTCGCCCACCGGCGGCATCTCCGGCCAGGTCCAGTCCTCGGGGAAGGTGCGCCAGGTGGTGAAGTAGGCGCCGGCAGGGATCTGTCCGCGCATGATGCCCAGGTAGGTCACCATCCGGGCCTCGCTGATGGCGGTGTCGTAGTGGTGCGTCGCGGTGTACCAGACCGGGTCTCCGCCGACGCCATTCATCGGCACCTTCTCCACGACTCCGTCGCGGTTCGGGCGGCTGGTGTAGAAGCCGCCGTAGTTGGCGCCGGGCTTCCGGGCGAAGTCACGGTCGAAGAAGACGTCCCAGCGCATCGGCTCGAACAGGGCGAGGGCGGCTGCACGATTCGACGGATCGCCGTTGGCCACCACCCACAGGGCGGCGCCCAGCCAGCCCATGTCCACGCTGGAGACGAAGGGGTCGATCGGGTTGCCGTTCTCCGGCCAGGTGTGCAGCAGCGCGCCGGTGTTCTCGTCGTACCAGTTGTAGTACATGCCCGACGGCTCGTGTCGCTCCATCCGGGCCAGGCTGGCGAGGGTGAGCTTGATGCGGTAGGAGGCGTCGGCGGCCGAGAGGATGCCCAGCTCGCGCGCCACGAGGGCGCTCCACAGCAGGCCGCCGATGTTGGTCGGGGAGGTGTAACCGGACCGGGTGGACAGCTCACCGTCGATGTTGTCGGCGACCAGACCGGTGCTGGGGTGGCTCATGGCGTCGAGCGAGCGCCAGGTGTCGCGCGCCCAGCGCAGCAGGGTCTTGCGCTGACCCGGCGGGATGTCCTTCCAGGCGGGGCTGGCGGCCTCGGCGCGGGCGGTTCCGGTGGGGAGCTGGCTGGCCACCGCAGTGGTGGCCAGTCCAGCGAGGGCGGTGCGGCGGGAGATGTTCATGCTGACTCCTTCGTCAACGGGGTGGGGGTGTTGGTGCCGGGTTCCGGCGGGTGGTGGGCCACCGGCTCACTTGAGGCCGGTGCTGGCGATGCCCTCGATGAAGTAGCGCTGGAAGAACAAGAAGACGGCGAGGATGGGCATGACCACCAGGGTCGCGCCGGCCAGCAGCAGTCCGTAGTCGGTCTGGTTCTGGCCGGTGGAGACCAGGGCCAGGGCCACCGGCAGGGTGTAGGTCTTGTCACTGGAGCTGACCACCAGGGGCCACAGGAAGTTGTTCCAGGAACCGAGGAAGGTGAGGATCCCCAGCGTCGCGAAGGCGGGCGTGGCCAGCGGGAGGAAGATCCGGAAGAAGATCCCCAGCTCGCCGACGCCGTCGATGCGGCCGGCCTCGATCAGGTCGCGCGGCAGCCCCAGGAAGAACTGGCGCATCAGGAAGACGCCGAAGGGCTGCACCAGGAAGGGCAGGATCAGGGCCGGCAGTGTGTTGGCCAGGCCCATGTTCACGATCAGCACGTACTGGGGGATGAAGGTGACCAGGCCCGGGATCATCAGGCAGCCCATGACGGCGGCGAAGATCAGCTTCTTGCCCGGGAACTGCAGGTGCGCCAGGGCGTAGCCCAGCATGGAGCTGAAGAGCAGATTGCCCACCGTCACGGCCACCGCGACGATCGTCGAGTTGGCGAAGAAGCGGCCCCAGGGCTGCGAGGCGAACAGGCGGCGGAAGTTGTCCAGCGTGGGGTGCTCGGGCAGCCACTTCGGCGGCACGGACATCAGCTCGGTCTGGGTCTTGACGCTGCCCAGCAGCATCCACACGAAGGGCAGAGCCACGAGGAAGAGCACGACGGTGAGCAGCAGGTAGAGCCACCACCGGGAACGGAAGTCGCTGTCCTTCATCAGTCCTTCTCCCTGGTCAGGCGGAACTGCAGCACGGTGACCAGTGCCACCACCACGAAGGTGAGGTAGGCCATGGCGCCGGCGACGCCGTAGTTGCCGTAGCCGAACTGCTGGTAGGTGTACATGGAGGCCGAGATGGTGGAGTTCAGCGGACCGCCCTTGGTCATCACGAAGGGCTCCTCGAAGAACTGCAGGTAGCCGATGGTGGTGGTCACCAGGACGAAGAGCAGGGTGGGGCGCAGCTGCGGGAAGGTGATGTTGGTGAAGCGCTTCCACGCTCCGGCGCCGTCCAGCATGGCAGCCTCGTGCAGACTCCACGGCACGGCCTGGAGACCGGCCAGGAAGATGATCATGCCGGTGCCGAAATTGCGCCAGGTGGTGAGCATGATCAGGCTCAGCAGCGAGGTGCGGGTGTCGTTGAGCCAGTTCGGGCCGGTGATGCCCACCCAGCCCAGCATCGAGTTGACCAGTCCTGCGTCGGAGAGCAGGAACTTCCAGACCACGGCCACCGCCACGATCGAGGTGATCACCGGCGTGTAGAAGCCCACCCGGAAGAGCGAGCGGAAGCGTTTGATCCCCTTGTCCAGGGCCACCGCTGCGGCGAGGCCGGCGGCCATCGTCAGCGGGACGCCGATCAGCACGAAGACGGCGGTGTTCAGCGCTGCGCGCTGGTAGACGGGGTCGGAGAGTGCTTTGGCGTAGTTGTCCAGCCCGACGAAGTCCACGGCGAAGGGCGTGCGGATGTCACGAATGCGCATGTCCGTGAAGGACATGAACAGCGACTGGATCACCGGCCATGCGGTGAAGGCGGTGAACAGGACCAGGAAGGGCAGCGAGAGCAGCAGGCCCGCACGGGCCTCCCGGGCGTTCCGGCCGCTGCTGCGACCGGAACGCCGGGGAGCGCTGTCCACCGCCGCGGGCACGATGCCGGGCAGTGCTGACATGGATCAGCCGATTCCGATGCTGGTGGCCTCGGTCTGGGCGGTCTTCAGGGCGTCCGCGGGGGCCAGGCCGGACTTGCAGACCTTCTCCACCTGGGCGTCCATCTTGCCCGCCACCTGCTCCCAAGTGCTGATCGACGGCGGGGCGTAGGCGGTCTTGAGCTGCTCGCCGAAGACGGCGAGCTTCTCGTCGCCCTTCAGCGACTCGTCCTCCCAGGCATCCTTCACCGAGGGCAGGTCGGTGGAGGACTTGTACCAGGTGATCTGGTTCTCCTTCTCGGTGAGGAACTGCACCAGCTTCCACGCGGCATCGCGGTTCTTGGTGTTCTTGAAGACCGCCAGGTTCGCGCCGCCGACGAAGGAGGCCGAGGACTCCTTCTTGGGCATGGTGAAGACGCCGTACTTGTCCTTGAAGGCATCCCCGCCGCCGGCCTTCTCCACCGCAGCCATCATCCAGGGCCCGGAAATGAACATCGGGGCCACACCGGAGGCAAAGTCCGCCTCCGCGGGGGAGGAGGAGATGGCCTTGTTGGCCAGACCCTCGGTGAAGTAGCTCTGGTAGTAGGTCAACGCCTCGACGTTCTTGGCGTCGTCGAGGGTGAAGGTCTTGGCGTCGTCGCTCATCAGCTTGCCGCCGTTGCTCCACATCATGGGCGCATAGGTCTGCCAGGCACCCTGGCCGCCGGGCTGCAGGTTGAGCCCGACCTTGGCGCCGGCCTTCTCCTTGTAGGCCTTGGCCAGCGCCTTGAGGCCGTCCCAGTCGGTGGGGGTCTCGGTGATACCGGCCTTCTCGGCGAGGTCCTTGCGGTAGTAGACGCAGCGGGTCTCGACGTACCACGGGACGCCGTAGGTGGTGCCGTCGACCACATTGGTCTTCTGGGCGCCCTCGAAGAACTTGCTGTTGTCGATGTTGCCGGGCACCTGGTCCAGGGCGCCGAGACCGACGAACTCGCCCATCCAGGTGCTGCCGACCTGCGCCAGGTCCGGGGTGGTGCCGCCGGCGATCGCGGAGGTGAACTTGTCGTGCGCGGAGTCCCACGGGATGGGGGTGACGGTCACCTTGCAGTCGGGGTTCTGAGCGGTGAACTCCTTGACCAGGGCGGGCAGCTTCTCGCCCTCGGCGCCCATGGCCCACACGGTGAGTGTGCCGGTGGCCTTGCCCTCGGCGATGGCGGGGGCTGCGGAGGCGCTGCCGCCGCCACTGCTCTCGGACTGGCGGCCGCATCCGGTGGCGACACCGGCGATCGCGAGCGCGGTGAGGCCGACGAAGCCTCGACGGGTGATTGCGGTCATGGGAGCTCCTTGTTGCTCTCGTTGGGGTTGTTGCCCCCGGTTGGATTGCAGCCGCACGACGTGCGGTGGGCGAGGGTTGCGGGGAGGGTGACGACCTCAGCGGTGGGGTCGGCACCGTCGATCCGTTGGGAGAGTCGTTGCACGACCATCCCGCCCAGCTGGCGGACCGGCTGGGAAACCGTGGTGAGGCCGGGGCTGACGTACCGCGCTGTCACGGTGTCGTCCCAGCCGGTGATGGCGACGTCGTCGGGCACCCGGACGCCGTGCTGCTGCAGGGTCTGCAAGACGGCCAGGGCGAGCTCGTCGTTGCCGCAGACCAGGGCATCGTGCTCCATCCCGGACTCCAGGAGCTCCAGGGCGAAGCGACGCCCTTCCTGCTCGGAGGGGAAGACGGGATGCGTGCTGGTGGGCAGGCCAGCGGCGGTCATGGCGGCCTGGTGGCCCCGGTGCCTCATGCCCAGGTCGCTGCCCGGTTCCGGGGAGCCCACGAAGGCGATTCGCTGCCGCCCGTTGGCGAGTAGGTGGCTGGTGAGCTCCTCGGCGACGTCCTCGTTCTCGACGAAGAAGGCATCGTTGGCGCCGACGCGGGAGCGTGCAGCAGTGACCACCGGACGGGTCCGTGCGATCTCCTCGATCAGGTCCGAACGGGCGGCGCTGCGGGCCATGAAGGCGATCCCGTCCACCTGTGCGGCCAGGCTGCGGATCGCCGCCCGGCTGTCCTGGCGAGGATTGGCCAGCGTGATGATCACCGAGTAGCCGGCCTGGCTCGCCGCGGTCTCGAAGCCCACCAGCAGGTCTGCGTAGTAGGGGCCGTCGATGTGCGGCAGGACCAGGCCCAGTGCATGGGTCCGGTTCCCCGCGGCCAGCGAGCGGGCCGCGGCGCGGGGCAGGTAGTCCAGAGCGGCCGCTGCCTCCTGGACGGCGATCCGGGTGGGGTCGGAGATCCGGGGGTCATTGCGCAGGGCTCGGCTGACGGTGGCCGTGGAGACGCCGGCGCGCTGGGCCACCTGGTAGATGGTCACCCCTGTCGCGGGCCTCGTCGCCATGATTCCTCCGTCGCCATCGACGTTGTGCAAGCGCTTGCACAATTACTTCGCATGAGCATACGCCCCGCCTTTCAGCGGCACAAGGGTTGGGTGGGGACGAAGGCTCAGCGCTGCATCACGAGCAGCGCGGCGGGAACCACCTCGGCCTCGAAGACGGTGGCGCGGCCCTCGGTGTCACCGTCGAGCTCGTAGGGCATCTCCTCGGCGACGGTGATCCGCACCCTGCGGCCGGTCACCTCGTCCACCTTGTCCTGCTCGGAGGGGCGGCGGGCGAGCACGCGCGCGGCCATCGAGGCCCAGTCGGTGACCCGGCGGGGGGAGGCGACGATCAGGTCGAGCCGACCATCGGTGGCCGAGGCGCGCGGGAAGAGCTGGATCCCGCCCTGCAGCAGGCCCACATTGCCCACCACCGCCATCATCGCGCGGCGCTGCTGGGGTGGCTCGTCGTCCACCTGGAAGGCCAGTTCCATCGGCTGGGCGGCCACCTGCTGGGCGGCGGCCAGGAAGTAGGCGGCCGAGCCCACCGTCTTCTTCAGCTCCGGCCGGGTGGTCTCCATGATCCGTGCGTCGATCCCGATGCCCGCCATCACCGCGAAGTGCTCGGCCTGCTCCTGCTTGCCGTCGATGGTCACCTTCACCAGGTCGATCGGTTGGGCGGTGCCGGTGAAGGCCAGCCGGGCCGCCTCGGTCTCGTCGAGCGGGATGCCCAGGTTGCGCGCCAGCAGGTTGCCGGTGCCGGCCGGGATGATCCCCAGCGGGATGCCGGTGCGGGCCAACCCGGAGCAGACCACGCGCACGGTGCCGTCGCCACCGGCCACCACCACCAGGTCCACCTGCTGGCGCACCGCCTCGCGGGTCATCTCGTAGCCCGGGTCGTCGGGCCGGGTCTGCAGCCACAGCGCATCGCCCCAGCCACGCCGCTCCAGCTCCCACTCGATGCTGCGGCGGAAGCTGGCCCGGTCCATCACCTTCGACGGATTCCAGATCACCGCGCAGCGGCGCACCGTCTCGTGGTCCACCGCAGTGCGGGCCGGCAGCGGCAGCACGTGCACCCGCGCCAGCAGGCAGGCCAGCGAGGCGCAGACCAGGCCCACCAGGAAGCCGCCGACGATGTCGGTGGGCCAGTGGGCATTCATCACGTAGCGGTCCCAGGCCACCACCGCGACGCCCAGCACACCGGCCACCCGCCACAGGTAGCGCATGTCTGCCGCCTGCCGCGTGGTCGTCGTGGTGGCGATCACCATCAGCGCCGTCGTGGTGGCCATCGCCATGTGCCCGCTGGGATAGGAATGCCCGGCATAGGTGATGACGTCGTCCAGCGGGGAGAGCGGGCGCGACCGCTCGAAGACGTGCTTGAGCACGAAGTTGCCGCCCCAGGCCAGGCCCACCGAGAGCAGCAGGGCGAAGGCCAGGTTGCGCAACCGACGGCGCCAGGCCCAGTAGGCCACTGCCACCAGCACGGTGGCCAGCACGCCCGGCAGGGTCACGATCGCGATCGCCGCCCAGACCTCGGCCTGCGCGCTGCCCGGCTCCAGCTTCGGCGCCCGGCTGTGCTCGTCCAGCCCGGCCAGCGCATCGGTCCCCAGCGCCAGCCAGGTCCACAGCACGAAGCCCAGCGTCGAGACCACCAGCAGCACCGCCGAGTAGTGGGCGCGCGCATAGCGGACGAGGGAGCGGGACATGGACACCAGTCTCCCACGCGACGACCAGGCGACGGCCGCCCACGAGGCGGGAGCGGGCGGGACGGCCACACCGCCGACGGGCGCATCGGTAGGCTGTGCCCATGATCGATCCCAAGCTCCTGCGCACCGACCCCGACCGCATCCGACGCAGCCAGGTGGCGCGCGGGGAGTCCGCGGAGATCGTCGACGAGCTGCTGGCCGCCGACGAGGCCCGTCGCAGCAACATCCAGGCCTTCGAGACCATGCGCGCCGAGCAGAAGGACCTGGGCAAGCAGGTGGCCAAGGCGCAGGGCGAGGAGAAGCAGCAGCTGCTGGCCCGCACCAAGCAGTTGGCCGCCGACGTGAAGGCGGCCCAGGCCGCCGCCGACGAGGCGGGCAGCCGCTTTGAGGAGCTGATGAAGCAGCTCGGCAACCTGGTGATCGACGGCGTCCCCACCGGCGGCGAGGACGACGGGACCGTCGTCGAGACCCTCGGTGAGCCCCGTGACTTCGCGGCCGAGGGCTTCGAGCCCCGCGACCACCTGGAGCTGGGCGAAATGCTCGGCGCCATCGACATGGAGCGTGGCGCCAAGGTCTCCGGCTCGCGCTTCTACTTCCTCACCGGCGTCGGCGCCCAGCTCGAGTTCGCGCTGAGCCAGTTCGCCATGGCCAAGGCGCTGGAGTGGGGTTTCACCCCGATGATCCCGCCGTCGCTGGTCAAGCCGTCGGCCATGGAGGGCACCGGCTTCCTGGGCCAGGCCGCCGCCGACGTCTACCGCCTGGAGGCCGACGACCTGTACCTGGTCGGCACCGCCGAGGTCCCGCTGGCCGCCTACCACTCCGACGAGATCATCGACGCCGACAAACTGCCGCTGCACTATGCCGGCTACAGCCCCGCCTTCCGTCGTGAGGCCGGCAGCTATGGCAAGGACACCCGCGGCATCTTCCGGGTGCACTGGTTCGACAAGTGGGAGATGTTCGTCTACTGCGACCCGGCCGATGCCGAGGCGGAGCACCAGAAGCTGCTGGGCTTCGAGAAGGAGTTCATCACGGCCCTCGAGCTGCCCTTCCAGGTGCTCGACGTCGCCTCCGGTGACCTGGGGCTGAGCGCCGCCCGCAAGTACGACTGCTACGCCTGGCTGCCGACGCAGAACCGCTACCGGGAGATCACCTCCACCTCGAACTGCACCGAGTTCCAGGCCCGCCGCCTGAACATCCGCCAGCGCAAGGACGGCGAGGTCAGCCCGCTGGCCACGCTGAACGGAACCCTGTGCGCCATGACCCGGATGATCATCATGCTGCTGGAGAACCACCAGCAGTCCGACGGCTCGGTGCACGTCCCGGCCGCACTGCGTCCCTACATGGGCGGCCTGGAGAAGCTGGTGCCGAAGGGCTGAGCATGGAGCCCCAGGACTTCCGACGACCGGACGGCTGGCAACCCCTCGCGGGTGGCCAGCCGTCCGCCGTCCCGCCCCCGCCGCCCGACGGACCGGATCCCGACGGTGCGCAGCAGCCCCTGATGCCGCAGCAGGACCAGGCCGTCCGATCGCAGGCCTTCCCGACGCCGGCTCCGACTGACCCGGCCCGGCCCGCGGGGGCCACGCTGGCAGCTCCCGCGCCGACGGGGGAGGGCTGGGCCCCGGGAGGTGCCCACCCCGCCCGTCCGGCCGCCCGGCGCCTGCCGCGCCTGCTGCTGGTGCTGGGCCTGGTGGGTGCCGTGCTGGCCGGCTCGCTGGCCTGGTGGGTGCGGCCCCGCCATCCCGACCTCACCGCGCCCACCGGCCCCGGCATCCCCAGGATCACGCCGCGGCCCTCCGGTGATCCCGTGGCGCTGCCCACCGACTGGCGCACCTCCGCCGAGGTGCTGCGCGAGGGCCAGGGGTTCAACCCGATGCTGGCCCATCCGCTCGACGGTCTGGGCGCCAGCCCTTCCGGTGTGCTCGATGGCGGATCGGCTCTGGTGGCCATCACCCTGGCCCAGCCCCAGGACGAGGACTCTGCCCGGGTGCACGGCATCGACCCCACCACCGGCCGCGCCCGCTGGACCCGCCCGATGCCCGGTGCGCTGTGCGCCGCCCAGCTCTTCGGGGGCGACATTGCCTGCCTGGCCGTCGCCGACCGCGAGCCGGCCACCGGGCTGGGCCGACGCTGGACCCTGCGCCTGCTGGACCCCACCACCGGGCGCGTGGAGCGCAGCGCCGAGCTGGCCGCCCACCTGGTGGGCCTGCGGGTGGTCGACGACTGCCTCGTCCTGCTGGAGCAGGAACCGGCTGGGGACCAGCTGCCGACGGTCCGGCTGCGCGGCCTCGACGCTGCGCTGGCGACCCGCTGGACCACCGAGGTCAACGCCATCGCTGGCGGCGCCGACCCGGGCCTGCTCTTCAGCACCGACCGGCTGCTGCTCCGCGGCCCGGAGCTGGCTCCGGGCCCGGCCCTGTTCAACCCCTCGCTGGAACCCATCGGGCAGGGCCTGGTGGCGCTGTCCGCCGGCGCGGGCACCGCGCTGGTCCGGGCGGCTGATGGGCGTCCCGCCGCGCTGCTGGGGTGCACCACTGCCACCGACGACGGGGCACGGATCTGGTGCAATGACGACGGCGGAGCGGTGGCCCATGCCCGCGACGGCAGCCGCCGCCTGGTCCGTGCCGAGGCGGGCACCCGGGTCCTCCCGGTGCGCACCGACCCCCGGCTCCATGCCCCGGTGACCGCTGTCTTCGCCCGCGCGGACCGCACCCTGGTACGCCTGGACCCGGCCACCGGGTCGGTGGTGGGGCCACTGGCCGAGGCCCTGGGCGGCGATGCGCTGGGGCAGGGCAGTGCGGTGCGGGTGGTGCAGGCCGGCGATCTCACCATCGTCTCCGACGAGCGCTCGACCGTGGCCTTCGACCAGCAGCTGCGCCAGGTCTGGCGCTCCGGCCAGGTGGAGGAGCTGGGCCAGGCCTGGTGGCAACAGCGCCCCGGCCGTGGCCAGCGGCTCTGGCTGCTGGGCGGGGATGCGGTGCACCTGGTCGACCCGCAGCAAGGCTGGCTCCGGGGCAGCTACCGGGTTCCGGACGCCCAACACCTGCAGGTCGTGGGCCAGGGCCGCGGCGAGCTGCTGCTCGGCTGGGGCGGCACCGCCCTCTCCCGAGTCCGGATGCCCTGAGCCGGCCTCAGAGCCAGCGGCGCAGTTCCTCCAGCGTGCCGCCCTCGGCGAAGCCGCCGGTGACATGGTCCGCCTCGGACTTCACCTCGTCGGGGGCGTCACCAATGGCGACGCCACGGCCCGCCCAGCGCAGCATGTGCACGTCATTGCGCCCGTCGCCGAGCGCCAGCACGTCGCGACGCCGCACCCCCAGCTCGGCGCAGACCGCCTTCAGACCGGTGGCCTTGTTGACCCCCACCGGCGCGATGTCCAGCCAGGCGGACCAGCCGATGAAGTAGCTCACGCCGCGCATGCCCAGGCTCTTGGCCAGCCGGCTGAAGTCCTCGGTGGAGGCCTCCGGGTCGCGGATGATGACGCGGGTCACCGGCTCGGCGCACAGCTCCTCGACGCTCTGGATGCGCATCTCGCCGGTGAGGTCGCCGTCGGGGAAGAGCTGGTTGAGCCGGTACCCGCCGCGGGGGTCCTCCACCGCGATCCGCAGGTGCGGCGCGGCCTGGGAGACCTTCTGGATCACCGGACCCGGGTCGAAGGTGACCTGCTTGCGCAGCTGGAAGGGCGGGAAGTCCACCACCACCGCCCCGTTGGAGCTCACCGCCGGGCCGGCCGGCAGCCCCAGTGCCTCGAAGATCGGCTGGGTGTCGCCCCAGGAGCGGCCGGTGGCCAGCACCACCGCGATGCCCTTGGCCAGCAGCGCCTGGACGGCCTCGCGGATCTCGTCGGGCAGATGACCGGAGTGGTCCACCAGCGTGCCATCGATGTCCAGGGCCACCATCCGGGGGGAGAAGCTCATGCGACGAGCCTGCCACGCCGCGGTGACCAGAACCCGACGACGCGATGACCGCAGCATGACGTCGGAGCATCAGGCCTTGTCAGGATGCGTCTGCGAGTTCAGGCGGCGCGGCTGTCCCGGTTCTCGCGGCGAGGGCTGCCCAGCACCACCCGGGTGGCGTGCAGCACCTGCTCCAGGCTGGGGCGCACCTGGCCCATCGGCTCGCGCGGCTCCAGGGCCTCGGTGCGGGCCCGACGCAGGTGGCGCTTGACCGTCGAGAGGCTGCAGCCCAGCCGGTTGGCCAGGGTCTCCAGCGACTCGTGCGGGTTCGCGGTGCGCATCCGCAGCACGTCGGAGGGATCGATCTGGCGGTGCGAGGCCGCGGCACCGGTGAAGGAGTCCAGGTCCTCAGGTGCCACGCGCACCCCCAGACGGGCGCGGATCTCGGCCCGCTGGCGTGGCGTCGTGCCCGCCACGTAGCCGGCGACGTCGTGCTCCACGACCGCGCGGTAGAGGCAGCGCTGCAGCAGGGGGCACTCCAGGCAGGCCCGTTCGGCCTTGCGCTGCAGCATCAGCTGCTCGTGACGCTCTCGGGCGTTGGCGGGGGCGCCGGGCTCCTCCAGCAGGGGGTGCTGGAAGGCCGACGCCAGATCGATGCAGGCCTGGGCAGCGACGGCCCCAGGGCGGGTCTGGATGCTCATGAGGTGGATCAACTTTCGGCGTGGGAATCTGTGGTGAACTGCTCCCTTGCGACGGGTTGGCGGTCCTCGCGGTTCCCGTGTCCCCCGACGAAACAAGGCTTTCACGCGGCCGAACTGCCACCTGACCAGCGGTGTGGGGGTACTTACCCGTTTCAACCGTGTAGCTGTGCTCAGAAATCTCTGAGTACTGGTACCCAGTCACCAAACATTTCTTGGTCAGATGTTCTGCCGGATTCCTGGGATTCCCTTTGTGGGGCAGGCATTCCGTCCATTCCCCTGCGCGGTGCGGGACCGGACAGGAATTTGTACCGCTCAGTCATTTGCCTCACTGGTTGATCCTCGTGACCCGGGCCGGGTGGATCATGGCGACCCTCCCACCCGGCTGGGCCGGGGTCCGCCCTAGTCTGGACCGGTGATCGACCCCGCCGACCTGCTGGCCCGGCTGCCCGATGGCACCGTGAAGCAACGCAATCCCTTCACCGGGACCCAGGTGTGGACCATGCCCGGACGCGGCAACCGGCCACTGCCCGCATCCCGGGCGGAGGCGGTGCCGTTGCCGGCCGGCAGCGATGGCCTGGACGGCTGTGCCTTCTGCCCGGGTCACCACCTGGACAATCCGCCGGAGAAGTCGCGACTGGTCGTCGACGGCGACGGTCATCGCACCCTCACCGGGCTCTCAGCCCAGGAGCTGGACCGGACCGAGGCAGCCTTCCGTCGGGTGCCCAACCTGTTCGAGATCTGCCCTCCCGAGTACTGGGAGCTGAACCACGGGCTGGTGCCCGAGCCGGCGGTGCGCCAGCGCGCCCACGACTACCTGGCCGATCCCGCGGGGCGCGACCACATCGAGCGGGTGCTGCGGCTCAAGCTGCGCCTGGCGTGTGACGACGAGGTGACCCAGCCGCAGCTGGAGCACGCCGCCCTGGGCTGGTTCGGCTCGGGGCACGAGCTGGTCATCCCGCGTCGTCACCACGTGGTGGGCGCCACCTCCTCGGACCAGTTGTCCTCCTCTGGCGCCCTCAGCGAGGCTGAGCACCGGGCCTACCTCACCCTCTCGGTGGAGGCGATGGCCTCGCTCTATGCCGCCAACCCGAAGGCCGCCTACGTGGCCGTCTTCCAGAACTGGCTGCGGCCCGCGGGCGCCTCCTTCGAGCACCTGCACCGGCAGGTGGTGGCCATCGACGAGGTGGGCAGCCACGCCGAGGCCGCTGTCCGGGCCCTCGCCCTCAACCCCCAGGTCTTCAACACCCACCTGCTCGACGTCGCCATCGACCACGACCTGGTGCTCGCCGCCAATGACAACGCCGTGGCCATCGCCGGCTTCGGTCACCGCTACCCGTCGATCGAGGTCTACTCGCTGAGCCCGCGACGCGAGCCCTGGTTGCTGTCCCCCCGCGAGCTCGACGACCTGTCCGATGTGCTGCACGCCGTCCATGCCGCCGGGGGAGCGCAGTTGTCCTGCAATGAGGAGTGGCACCACCGGCCGCCGCGCGGCGAGGACGCCATGCCTTGGCGGATCGTCGTGAAGTGGCGCATCTCCACCCTGGCGGGCTTCGAGGGCGCCACGAAGATCTACCTCAACACGCTCAGCCCGTGGGACGTGCGCGACCGGGTGCTGCCCGAACTGGCCCGGCTGCGTGACGAGGGTCGGGTGGGTGCCGGCCTGCGGATCGGCGACGAGTGCCGCCTGCCGCACGGGCTGCTGCCCTGGTGATGCTCGACCGGGTGCTACCTGTCGCGCGGTGACCCGTCGAGCAGGGTCCCGTCCAGCAGCGGGGCCAGGCCGTCCAGGTAGCCCTGCTCGTCGAAGTGCTCGCCTAAGAGGGATGCCTGCAGGACGAATCCCTGCAGCACGCCGCTGAAGGCCGGAGCGATGGCGAGGGCGCGACGCTCGGCCTCCTCGGCGGGGAGGCCCCGATGGGCCAGCCAGCTGGCCAGGTAGGCGCGCAGGCCGTCCTGCAACGTGCCCAGCAGCTCCGAGGCCAGGGCGTGGATCTCCGGCTCGGTGGTGGCCGATCCCCAGAACTGCAGCAACAGGCCGTCCTTGAGCCAGGTGGGCGGCATCTCCTGCAGCATCTCGCGCACCGCCTGGGCAGGGGGAGGGGGAGAGGGCAGCTGGGCCAGGGCGGTCAGCGCCTCGCGCCGGCTGGTCATCACGGTGCGCGCCAGGTCCACCACGAGCGCGTCCTTGCCCTTGTAGTAGCCGTAGATGGCGCCGGCCGAGAGGCCGGACTCGTTGATGATGTCGCCCATCGTGAGGTTGGCCAGGCCCTTGTGGCGGGCCACGGTGATGGCGGCCTCCTGGATGCGCTCACGCTGGGCGGATCGATGTTCCTCGCTGACCTTGGGCATGCGGGTCATCCTAACAAAACGAACGTTCTGTTTGACACCTTGGGGTGACGGGAGCAGCATAAAGAACGAACATTCGTTTTGAGGAGAACCCATGAGCACCACCGAGACCGAGGGCGCCACCGCGCGCCGGGTCCACTCCACCTGGACCGCCACCTGGCGCACCGCCGTGGGCGCGGCGCTGGCCGTCACCCTCGTCCTGCTGGCATTCGCCTGGCCCACCCACACCTCGACGGTGCGCGACATGCCGCTCGGCGTGGTCGCCACCGCCCAGCAGAAGGCCCAGCTGGAACAGGCGCTGCAGGCCGCCGGCGGCGCCTTCACGCTCACCGACTACAGCGACGAGGCCGCGGCCCGCTCGGCCATCGAGCACCGCGAGGTCTACGGCGCGCTGGTGCTGCCCGCCGACGCGAAGGCACCGAAGACCACCGTGCTCACCGCCAGTGCCGCCGGTCCCGCCGCCAGCCAGATGATCACCGCCGCCGCCCAGAAGATGGGCGCCGAGCAGGCCAAGGGCGTCGCCGCCGCGAAGCAGCAGAGTGCCACCGCGCTGTCCACCACCGTCGCCCAGGCCTCCGCCGCCCAGGCCTCGGTGAAGACGCTGGAGGCGGTTGCCGCCAAGCTGCCCCCGCAGCAGGCCGCAGCCCTGCAGCCCCAGCTCGACCAGGCGCGCAGCCAGGCCGCTGCCCTGGCCCAGCAGGTCAGCACCCAGAAGGCCGCTCTGGAGGCCATCCCCGCGCCCCAGGTGGACGTCGTGGACGTGGTGCCGCTGGCCAGCACGGACTCTCGCGGCGCCGGCTTCGCCATCGCCGGCCTGCCCCTGGCGATGGGCGGCATGATCGGCGGCATCATGATCTCCACCCTGCTGGTGGGGTGGAAGCGCCGCCTGCTGGCCGTGGCCGGCTATGGGGTGCTCGGCGGCCTGGGTCTGGCCCTGGTGCTGCACGGCTGGTTCGGCTTCGTGCAGGGCAACTTCTTCCTGATCTGGCTGGTGCTCGGCCTGGCCGTGGCCGCCACCGCCTCCTTCATCGTCGGCGCGCAGTCCCTGCTGGGCCAGCCGGGCATCGCGCTGGGAGCCGTTGTCACCATGTTCATCGGCAATCCCATCGCCTCGCTCAGCAGCCCCAAGGAGTGGCTGCCCTGGCACTGGGGTGAGATCGGCCAGTGGTTCGTGCCCGGCGCCGCCGGCAACCTGATGCGGGTGGAGTCATACTTCCCGCACGCGCCGCAGCTGTGGAGCTGGGTGGCGCTGCTGCTCTGGCTGCTGGTGGGTGTCGCGCTCACCCTGGTAGGCCGTCACAAGGACGACGAGGTGATCCACCTGGAGGGCTACGTCGAGCCCGACGCGCCCCGTCGCGCCGCCGTCGAGGCGTGAGTGGCCCAGTCTGCGGGGCCTTCCGGGAGGATGTTTGCCGGTAGCTGTGGGCCCGCCGATATTCGGTCGAGGACTGTCAGTCCCACCCCCTAGGGTGGCTCGTGCCATGCAGACCTTTCCGCCCTCCACCCAGGCCTTCGAGCAGCACTCCCGTGCCGCCCGGGGTGATCGTGCGCGCCGCGACGAGCCGGACACCCGCTCCCCGTCGCGCTTCCTGTTCTGGATCCTGCGCACCCAGGCGGACCTGGTGGCCCTCAATGCCGTGCTGGGCCTGCTCTGGTTCATGCCCAGCGCGCTCAACCCCTGGCTGATCGGCAAGGCCATCGACCACGGCGTGCTGGCCCACAGCGTGATGGGTGCCCTGCCCTGGGCGCTGGCGATGATGGTGGCCATCACCGTCGGCGTCCTGGCGGGCGTGGGGATGCACTCCACCGCCGTGGTGGGCTGGCTCGTGGCCATGTACAAGACCACCAAGCTCCTGCTGCGCAAGGTGGCGCAGCTGGGCCACGTGGCGCCGCGCCGGACGCCGGCGGGGGAGATGCTCTCGGTGGCCGGTGGCGACGCCGACACCTTCGGCGCCGTGACCGAGGTCTTCGGCCGCGGCATCGCAGCACTGGGTGCCTTCGGCTTCGTCGCGGCCCTGGTGCTCAACGAGTCGCTCAAGCTGGGCCTGGTCACCCTGGTGGCCGCCCCGCTGCTGGTGGGCGCCGCCTCCCCGTTGCTGCGTCCGCTGCAGCGAGCCCAGGCCATCGAGCGCAGCCGCACCAGCGAGCTCACCGGCATGGCCACCGACATCGTCGCGGGGCTGCGGATCCTGCGTGGCATCGGTGGCGAGCAGACCTTCGGTGACAACTACGCCACCCAGAGCCAGAGCGTGCGCCGCGCCGGCGTCTCGGCCGGCACCTGGCAGGCGGCGGTCGACGCCCTGGGCGTGCTGCTCTCCGGCCTGCTGCTGGTGATGCTCACCTGGTTGGGCGCCCACGAGATGCTCGCCGGCCGGCTGTCCATCGGCCAGCTGGTCAGCTTCTTCGGCTATGCCATCTTCATGGTCTGGCCCATCCAGACCTTCTTCGAGTTCGCCCAGAAGTGGGTGCAAGGCCTGGTCAGCGCGAAGAAGACGATCGCCGTACTGGGCCAGCAGGCGCCCTGGCACGAGCCGGCCGAGCCGCTGCCGCTGCCCCAGAACGCCGTGATCACCGACGATGCCTCCGGCCTGGTGGCCCGGCCTGGCCGGATGACCGTCGTGGTGAGCGCCGTCCCGGACGACTCCGCCGCGCTGGCCGACCGGATCGGCCGCTACCTGCCCGCCGAGACCGAACCGGTCAGCCTGACCGTCGACGACGACCTGAAGGGCAAGGCGCGCAAGGCCGCCCGCGCCGAGCTCGACGCGCAGCGTGCCGCGCTGGCCGAGGCCGACGAGCAGCGCGCCGGCGCCAGCTGGGGCGTCCGCTTCGACGAGGTGGACCTGGCCCGGGTGCCGCTCGACGAGCTGCGCAGCCGAGTGCTGGTGAGCGACACCGCCGGCCAGGTCTTCGCCGGCACCCTGCAGGAACTGCTGGACCCGCACGGCACCCACAGCCGGGAGCAGGCCGAGACCGCACTGCGCGTCGCCTCCGCCGAGGACGTCTACGACGCGCTGCCCGGTGGCTGGCAGGGCGTGCTCGACGAGCGGGGCCGAGGCCTGTCCGGTGGCCAACGTCAGCGCCTCGTGCTGGCCCGCGCCGTGCTCGCCGACCCGGAGGTGCTGGTGCTGGTGGAGCCCACCAGCGCCGTCGACGCCCACACCGAGGCGCGGATCGCGGAGCGGCTGGCCGAGCACCGTCGCGGCCGCACCACCATCGTGACCACCGTCTCCCCGCTGCTGCTGCACCATGCCGACGACGTGGTGCTGCTGGTGGACGGGCGCGCCGCGGCGCACGGCAGCCACGCCGAGCTGCTGGCCAGCAGCGCGGACTACCGCGCCGTCGTGGCGCGCGGGATGGACGACGAGGACGCTCCGGAAGGAGGCACGGCATGAGCCAGGACCAGCCGATCCAGGCCACCGAGGACCTGCTCGCCAGCTCCGCCGAGACCTGGCGGGAGGAGGGTCGCGGCGACGACGAGATCCCCGCTGTGCTGCACAACGACCTCAGCCAGCCGCTGCGCCGCCGGGTGCGAGGCTGGCGTGAGCGGCGCGACCTGCGCGAGCAGCGGGCCCGCGACTTCTACGCCGCCTCCCGCAACCCGGAGCGCGGCCTGCCGGTGGCACAGGACCGCGCCGTGGTGGACTTCGTGCGCGAGATGCTCGGCCGACGCAAGCAGCTGGCCTTCTGGCTGGTGGCGTTGAACGGTGCCGCGGGCGTGGCGGGTCTGCTGGTGCCGCGCATGCTGGGCCGCCTGGTGGACCGTGCCGGGCAGGCCGGGCAGGGGCTGGCCGATCAGCTCGACGCCATCGCGCTGGCGGTGGTGGGCGTGGTGCTGGTGCAGACCCTGCTCACCTTCGGCGCCCGCTGGATCAGCTCGGTCTTTGGCCAGGACCTGCTGGCCGAGGCCCGCGAGTACATCGTGCGTTTCGTGCTGCGCCTGCCGCTGGGCAAGGTGGAGTCCGCCTCCACCGGAGACCTGGTGACCCGTGTCACCCGTGACGTGTCCACCATGAGCGGTGCGGTGCGCTGGGCGCTGCCGCAGCTGGCCATCGCCTCGGTGATGACCGTGCTCACCCTGGTGGCGATGTTCCTGAACTCGCCGCTGCTGGCGCTGCCCAGTGTCGGATCCATGCTGCTGCTCGCCCTGGTGGCCCGCGGCTACCTGCGTCGCGCCCCGATGGGCTACATCACCGAGGGCGGCACCTACTCGCGGATCAACACCACCCTCACCGAGAGCGTCGAGGGCGCCCGCACCATGGAGGCGCTGGGGCTGCAGAGCTCGCGCATCGAGCGCACCGACACCGACATCGAGGTCAGCGCGCAGGCCGAGCGGTACACCCTCACCCTGCGCAACCAGATGTTCCTGAGCATCGACTACGCCTACCAGGGGCCGCTGGTGCTGATCGTGCTGCTCGGCACCTGGGGCTACACCCGCGGCTGGGTGAGCCTGGGACAGATCGCCGCGGCCGCCATCTACGTCCAGCAGCTGGTGGAGCCGATGGACCGGCTGATCCAGACCCTGGACCGGCTGCAGGTGGGCATGGCCTCCACCACCCGTCTGCTGGGCATCGCCTCGGTGCCGCAGGACCGCGAGGCCGGCGAGGCCGTGCCGATGGACAGCCACCTGGTGGGCCGCGACCTGCGCTTCGCCTACCGCGAGGGCCACGACGTGCTGCACGGCGTCGACCTGGACCTGCGCCCCGGTGAGCGGCTGGCCGTGGTCGGGCCGTCCGGCTCGGGCAAGTCCACCCTGAGCCGGCTGCTGGCGGGCATCAACGGCCCGCGCACCGGACAGGTCACGGTGGGCGGCGTCGACGTGATGGAGCTGCCGCTGGCAGACCTGCGCACCCAGGTGGCCCTGGTGACGCAGGAGCACCACGTCTTCGTGGGCACCATCCGCGACAACATCGTCCTGGCCCGCGAGGGCTCCACCTCCGACGAGCAGGTCTGGCAGGCACTGGAGGCCGTCGAGGCCACCGAGTGGGTGCAGCGCCTGCCCGAGGGCCTCGACACCCTGGTGGGCTCCGGCAAGCAGTCGCTGACCCCGGCCCAGGCGCAGCAGGTGGCACTGGCCCGGCTGGTGATCGCCGACCCGCACACGTTGGTGCTCGATGAGGCCACCAGCCTGATCGACCCGAAGACCGCGCGCCACCTGGAGGGTTCGATGGCCTCGCTGCTGGAGGGTCGCACCGTGGTGGCCATCGCGCACCGGCTGCACACCGCGCACGACGCGGACCGGATCGCGGTGGTGATCGACGGCCGCATCGCGGAGCTGGGCAGCCATGACGAGCTGATGGCGCGCGACGGCCAGTACGCCGCGCTCTGGCGGGCCTGGACCAGCTGAGCATTCCCGGCCGGGCGCGCCTTCTGCGCTGGGTGAACGCAACCGGAAGGCCTTGGATCCGGGCGTACGTTGAAGAAGTAACCAACGTCGCTTCGGGGTCCGAGGCCCCGGTTGAGGGGGAACGGGCATGAAGCTCGCAGAACAGATCGTCGCCCAGTTGCAGGCCGCCGGTGTGCGCCGCATCTACGGCATCGTGGGTGACTCGCTGAATCCGATCGTGGACGCCGTGCGTCGCACCGGTGGCTCCGAGAAGGGCGGCATCGACTGGGTGCACGTCCGCCACGAGGAGGCTGCCGCCTTCGCCGCCGCGGCCGACGCCCAGCTGACCGGCGAGCTGGCGGTCTGCGCCGGCTCCTGTGGCCCGGGCAACCTGCACCTGATCAACGGCCTCTACGACGCGAACCGCTCGCACGCCCCCGTGCTCGCCATCGCCTCGCACATCCCCACCAGCCAGATCGGCCAGGCCTACTTCCAGGAGACCCACCCTGACCGGCTGTTCACCGAGTGCAGCGTCTACAGCGAGATGATCAGCACCCCGGCCCAGTCGCCGCGCGTCGTGGCCGCCGCCATCCAGCACGCCGTCGCGCTCGGCGGCGTCTCGGTGATCACCGTCCCCGGCGACATCACCGACGACGAGGTGGCCGTCGAGGTGCCGCTGCACACCCCGACCGTGCCGGGCTCCCTGCACCCGGCCCCCGAGTCGCTGCAGGCGCTGGCCGATGCCATCAACGAGGCCGACAAGGTGGCCATCTTCGCCGGCGCCGGCGTCGAGGGCGCCCACGACGAGGTTGTCGAGCTCGCCGGGCGGATCAACGCCCCGATCGGCCACTCGCTGCGCGGCAAGGACTTCATCCAGTACGACAACCCCTACGACGTGGGCATGACCGGCCTGCTCGGCTACGGTGCCGCCGCGGCCGGCATGGAGGGGGCCGACCTGCTCCTGCTGCTGGGCACCGACTTCCCCTACGACCAGTTCCTGCCCGACACCCGCACCGCCCAGGTGGACCGTCATGCCGAGAAGCTGGGCCGTCGTACCGACGTGGACATCGCGGTGCATGGTGATGTGCTGCCCACCGTGCAGGCGCTGATGCCGCTGCTGAAGAAGAAGCGCTCCGACCGCTTCCTCAAGCAGATGCTGAAGAAGCACCACCGGATCGTGGACAAGGGCACCAATGCCTACACCCGCAATGCCGCCAGCCTCACGCCGATCCATCCCGAGTACGCGGCCGCGGTGCTCGACGACATGGCCTCCCAGGATGCGGTCTTCACCGCCGACACCGGCATGTGCAATGTCTGGACCGCCCGCTACATCACCCCCAACGGCCGTCGGCGGCTGATCGGCTCCTTCCTGCACGGCTCCATGGCGAACGCCCTGCCGCACGCCATCGGCGCGCAGTTCGCCTACCCGAACCGCCAGGTGATCTCGGTCAGTGGTGACGGTGGCCTGTCCATGCTGCTGGGCGAGCTGCTGACCATCGCCACCTACCAGCTCCCGGTGAAGGTGGTGGTCTTCAACAACTCCACCCTGGGCATGGTGAAGCTGGAGATGCTGGTCAACGGCCTGCCCAGCTCCGGCACCGACGTGCCGGTGGCCAACTACGCCGCCGTCGCCGAGGCGATCGGCATCAAGGGGATCCGCGTGGAGCGCGGCGAGGACCTGCAGCAGGCCTATGCCGATGCCTTCGCCCACAACGGCCCGGTGCTGGTGGAGATCATCACCGACCCCAATGCGCTGTCCATCCCGCCGGACGTCACGCTGGACCAGGTCTACGGCTTCGCGACGGCGATGAGCCGCACGGTGCTGAACCAGGGTGCCGGCGAGGTCGTGAAGATGGCGCGCTCCAACCTGCGCAACATCCCGCGCGGCTGAGCACCCCGCAGCACGAGGGCCGGTCGTCGCGACCGGCCCTCGTGGTCTGTGCTGACCTTCCGCCAGAAAGTCCGCCAGATCGTGCAACCGGAGGAGCGCATGTGGCGTAGTAGGAGCAAGTTCGGTTCCCACACCACCCCAGGAGGCCTCCCATGCCCACGCTTCGCCGCTCCGCCATCGCCCTCGCCGCACTGTCCCTGGGCCTCGGCCTGACCGGCTGTGGACAGACGGGGAGCTCCACTCCGGACGCCAGCTCCGTCGCCCCGGCCGCCACGACCAGCAGCGCCCCGATGGCCTCCCAGACGGCCGCCGGCCAGGCCACCGCCTCCGGCCAGCCCACCGCCTCGGGCCAGACCAGCAGCGGAGCCGGCACCGCGACCACCAGCGACGCCCCTGGGACCTCCTCCACGGGCCCGGCCAGTGGATCAGCGGCCTCCGGCACGCCCGCCAGCTCGCCGTCGGACGCGCTGACCTACCTCAACGCCGGCCCCTACCGGATCGGGCGGACCGGCATCCAGCTCGTCAACGAGCAGCTGGCCGTTCCCAGCAGTTCCTGCGAGAAGTCCTGGGACGCCACCCACAAGGGCTTCCAGCTGGCCTTCGACAGCAGCAACCGGCTGGACGGCGTGCTGGTGACCACCAAGGGCTACCGGACCCTGGCCGACGTCGAGGTCGGCACCCCCTTCGCCACCGTCGCGAAGGCCTATGGCAAGGGCTACCTGGAGCGCAAGATCCATGCGGCCGAGGAGCAGGAGATCACCGTGGGCCAGGTCACCGACGGCCGGCGCGCCATCATCTTCGGCGCCGTCGACGAGACCGGCGAGTGGACCGACGTGCGCCCTGGAGCGAGGGTGGCCTGGATGTCGGTGCAGGCCTACGGCAGCACCATGCCCTACGGCTGCTGACCTGCGGTCCCGCGGGGCGGACGGGCCTTGCCCCGGCAGGTCCGGCTCGGCGAGGGTGGAGGGAGTCGACGAAAGGGAGATCCCATGACCACCCCGCTGACCCGAGGCCTGGCGGCAGCCGCCATCGCGATGGCCGCGCTCTCGCTGACCGCCTGCAACGACCCCGCCGAGGAGCCGGAGCGCAAGCCCAGCGCCTCCGTGCCGCAGTCCACCGCCGATGACGACGCCACCGGCGCGCCGAGCTCCTCGGCCGACCAGGATGACGACGACGCCACCCCCGATGCGGACGACGATGCCACGCCGGATGACGATGACGATGCCACCCCGGACGCGGATGACGATGCCACCCCGGACGACGATGACGACGCCACCCCGGACGACGATGACGACGCCAGCACCGATCCCACCGGCGAGGCCAGTGACGACGACTGATCCCGCACCGCCGCGGCCTGCTGGCCGAGGACGTGACGAGGGCCCCGACCAGATGGGCGGATTCTTGTGGTCCTCGCAACACCTGATGGTCTAGACGGTTAGTAGATCACGCAAACGCTCGG
>NZ_BAAAIX010000009.1:38497-252098 GCF_039526385.1 Luteococcus peritonei | reverse complement strand
CCGCACTCGCCAGCTGACCCCGCCCTGCAGGATCACCAGCCGTTACACCACTTGCCTGGACTTGACCGAGAATCAGGAGATCTCGTGCGATGAACGGCGCAACGAACGACTCAGGCTTGAGTGTCTGGATGCGCCGGGCATGCCTGCCAGCTGTGACCAACCGCACCTCCGAGACAACTCCGCACGAACTCGAAAGCATTGGTCCTCTGACACTGCGCCAGATCTGCGTGGGTCTGTTCTCTACCGGACTCCGTCACCAACCACTGGTGCCATCGTTCCCACATGCCGTCATCCAGCCATTCTTCGCGAGCTGCCTCGAACTCATCCTCACAGAGGATCAGGTAGCGGTGCTGATGCTGCCGATGCTCCTCGGACCCCTTCACCGAGTGCAACAGGGAGTCGGAAACATCCCAGTAGCGCTCCAGGTACTGCAGGCCGATCTGAACCTTGCGCTGCCGCTCTGCTTCGGCCAGTTGATCCCGCGCCATCCACGTCGCCCACAGGGCGACGCACAGTGTCCCGACAGTTGCAAGTGTCTGAATCAGATCCATCCACAAATTATGCATATAGACATAGTTCTTGCTCTCGTGAATCTTGGTCCGCGGTGCGTGTCGCCAGACTGTCAATCCACCGGGGCTAGAGTTCTTCCATCCAGCGGATCGACGAGCTTCCCTCCACGGACACGCTCCCCCGCACACGTTGTTGTGCTGCCCGGGAGTTGTCCACGTGCCGTCGTTGTTTCGAGTTTCCGCGAAGGAGCTCTTCACACTTGGTGACCGGCTGAGCGCCATGCTCGCCGAGAACATGGCCCACCAGGTGGGGCGTCGACCGGCGCCGGGCGAGGTTCGTTCGTGGGACCGCAGCGCGCCCTTTCTCGCGGCTGACCTCGTGCGCGCCGGGCGTCCCGGCGTGGAGGTCCTCCTCGAGTACCAGCTCCCCTTCACCAGCAAGCGCGCGGACATCGTGCTCGCGGGGACGGACCGCCGTACAGGGCGTAACAAGTACGTCGTGGTCGAACTCAAGCAGTGGTCGGACGCCGCTCGTTTCGAGGACAGCGAGGATTTGGTCTCCATTGGTGCGTACGGCGCCCGGCCGGTCACCCACCCTTCCGAGCAGGTCCGCTCCTACTGCGAGTACATGACGGACTACACCGCCGTGCTGTCCGAAGATCCCGCCGCCGTCGAGGGTGTCGTCTATCTCCACAACGCCACGGATCTGGGTGTCGCCGCCCTGCTGGACACCCCCGTGGCCGAACCTGGCCGCATCTTCACCGGCCAGCGTCGTGGTGAGTTCATCGACTTCCTTCGGGACACCTTCGCGGACGAGGACGGCGCTGCCGCGGCGGACGCCCTCCTCAGCAGCAGGATCGCCCCCTCCAAACAACTGCTCAAGCTGGCCGCCGAGGAGGTCCAGCATCGAGAGACGTTCGTTCTGCTCGACGAGCAACGTGACGCCTTCAACTACGTCCGCCATGCGGTCGACAAGGCACGTCGTGCCAACACCAAGACCGCTGTCATCGTCTCCGGCGGGCCAGGAAGCGGCAAGAGCGTCATCGCGCTGTCCCTGATGGGTGAGCTGTCCCGGCAGGGCCGCCCAGTGCTGCACGCGACGGGCTCCCGGTCGTTCACCCAGACCCTGCGCAAGGTGGCCGCCAAGGGCTCCACCCGGGTGCAGAAGAACTTCCAGTACTTCAACTCGTTCATGACCGCGGAACCCAACGACCTGGACTGCCTGATCCTGGACGAGGCGCACCGAATCCGTGAGACCTCGGTCAACCGGTGGACGAAAGCCGAGTTTCGGACCGGCCGGCCCCAGATCGACGAACTGCTCAGCGCTGCGCATGTCCCTGTCTTCCTGCTCGACGAGAACCAGGTGGTGCGCCCCGGTGAGCTGGGAACCGTCGCCGACATCGAGGCCGCGGCGCGATCCCAGGGCATGGATGTCATGCGCATCGACCTGGATGCCCAGTTCCGCTGCGGTGGTTCGCAGGCCTACCTCACGTGGGTCCAGCGCCTGCTGGGGCTCGAGGAAGGCGGGCCGATGAGCTGGGAGGGCGACGGCCGCTTCGAGGTCCACGTGGCAGCTTCACCGGCACAGATGGAGGAGCAGATCGCTGCTCGCATCGCCGACGGCTTCGGCGGACGTCTGGCCGCCGGCTACTGCTGGCCCTGGAGCGACCCCCGCAGGGACGGGACCCTGGTCCCTGACGTGCGGATCGGCGAGTGGGCCAGGCCCTGGAACCTGAAGGGTGACCGCAGTGTGGGCGGCGCTCCACCGGCAGCCCTCTGGGCCACCGACCCTGCGGGTTTCGGTCAGGTCGGCTGTGTCTACACCGCCCAGGGCTTCGAGTACGACTACTCCGGGGTGATCCTGGGCCCGGACCTCGTCTGGCGCACCGATCGATGGGTCGCGGTCAGGGACGCCAACAAGGACCCCGACTTCCGCAACCGGAAGAAGGTGGACGACGCCTACTTCGATCGCCTCGTGCGCAATGTCTACAAGGTCTTGCTGACCCGCGGACTGCTGGGCGTCACCATCCACAGCACTGATCCCGAAACGCAGGAATTCCTGCGAAGCCTCATCGAGTAGTTGCAGCACGCAGTAATCACTTCACCCACCCACGGATCGACAGGCTTCTTCCAGGAGACATGCCTCCCCGTTCTCACGACGGAGAACGAGCATGCCCGCCTCAATCATCCGCATCAGCGGACGGCTGCCCCAGCACTGGGAATACGCCAAGCAGGTCTCGTACTGGGACTTTCCAAGCCGTGCCTCGATCTCCCCGGGCTCGCAGATCTACTTCTGGCTTGGAGGGGTGCCTCGCGTCGAGGGAGATCCGACAAGTGGCACCGGGCGACTGATCGGTGCCGCAGTGGCCACCGGCGAACTGATTCCATGCCACGGAGCCCTCATGCCGTGGGACGACGACCACGAGCGCTACCGCTACCGAGTCCCACTTGCGGACATCGTCGATGCCCCGCCCTTGGGGCGCGACTACGGCCCGCTGAACACCTTCATGAACAACCAGGCCAACTATCGAATCGTGGAAGAGCCCAGCATGCTGGAGTGGCTCAGTGAGCAATTCGTGACACAGCCACGCCCCTCCACCGTCGCCGGTCGTGAATTGCACTGGCCAAGAACTCCCGTGCACGTGGACATGCCCACAGACGGGGAACGACTCGTCTCGGCGCGCCGCGAGCAGGTCCACCTTCGAAGGAATCTCCTCGCACGCATGGAGAAGCCGACCTGCGGATTGTGCGGGCGCGAGATGCCGGCCGAACTGCTCGTCGCAGCCCACATCAAGCCTCGCCGGCATTGCACCCAGGCCGAACGCTGGGACTTCGTGAACTGCGCCATGATGTGCTGCCTGCTGGGCTGTGACGCCCTGTTCGAGCATGACTATGTGTGGGTCGACGAACTCGGCATCATCCGAGCAGGAAAGGAGACTGAAGGAACCCATTCAGAGGCTGTGGCACAACTGGTGGGACGGGCAGCACCCGGTCATTCGGAGGCCCGAGCCCCATTCTTCGCCGCACGACGGGAGCTGTTCCTCAACGCTAACGCTTGAGAGGGGCAACCCCTCGCACCTCATTAGCGGGGAACCGCTGTTCTGCGGCGGTAAGCTTTGCATGGGCAGCCTCGACGATGTCCACATCCAGAGCGTCCGCCAGTCCCATCAGATAGATCAGAACGTCGGAGATCTCTTCCCCGGCGCGTTGCTTGCGCTCCGGGAGGGCGAACTCGACGCTGGCCTGATCCGCTGGAACCCACTGGAAGAGCTCTGCCAGTTCCCCTACCTCGCCGACCAACGCAAGGATCAGCGACTTGGGGTCGTTGAACTTGTCCCAGTCACGATCGCGGCGAAACTGGCGATACCGCTCTTGGAGGTCTTCGAAGTCCTTGGCCACGTCCCCAAGGATCACACAAAGCCCAATGGATACCTCGGGCCAACACTTGATGAATGGGTGGACGCTTCATCATCAGCACGTCTGCGAATCGCGGGCTGCCACCGACGGAAGTGGCTGCCAATCCTTGGACCAGGACCCTTCATGACGTGGGCCAGGTCACCATGTCGCCGAAATCGGCCGGGTGGTAGCGCAGTGCCGTGAACTGCAGGTCAGGGTTGTCATGCTTGATCGCGATCCAGCCCTCGGAGCACTGCCCCAGCTTGAGCAGGCGCGTCGGATATGGCGGCTGCCAGCCCTTGTCGGCCGGGAACTCGTCGATCCTGACCCAGCGGGCCTGAGGGCCGCCCTCCGGAGCTGACACCAGGGCCGACCACGGGTTCGTGCTGACCCGCGTTGTCCCGTCGGCATTCTGACCCGGATGAGGGCTGGTGTAGCAGACACGAACCTTCCAGCCGAAGCTCACGCCATCCTGTCCATGCGTCGACCTCAGCAAGGTCACGTCGAAATAGGTCAGGTGGGCCGTCTGCCCGCTGGCCAGGCTCAGCGTCTGCGCTCGGTTCGGCGCGGCGGGCGCCCTGGAGCTGGGTGCCGCTGTCGGGGTCGTGGCACTGGGCGTTGGAGCCGTCGAGCTGGCTCGTGAAGCACGCGCGGCAGGCGTCGTGGAGCTGGCCGCATTCGATGCCGGGGCCGCCGATGTTGCTGCCGGAGCAGCGCTTCCAGACCCTTGGCAGCCACCAGCGAGCAACAGCGGAATCAAGCAGACCAAGGACCCCTGTCGAGCGCGCATGCGCTCACTATGTCATCGCGCCACACCCCAGCCACTCCCGACCGGGCAGCGACGACCTCCGACCAAGTCCATAGCGTCCGGGGATCACCCCGCGACCCGGCGCAGGACTGGCCGCTCACCCGCCAGGTGGAGCGCGAGCCACTCGTCGAAGACCGCCCCCGTCGAGGAGGTCAGGCTCCTACGCGCCGGATCACCCACGAAGTCCACCACCGGGCCGCCCACCGGCTCCGACGCTGGCGAGATCTGCATCTCGGGGACCAGCTCGGCCAGCTGGTGGCCAGCCGGCTTCACGCGGCCCTCGCTGTCCACCAGGCCCAGCGAGTACTCCAGCTCGGGGAAGTCGCCCAGGCTGCGGTCCACGTCGTGGCTGCACCACCAGGTGACGGCCTCCAGGTTCGGCGTCCCCAGCAGAGCCACCATGGTGTCGGCCAGGAAGCGGGCCGCCTGCCCCGCGGGCACGTGGGTGATCGGCGCCCCCAGTTCCTGCAGCCACAGCCGGCGCCCGGGCTCCGGCGCCCAGGCATTGGCCAGGTCGCACAGGTAGCGCGCAAAGGCCGGGAGCGCCGGGTGCCCGGCGCCGAAGCGCGGCCCGGCCGCCACGAAGACCCAGGAGTGCACCGTCGTGAGATCACCCAGCTCCACCGCGTGCTGCGGCGTGAAGGGATGCTCGTCGACGAACCAGATGTCGTCGTCGAAGCTGTGCACGTGGTCGCCTTCGGGCCAGGCGCGACGCGCCGCGGCCAGCAGGGTGCGCAACCAGTCGGCGGCCTGACGCTCGCTGATCCGGCTCTGCTGCGGATGCCGGGGCGCCGCGAACTGCGCGAACTCGTTGCCCAGGCACACCCCGGTGGCGCCCGGCTCGTGCGAGAGCGCGCCGGCCAGCTCGCCCACCAGCAGCGCCTGTGCCTGCACCACCTCGGGATCGGCGAACAGGTTGCGCTGGTGCCAGCTGGTCACCCAGCTGGGCACGAAGTCGAAGCTCGACAGGTGCCCGTTGAGCACGTCGACGCTGACCTGCAGCCCGTTGTCCTGGGCCAGTTGCACCACCCGCACCACGTCGTCGACGGCGCGCTGGTTGACCATGGTGCGCGAGGGCTGCAGCAGAGGCCAGAGCGGGAAGATCCGCACGTGGTCCAGCCCCAGAGCGGCCAGGGTCTTGAAGTCGGCGGCCACCTCGCGCTCGTCGAGGTCGAGCCAGGAGTGGAACCAGCCCCGTCGCGGCGTGTAGTTGACCCCGACCCTCATCGCCGGCCCCGCAGCCGCAGCGTGACCACCTGGAAGGGACGCAGCTGCAAGCCCACCGAGCGCTCCTCCACCCCGGTGACGGCACTGGGCGCCACCACCGACTCGTCGCCCAGCCGCTCCTCCAGCAGGTCGGTCTCGTAGGCCTCGGCCAGCGCGAAGGAAGTGTGCAGGCGCGTCCGTGCGCGCTGCCCCAGGGGCTCGTAGAGCCGCACCACCACATCGCCCGAGCCGTCGTCGGCCAACTTCAGGGCCTCCACCAGCCCGCCCTCATCCAGGCTGACCAGCGGCTCCACCCCGGCACCGCCGCTGCTGAGGCGCGGCATGTTCATCCGGTAGCCGGCCGCAATGGTCTCCGGCAGCTCCGCACCGGGCAGCAGTTCGAACTCGAAGTGGTACTCGCCCCGGTCGGTGCGCGGATCGGGATAGGCGGGGCCGCGCAGCAGGCTGGCGCGCAGCACCTGGTGGGTGCCCGCCTCCCGCTCACCGTGGCCATGCCGGGTGACATCCCAGCCGTAGGTGCTGGCATTGGCCATGCCCACCCCGTAACCGGGCTCACAGAGCTGCACCCAGCGGTGGGCGTTCACCTCGAAGCGGGAGTGGTCCCAGGAGGTGTTGGTGTGCACCGGGCGGGTGACGTGGCCCATCTGCACCTCGAAGCGGGCGCTGTCGCTGTGCACGTCCACCGGCCAGGCCAGCTTGAGGAAGCGGTCCTTCTCGTCCCAGTCGACGTCCACCAGCACCCGCAGCCCACGGCCCCGACCCAGCTCCAGGGTCTGCACCATGGTGGAGCCGTGCCCCCCGCGTCGCGGGCTGTGGCGACGCACGGTGATGCGCACCGTCTCGTCGTCGCTCTCGGCGCTGACCTCGTCGGCCTCGGTGAGGTCCACCACCTGGTTGCGGTAGAAGGGGTCGACGTCCCAGGCGTCCCACATGTTCGGGAAGTCCTGGTGCAGCTGCAGCAGGTTGCCGCGGGCGCCGGCCGGGATCACCTCACGGTCCGCGGCCAGGTCGCGCAGCGAGCGCACCAGGCCGTCGGCATCCAGCTCGACGCGCAGGTGGTCGTTGACCAGCAGCCAGCCATCGGCCAGCTCCTCCAGCCGCGGCGACGCCGATCCGTCGACGACCGCCGGCGCCACCGCACCGGGGGCCACCCCGTCGATCACCACCGGGGAGGCATTGCACAGCAGCTCACCGGCACCGGGCGTGCCACCCGTGAGGGCGGACAGCGCCTGGTCCACCAGGCGGTGCAGCGCCTCGGCCACCTCGGCCTGGCGGGCCAGCACGTCGCGGTAGACCCAGCTGATCGAGGTGCCCGGCAGGATGTCGTGGAACTGGCACAGCAGCACGGTGCGCCAGGCCTCGCGCAGCTGCTCGTGCGGGTAGTCCATCAGCCCACGCGCGGCGGCCGTCGTGCACCACCACTCCGCGGTGCGCAGCAGGTGCTCGGCGGCCCGGTTGGCCTGCTTGACGCGGTGCTGGGTGGTGAAGGTGGCACGGTGCAGCTCCAGGTAGAGCTCACCGCTCCACACCGCAGGATCCTGGTGCTCACCACGGGCGCGCTCGAAGAAGGCGTCGGGCTCCTCGATCCGCACCCGCGGGGACCCTTCCAGGTTCTCGGTGCGACGCGCCTGGGCGAGCATCTCGCGGGTGGGGCCACCGCCGCCGTCGCCCCAGCCGAAGGGCACCAGCGAGCTGTTGGCGTGCCCCTTGTCGCGGAAGTTGCGTTCCGCATGGGCGGTCTCGCGGGCCGACAGGTCCGAGTTGTAGGTGTCGGCCGGTGGGAAGTGGGTGAAGATGCGGCTCCCGTCGATGCCCTCCCACCAGAAGGAGTGGTGCGGGAAGTCGTCCACCTGGTTCCAGCTGATCTTCTGCGTCAGGAACCACCGGGCGCCCGCCAACCGGGCCAGCTGCGGCAGGGCGGCGGAGTAGCCGAAGGAGTCGGGCAACCAGACCTCGTGGCAGCGACGTCCCAGCGCCTGCTCGAAGTAGCGGACCCCCTCCACCAGCTGGCGGCAGAAGGCCTCGCCGCCGGGCAGGTTGGCATCCGACTCCACCCACATGCCGCCGATCGGGATGATGCGGCCCTCGTCGACGGCCCGGCGGACCCGGGCGAAGAGCTCGGGATGGTCCTGCTCCACCCAGCGCGCGTGCTGCGCGGCGGGCAGCACGAAGCGGTGCTCCGGATGCTCGGCCATCAGGTTGAGCTGGTTGGCCAGGGTGCGGGCCACCTTGCGGCGGGTCTCGCGCAGCGGCCACAGCCAGGCGGAGTCGATGTGGGCGTGGCCGATGGCGGTGAGCTGGTGCGCGCTGGCGGCCGCGGGCGCCTCCAGCAGCGGGGCCAGCACGGCACGGGCGGCCCGGGCGGTGCCGGGTACGTCGTCCAGGTCCACCAGGTCCAGCGCGTGGTCGATGCCGACGCGCAGCTGCCAGCGTCGCGAGGAGTCCTCGGGCAGCTGGCGGGCCAGCCCGTCCAGGCAGGCCAGGTCGGCGGCCAGCTCGCGCACCTGCTGGTGCACCCGCACCACCTCGGCCCGGGCCAGGGTGTAGATCGGCGCCGGCCCGGCGGTGAGCTTGTCGCCCTGCTCGGTGGGGACGAAGGGCGGCACGTCGAGCAGGATCGGGTTGGCGGCCGCCTCCACCAGGACGTGGAAGCGCCCCTGCTCGTCGGTCTCCGCCGGGATCCAGCTGTTGAACGGATTGAGCGCCTTGATGATGCCGCCGTCGGGGCGGAAGACCAGCCCCTCGGCCTGGAAACCGGGCGAGTGCCGCTTCCAGCCCAGCTCCAGCTGCACCTCCAGCGGCTCGCCGCGCAGGTGCGACAGGTCGGCCTCAAGCTGCAGCCAGCTGGTCCCCCAGGCCGAGCCCCAGGGCTCCCCCACCCGCAGCGGCTCGTAGTGGGCGGCGAGCGCCTGGGCGAAGCCGATCGGCTCCCCCTGCCCCGCCACCCCGGGCACCGCGTCGGGCGACGGGCTGTCGGCCGCGTCGGCTACCCGGTGGATGCGCACCTGCAGGTCCGCGACGTGCTCGGTGGCGGCGGGCAGGATCCGCTCGGTCAGGTGACGGGTCAGCCGACCTTCCAGGATCGGTTCGTGGTCATGCATGGTGCAGCTCCTCGGAGGGGGTATGGGTGGCGCAACCGGCGGGGCCGGAGTGGCAGGACGATGGGCGATGGCACACACTGGGCTCATGGCGCGAGTGAGGATGAAGGACATCGCGCGCGAGGCCGGTGTCTCGCGCGGCGCGGTCTCCTTCGCGCTCAACGACCGGCCCGGGGTCTCGGAGGAGACCCGTCGCCGGGTGAAGCAGGTGGCCGCGGAGATGGGCTGGTCGCCCAGCGCGGCGGCGCTGGCGCTCAGCTCCCGCCAGGCGCGCGCCGTGGGGCTGGTGATCGCCAGCAGCAACGACTCCTTCGCCAGCGAGTCCTTCTTCCTGCGCCTGATCAGCGGCATCGAGCGCTCCCTGCAGCCGCTCAACTTCTCGCTGGTGCTGCAGGTGGTGCCCGACCTGGAGGCCGAGGCGGCCGCCTGCCGCACCTGGTGGGCGGAGGGACGCGTCGACGGGGTGCTGCTGGTCAACCCGCAGCTCGACGACCCGCGCGCCGCGCTGATGGCCGAGCTGGGCATGCCCGGCGTCGTGGTGGGCGGCAGCTGGCCGGGCGAGCGGCTGGCCGGGCTGCCCACCGACGACCGCGGCGCGATGCGCCAGGTGGTGGAGCACCTGGCCGCGCAGGGGCATCGTCGCGTCGCCTACGTGCTGGGCCGCGGCGGACTGGACCACACCCGGGTGCGCCAAGAGGTCTTCGAGCAGGTGGCCCACGCGGCAGGCCTGCACCCGGAGGTCTCCGCCTTCACCGACGTCACCGAGGACTCCGGGCGACGTGAGACCGCTCGGCTGCTGCAGCTCGACGCACGCCCCACCGCCATCGTCTACGACAACGAGATCCTGGCCTTGGGCGGCATGGCCGGAGTGCAGGCCGCGGGCCTGGCCTGCCCCGACGACGTCGCCATCGTCTCCTGCGAGGACTCCCCCATCTGCCGCGTGGTGCAGCCGGGGATCACCTCCCTGGTGCGCGACCCCGCGCTGCTGGGGCAGATGGCCACCGACCGGTTGCTGGAGCTGCTGGCCGGGCAACCCCCGACCGAGGGGCCGGCGCCCACCCCCGAGCTGGCGGTGCGGGCCTCTACCCTCAGCCCTTGACCGCACCGGACTCCACTCCCTTGAAGAAGTAGCGCTGCATGGAGGCGAAGATCACGATGATGGGGATCAGCGCGATCATGGTGCCGGCCGCCACCTGACGCGGATCGGTGCCCATGGTGGAGTGCAGGAAGCTCATGCCCACGGTCAGCGTGTACTTGGCCGGGTCGGAGAGCACGATCAGCGGCCACAGGAAGTCGTCCCAGGCGCCGATGAAGCTGAACAGGCCCACCACCGAGGCCATGCCGCGCACATTGGGCCAGACCACGTGGCGGATCCGCTGCCAGGTGCTGGCGCCGTCGACGATGGCGGCGTCCAGCACGTCGCTGGGGATGGCGCGGCAGGCGGTCATCATGAGCAGCACGTTCACCGCGCCGATCACGCCGGGCAGGTAGACGCCCAGCAGGCTGTTGGCCAGGCCCATGTTCTTGATGATCAGGAACTGGCTGGTCAGCGTGACCTCGCCCGGCAGCAGCAGGGTGCTGAGCAGCAGGGCCACCACCACGCGCTTGCCGCGAAAACGCAGACAGCCCAGGGCGTAGCCGGCCAGCGTGGCGAAGACCACCTGGCTGACCACGGTGGCACTGGCGATCAGCAGCGAGTGCCAGGCATAGTCCAGCACCGGCACCAGCCGCGCGACGTCGGTGTAGTTGTGCAGGGTGGGGTGCTCGGGCACCAGCTTGGGCGGGAAGGCGTAGATGTCCTCGTCCTGGCTCTTGAGCGAGGTGCTGAGCTGCCACAGGAAGGGGCCGACACTGAGCACCACCAGCAGCACCAGCAGCAGGTAGCGCCCGACCAGTCCCGCCAGCGTGGGGCGCTGCATGTCGAAGGAGCGGCGGCTGCGCCAGGGGCGCGCCTTGTGGGGCCGGGTGGGTTCTGCGGCGACGGCCGCCTGGAGGGGAAGGTTGTCGACGTCCGAGCTCATCAGTGTGCTCCCTTCGCACCGGCATCGCGGTTGTTGAGCCAGCCGATGAAGGCCAGCGGACCGATGGTCAACAGGAAGAGCACCACGGAGATGGCGGAGGCATAGCCGAGCTGGCCGCTCAGCCCGGAACCCACCTGGCGCACCAGCATCACGATGCTCATCGCCTCACCACCCGGGCCGCCGGTGCCGCCCGAGAGCACGTAGAGCTCGGAGAAGATGCGCATCGCCGCCACCGAGACCAGCGCGGCCACCAGGACCATCGCCGGCCGGACGCCGGGGATGGTGACATTGCGGAAGCGCTGCCAGGCGTTCGCCCCGTCCAGGGCAGCGGCCTCGTGCAGCTCGGGTCCGACGTTCCCGAGCGCGGCCAGATAGACCACCATGTAGTAGCCCAGCCCCTTCCAGACCGTCAGGGCGATGGCACAGGCCACCAGCTTCCAGCGGTCCACCAGGAAGCCGATCGGTTGGTCAGTGGCCCCGAGGTAGCGCAGGGCCTCGTTGACGATGCCGCGCGAGTCGAACAGCCAGGTCCAGATCAGCGCGACCACCACGACGGAGGCGATCACCGGGAAGTAGGCGGTGGTGCGGAAGAAGCCGATGCCGGGGACGTGCTTCTCCACCACCAGCGCCACCAGCAGGGGCAGGAAGGTGAGCAGCGGAACGCAGGCCAGCACGTACCAGCCGGTGGTCAGCAGCGCATTGCGGAAGAGCTCGTCGGAGAACAGGGCGCGGTAGTTCTCCAGCCCGACGAAGCTGCCGCCCACCAGGGGGCGGGCATTGGTGAAGCTGAGGATGACGGTGTTGATGAAGGGCCACAGCGCGAAGACCAGGGTCCACACGACGGGCACCAGCACCAGCAACCACGGCGTGAACCAGCGGTGCGACTTCATGATCCCTCCAGGGCGGGCGGGCCTCGGGTGCCCCGCGGGTGGTCCCGCGGGGCACCGTCGGTCAGGCCAGCTTCTTGTTGCAGTAGTCGACGGACTTGTCCAGGGCCTGCTGGGCGGTGATGTCGCCGCGCAGGGCGAGCGCCATCTGCTGGCCCAGGTAGGTCTTCATGTCATTGCTGAACTGCGGGGGCTGCGGCATCTCGGCCTTGTCCATCTGCGAGGCGGCGATCTTGACCGCCTCCACCATCAGCTTGTCGTCGATCGCGCCGGTGAACTGCTCGGGATTGGCAGTGGCCTCCTTGGTGCCCGGCATGAAGCCCTGGGCGAGCTTCACGAACTCCACCTGGTTGGTGTTGTCCACCACGTGCTGGGCGAAGGCGAGGGCCAGCTGCGGGCTCTTGGACTCCTTCGCGACGCTGATGCCTTGCACGAACAGCGGCGGGGTGCCGAAGCGGGCGGTGACCTTGGTGTCGGGGACCAGGCCGGGCGCCTCCTTCTTGAGGTCGGTGATCATGGAGGCGGTGCCGGTGGCCCAGCCGACCTTGCCCTGCTTGTAGAGGGCGGAGTTGCCCAGGTAGTTGTCCTTGAGCACCTCGGCGGGCATCGCCTTGGCCTGGTAGAGCTCGACGTACTGCTGCAGGACGGCCGTGGCCTCGGGGCTGTTGAAGGCGAACTTGCCGTCCTTCATGATCGGGGCGCCGGCGCTGGAGAAGTCCTGCAGGGCGGGCATGGTGCTGATCAGCGGCATCCGGCCATTGGTCTTGGTGGCCATGGTCTTGGCCGCGGCCACCATCTCGTCCCAGCTCTTGGGCTCGGCGACGCCGGCCTGGGCCAGCGCCTTGGTGTTGAAGTAGTTCATGTCGGTGCCCAGGTACCAGGGGTAGCCGTAGACACCCTCCACCCCGTCGAAGCTGTAGGCCTTCAGGCCACCGGTGACGTAGGTCTCCTCGAGCTTGGGGTCGACGGACTTCAGGTCCAGCAGGCGCTGGGCCTTGGCGAGCTGGTAGGCGAACTCGGGCGGCAGGTTCACCACGTCGGGCAGCGAGGAGGAGTTGGCCTGCTGCAGCACCTTCTGCTCGTAGCCTTCGCCGGGCTGGTCGATCCAGTTGATCTTGGTGCCGGGGTGGCTGCTCTCGAAGTCCTTGACGAGCTTCTCGAAGTAGGGAGAGAACTTGTCGCCCTTGAGCGACCAGCTCTGGAAGGTGATCTCGCCCGACAGCGCACTGGCGCTGGCCTGGGCGGAGGAGTTGGTGCTGGTCTCGGCCTTGACACCGCAGGCGGTGGCGCCGAGCAGCAGGGCGGCGGCGCTGGCCGAGGCCAGCAGGGAACGACGACGCATGGGTCCTTCTTCCTTGGAGGTCCACCTACTAACCCGGGTTAGTAGTCTGGTGTCCAAGTTTGCACCCACGGGTCGGGAAGTGCAACAGCCGGGGTGCCATGAGGCCGGAATCACTGCGTCCAGCCGCCCCGAGCAGACAGTGGCCGCCGCCCGGGGGCGACGGCCACGATCACGTTGGACCAGTCAGCGGAAGAAGCCCATGACCAGTTGGATCCAGAACCACAGCACCACCAGGAAGGCCACCACGCCGAGCGCCACCTGCCACCAGCGATTGCGCAGCTCGCCCATGAACCGGCCCTTGGTGGACAGGTAGACCAGCAGGAAGGCCAGCACCGGAGCGGTGAGGACCGTCAGCGACTGGGCCAGCACGATCAGCTGCACCGGGGACTTGCCGCCGAAGATCGCGGTGATGGCGATCCCCCAGAGCAGGATGAAGCCCGAGAAGAGGCGGGCCGTCGTGGTGCTCGCGGAGGCACCCTTGCCCAGCGCGTCGGAGAGCATGGTGCCACCGGCCGTCGCATTCGCGGTCATCGCGGAGAAGGCCGCCGCGAAGTAGCCCAGGGCGAAGATCCACACGCCCACTGAACCGGCGACCGGCTCGAAGACCTTGGACAGACCGGCGATGGTGGCGACCATCTTGTCGGCACCGAGCGGGCCGTTGAAGACCTTGGCGGCCACCAGGATCACCAGGGCTGTCATCACACCGGGAGCGACGATGCCGGGGATGGTGTCGACGGCCGTCAGCGCCCGGTACTCGCCGGCGGTCCGCTTTCGGGCCTGAGTGCCGTAGGCGGTGAAGAAGGCGGCATTGGCGGACAGGCAGGTGCCGATCAGGGCGATCACGACGGTCATCGATCCCGCCGGGACGGTGGGGACCAGACCATCGGCTGCACGCCACCAGTCGGGTCGCGCCACGACAGTGGTGTAGACGAAGGCGAGCGCCATCAGGGCCATGCAGACCACCATGACCTTCTCGATCGCCTGGTACACATTGCGGAAGACCAGCAGCGCCGCGACGACGACGGTGCACAGCACGGTGCCCGCCAGCGCGGGAATCCCGAAGAGCATCTTGAGCGCGATGCCCGAGCCCACCGCATTGCCCACCGAGAACATCAGCGTGATGACGAAGACCGCCACCCCGGCCAGGTAGCCCACCCAGGTGCCGAGGTGCTCCTTGACCGCCGTGAGCAGCGAGACCGGCGACTGGATACCGATCCGCACGCTCATGTCGGCCAGTGTGAGCATCAGCACCGTGGCGGCCACGGCAACCCAGACCAGGGCATAGCCGAAGCCCGATCCCGCCTGGATCGACGTGGTCAGGTTGCCGGGCCCGAAGCCCCAGCACCCCACCACGAAGGCAGGTCCCGCCATGGCGAGGAGCTTGACCCAGGACGCTCGCTCCCTGCCTCCCGCAGCAGCGACGGGCGGAGCAGGGGTGACACCTTCATGAACAGACATCCGTGACCTCCGTTGGCCTCGATCGACCGGGTGCATCAACGGTGATGCAATCGTTCCCGGGAACGCCACCAGCATCCGTCTGACGCTGGAACATGTCAAGACCCCTGAGCGTGAGGATATCCACCAGCCCGTGACGCGACAGGGGGTTGACAACTGCGTGAATCAGAGCAGAATTGCAATCGTTCCCGGGAACGAACCCACGTTCCCCTCAACGAGGAGTCGAACACATGCCCATCGATCTTCGGGGCCTCGTCCCCGCCCCGGTCACCCCGTTCACCCGCGACGGCGACATCGACGTCGACGCCATCCACCGCCTGGGCCGTTGGCTCGGCTCCTTCGACGGCGTCAAGGGCCTCGTGGTCCTGGGCCACGCCGGAGAGGGCACCTTCTGCACCCCCGACGAGCAGGTCCAGGTCATCGAGGAGTTCGTGGCCTCCACCAACGGTCGCGTCCCGGTCATCGCCGGCATCACCGGCGAGGGCACCAAGGTGGCCGTCGAGGAGGCCAAGCGGGCCGTCGCCGCCGGCGCCAAGGCCGGTCTGATCTACCCCTCCCACGGCTGGCTGCGGTTCGGCTTTCAGAAGGGCGCCCCGCAGGACCGCTACAAGGCCATCTACCAGGAGGCCGGTCTCGACTGCATCCTGTTCCAGTACCCCGACAACACCAAGTGCACCTACGACCTCGACACCCAGCTCGAGATCGCCGGGCAGGAGGGCGTCTACTGGACCAAGAACGGCGTGCGCAACATGAAGCGATGGGACACCGAGATCCCCGTCCTGCGCGAGGCCTACCCCGACCTGACCATCCTGTCCTGCCACGACGAGTACCTGCTGCACACGGTGATGGACGTCGACGGCCTGCTGGTGGGCTACGGAAACATCGCCCCCGAGCTGCTGCTGGACCTCATCAAGGCCGGCAAGGCGCAGGACTGGCCCGCCGCGAAGGCCGCCCACAACAAGATGTTCCCGGTGACCCAGAACGTCTACCACCGCGGCTCCCACATGGAGGGCACCGTCTGCCTCAAGGAGGCCCTGGTGCACCGTGGCGTCCTGGAGCACGCGACGGTCCGCTCACCGCTGCTGCCCCTCGCCGAGGGCGCGCACGACGAGATCGCAGCCGCCCTCGACAAGGCCGGCCTGGGCAAGGCCGTGATCCCGGAGGCCTGATCCACCACCTCTCGATGGGGCGTCCCGCCATGCGGGGCGCCCCATCCTTTTCCCCTCCACGCGGACGTGGTGGGACCATGGGTGCAAGCCGATGGATGGAGACGACGCGTGGTAACCCTCAAGGACGTGGCACAGGCAGCTGGAGTCAGCACCTCGACGGCCTCCCGCGTCCTGGACGAGCGGCTTCCCCCGTCGCGCTCGGCAGCGGCCGAGCGGGTGCGGCAGGCGGCGCTCGACCTCGGCTACGTCCGTGACCCGCTGGCCTCGGCCCTGCGTCGCTCCGGAACCAGTTCCATCGGCATCGTGGTCCCTCGCCTCACTGACGTCGTGATGGCGATCATGTACGAGGAGCTCGCCGCTGCCGCGGCAGCACGGGGCATGTTCGCCGTGGTGGCCAGCACCCAGGATGACCCCGACCGCGAGGGGCAGGCCATCCAGTCCCTGCTGCGGCGCCGGGTGGACGGGATCATCCGCACCACCGCCCGAACGGACACCCCGCAGCACACCAGCCAGCATGAGGTCCGCCAGGTGCTGGCGCTGCGCGGGGACAACCAGCTGCCCGCAGCGCTGGGCGACGACGTGCTCGGCGGACGGCTGGCCACCAGGCACCTGCTCGACCTGGGGCACCGCAGGATCGCGCTCGTGGGCGGCCCCAGCTATGCCACCAGCGCCAGCGGCCGACGACGCGGTTTCGAGGAGGCCCTTGCCGATGCCGGCGTGGCGCTCGATCCGAGCCTGGTGGTGGAGGGTGACTTCTCCATGGAGGCGGGTGAGGATGCGGCTCTGCGGCTGCTCAGCCGTCCGGACCGGCCGACCGCGGTCTTCGTCGTCAACGACAATGTCGCGATCGGCGTGCTGTCCATGGCGGCCAGGCTGGGGATCCGGGTCCCGGAGGATCTCTCGCTGGTGGGCTACAACGACATCCCGGTGGTCTCGAAGCTGCCCGTGCCGCTCACCACGGTGCGAGTCCCGTTCGCGCAGATCGCGGCCGGCGCGATGTCGCTGCTGCTGGACGACCAGGACGCCGCCAGCAAGGCCCTGGTCTACGCACCCACCCTGATCCCGCGCCAGACCACCGCCGCCAACCCCCGCTGACCCGCGGGCTCAGTGCTCGCGCAGCGCCTCGATGAGCTCGTCCTTGGTCATGGTGGAACGCCCCTCGATGCCGACCTTCCGGGCGCGCTGCATCAGCTCGTCCTTGGTCATGTCCTCATAGCTGCCCGACTCACCGCCCTTGCGGCCCACCGCGGAGCGCGAGCTGCGGGCGGCCGCATTGGCGATCCGCGCCGCCTTCTCCTTGCTGGCGCCGTCCTCGCGCAGCGCCTCGTACATCTCGGGGTCCTTCACCGACGGCCCCGGGTCCTCAGTTCGCTTGGCCATGTCGCCAGCCTGGGCAACCGGCCCAGAGAGTCAAGGGCGACCACCGGAACCGGGGTCGACCGTCCGGTCCGCCCACAAGGATGTTGGGTGGCCAGGCACCGCTGTGCCACTCTCGTTCCCCTTGACCGTGATCAAGACGCTGTGGGCCTCCGTGATGAACAGCCCCTCCCTGATGCGTCGCCTCAACGGCTGGCTCACCGTCTTCTGGGTGCCCATGATCCCCATCTCCTACTGGATGCACTGGCTCGACTCGGTGATCTACGTCTCTGCCCTCAGCCTGTGGGCCCTGGTCTCGGGCCACTGGTCCGCCTGGCAGGCGGCTCGCGTCGAGGTGCGCCAGGAGGAGGAGATGCGCGCCGCCGCGGACCACGACCTGCCCGGCGAGATCGTCGACCGCCTGGTCCGAGAGACCGATGTCGACCCGTCACCCACCGGCTCGCCCGCCGTCCCCGGCGTGGCCTGCCCCACCTGCGGTCACCGGCTCACCGCCGACGCGCGAGGTCGGGGGCCGGCCGTCCCCTGGCATCGGCCCCGCCTAGGGTGGCGTGCATGCTCGAGATGAGACGACTGCAGATCCTGGCTGCCCTCGAGATGTCCACGACGATGACATCAGCGGCCGCGCGGCTGCACATGACGCCGTCGGCGGTCAGCCAGCAGATCTCCCTGCTGGAGCGTGAGGTGGGCGTCCCGCTACTGGACCGCGCGGGCCGCAGCGTGCGCCTGAACGCGGCCGGCAGCGACCTGGTCCAGCACTACCACCTCATCCGCGCCCAGATGGAGCAGGCCGAGGCCAGCATGGCGCGCGCCCGTCACGAGGTCAGCGGGGTGCTCACCATCAGCACCTTCCCCAGCTTCTGCAGCACCATCCTGCCCGCCGCGCTGATGAGCCTGCGCAGGGCGCACCCGCAGCTGGTGGTGCGGGTGCGCGACATGGAGCCGCTGGAGAGCATCGTGGGGCTGCGTGAAGGCTCCGTGGACGTGGCCGTCGTCGACGACCTGCAGCCGGTTCCGCTCGACGACATGGACGTCACGGAACTGTCCCGCGACGAGATCGTGCTCTGCCTGTCCGCCGAGCACGACGACCTGCCGCTGCGCGTGAGGCTGGCGGACGTCGCGGGCGAGCGGTGGATCTTCGACAGCCTGGACTCCCGCTTCGCCGAGATGAGCGCGCAGACCTGCCGCGAGGCCGGCTTCGAGCCGGAGGTGGTGGCCCACTGCGGCAACCTCACCGCGGCCATGGGCCTGGTGCGTGCCGGCTTCGGCATCACCTTGGTCAGCGAGCTCTACCTGGGTCGTGAGACCAGCGACGTCACCGTGCGTCGCCTCAACCCACCCATCACCCGCAACCACCGCATCCTGACCCGCCAGTCGAACCGCGACTCGCCCGGCGTGGTGGCCGTGCGCAGCCACCTGCGCCGGGCCGCTCGCGACCGCTACGGTTCCGCGGACCAGGCCCCGGCCGTCGCTGTTAAGCACAGCTGAACGGACCCTCCAGCGAATCGAAACAGCTCGTAGCGCTGCGCACCTTCCTTGGGCCCGGACCCGTGGCTAGGTTCGGGAATGCGGACACGGTGGTCCGCACCGGACAAGACACAAGGGGCGGATCGTGGGACTCAGCGTGCTGGACCTGTTCTCCATCGGCATCGGGCCCTCCTCCTCGCACACGGTGGGCCCGATGCGCGCCGCGGCACGCTTCCTCGAGGACCTCAAGCGCCGCGACGGCTTCGAGGCCACCGCCCGCATCCAGGCCGAGCTCTTCGGTTCCCTCGCACTCACCGGCCGGGGCCACGGCTCGGACAAGGCGACGATCCTGGGCCTGATGGGAGAGCTGCCGGAGAGCGTCGACGTCGAGCGCGCCGACGATCTGGTGGCCACCGTCCGGCAGCGGGAGGAGCTGGCGCTCGGTGGTCGACGGACCATCCGGTTCACCGCCGACGACCTGACCATGCACCTGGGCGTCTTCCTGCCAGGACACCCCAACGGGATGCGCTTCACGGCCTGGGATGCCGAGGGGCGTGAGCTGTGCCGCAAGGACTACTTCTCGATCGGTGGCGGCTTCGTCGTCGACGAGGTGGCCGTCTCCGAGGACCATGCCCTGGATGCGAAGGCCGAGCCTGCGATCCCCTTCGACTTCACCACGGGCCGCGAACTGGTGGAGCAGGCCGAGCGCCACGGGCTGAGGATCAGTGAGCTGGTGCTGCGACGCGAGGAGCACTGGCGCCCGGAAGCCGAGACCCGCCAAGCCCTGCTGCGGGTCTGGCAGGTGATGCAGGAGTGCGTCACCGCCGGCTGCACCTCCACGCGCCCCACCCTGCCCGGCGGCCTGAACGTTCCTCGTCGCGCACCGCGGCTGTACCAGGAGCTGGTGGCCCAGGGAGCCAGCGACGACCCGCTGGCCGGGACCGACTGGATCGGGCTGTACGCCCTGGCCGTCAACGAGGAGAACGCCGCCGGCGGGCGGATGGTGACCGCCCCCACCAACGGTGCGGCCGGGATCATCCCGGCGGTGCTGCACAACTTCATGCAGTTCTCCCCCCGCGCCAGCGAGCAGGCCGTCGTCGACTTCCTGCTCACCGCCGGGGCGATCGGCATCCTGTTCAAGTCCAATGCCTCCATCTCGGGCGCCGAGGTGGGCTGCCAGGGGGAGGTGGGCAGCGCCTGCTCCATGGCCGCCGGTGCGCTGTGCGACATCCTGGGCGGCTCGCCCCGCCAGGTGGAGAATGCCGCGGAGATCGGCATTGAGCACAACCTGGGTCTCACCTGCGACCCGGTCCAGGGACTCGTGCAGATCCCCTGCATCGAGCGCAATGCCATCGCCGCCAACAAGGCGGTCACCGCGGCCCGGATGGCCCTGCGCGGCGACGGCGGCCATCTGGTCTCCCTGGACGCCGCCATCCTCACGATGCGCACCACCGGCGAGGACATGAAGAGCGAGTACAAGGAGACCTCGACCGGAGGGCTCGCCCTCAACTACACCGTCTGCTGACGGCCCCTGATTTCCCAACCGAACCACCCGTGGAGAGAACTGACAATGCCGTCACCCGCCACGGCCCCGCTCCCACGCGAGGCCTCCCGTCCCCCGTCCACCCCCACCGAGGCAGCGGCCGGCACCGCCACCGGAACTGACCGTGCCTTCAACCGCGCCTGGGTGATCAGCCTGTTCGGCACCGCGATCGGCGCCGGCATCCTCTTCCTGCCGATCAATGCCGGCAGCGGAGGGATCTGGCCGCTGCTGGTGGTGACCCTGCTGATCGGTCCGATGACCTACCTGTCGCACCGGGCCCTGTCGCGCATGATCTGCTCCGCCCCCCGAGCCACCGACGACATCACCTGCGTGGTGCGCGACTACTTCGGTGAGAACGCCGGGCGACTGGTGACCGTGCTCTACTTCTGCGCGATCTACCCGATCGTGCTGATCTACGGGGTGGGCATCACCAACACCGTGGAGAGCGCGCTCACCAACCAGCTGCACGTGGCGGCGCCGCCCCGCTGGCTGCTGTCCTTCGTGCTGATCGCGCTGCTGATGTCGGTGATGCTGGCAGGCCAGTCGATCATGCTCAAGATCACCGGTCTGCTGGTCTACCCCCTGATCCTGGTGCTGCTCGGCGTGACGCTGTACCTGATCCCCAGCTGGCAGTTCGACATCTTCACCCAGGCCGGCACCGGCTCCCCCCGCCAGTTCCTGATGGCGGTCTGGCTGATGATCCCCACGCTCGTCTTCGCCTTCAACCACTCCCCGGCCATCTCGCAGTTCTCGCTCTCGCTCAAGTCGCACTACGGGCAGCGCTCGGCCGAGGAGGCCTCGCGCATCCTGCGCAGCACCACCGTGCTGCTGGTGCTCTTCGCCATGACCTTCGTGTGGTCGTGCGTGCTGGCGCTCGGGCAGGACGGCCTGGCCGAGGCCCGGGCCGCGAACCTCCCGGTGCTCTCCTACCTGGCGAACGTGCACGACGCCCCGTTCATCTCCTACCTGGGACCGGTCGTCGCCGTGCTCGCGATCGGCTCCTCCTTCTTCGGTCACTACCTGGGCGCCGCTGAAGGCCTGTGCGGGATCATCCGCTTCGCCGACCCCGACGCGAAGCGCCTCTCGCAGCGCACCCTGAGCCTGGCCGTGGCCGCCTTCATCTTCGTGACCAGCTGGCTCGTGGCCATCATCAACCCCAGCATCCTCAGCCTCATCGAATCGCTGGCGGGGCCCGTGATCGCCGCCGTTCTCTACCTGATGCCGATGTACGCGATCCACAAGGTGGAGGCTCTGCGGCCCTACCGCGGACGGGCCTCCAATGTCTTCGTCACCATCGCCGGCATCGTCGCCGTCGGCGGCATCCTGGTGGGTCTGGTGCGCTGACCCGACGTGCAGCAGGGCGCCCGGGCCATCGGCCCGGGCGCCCTGTTCTGCCTCTGCTGGTTTGCTGTGCCGGGGTCCACTCCGCGTCGACGACGTCCCTGCCAAGCAGCGCGGCACCAGCCTGCGCTTCGTCCCGGACTGTCAGTGGTGCCCGGCTGGCTTGGCCGCATGGACCACTGCCTCGAGAGCATCCTCGCGCCGCTGCGTCCCCAGCAGGAGACCGGCGACGTCGCCATCGCCTGGTGGCGGTTGGAGCGAGACCTGGACCCCGCCTTCTGGTGCGAGGCCATCGACCTCACCGGCAGGCTGCGACTGGAGGTCTTCCTGACCGCCCTCCTGCGCTGGAAACTGGACCACCCGGTCCCTGATCTGGCAGCGGCCCTGCGACTGTCCCTGGCCGACCCCCTCCCTCACGTCTACGCCCTTCGAAACCTCCACGGGAACCTCATGCGCTACGAGCTCCTGGTCCGCCACGGGCTCGTGGGCCCACCTGAGCACAGGATCGAGGCCGAGCTGCCCGTCCCGGAGCACTCGGAGCTGCTGCCCGCCGTCGTGGCCATCATCGTGCTGGGGACGAACCCGCAGACCACCCGCACGGCGCTGGAGGCGCTGCGCTGACTGCTGCCCCTGTCAGAAGCGCTCGCTACGGTGGAGGTACCGACGAAGGAGACGATCATGGCCGTACTGGTGCAGGTGAACTTCCCGATGCAGGGCCCGTGGGGCGACGAGATGGCCGAGGCCTTCCAGGGGCTCGCCGAGTCGATCAATGCCGAGCCCGGCTTCCTGTGGAAGGTGTGGATCGAGAACCAGGCGGAGCAGCGCAGCGGCGGGATCTACCTGTTCGAGACGCTTGAGGACGCGCAGGCCTACGTCGCCATGCACACCGAACGGCTGAGCGGTTTCGGCATCACGGGCGTCGAGGTGCGCTACTTCGACGTGAACGAGCCACTCAGCCTGCTCAACCACGCCAGCCTGCTGCCCACGTGCCAGGGCTGAGCCATGGCACGGGTGGAGAGCTTCACGCGGAACGGTCTGCGCTTCCAGGTCCACGACGCCGGCCCCGCCGAGGGGCCGGTGGTCGTGCTGCTGCACGGTTTCCCCGAGGACTCCTCCAGCTGGGACCAGGTGCTCCCCCAGCTCCACGCCGCCGGCCTGCGCACCCTCGCCTTCGACCAGCGTGGCTACGCCCCCGAGGCCCGGCCGCCCCGCGCCGTCGACTACGCCGGCCCCGAGCTGGTCGCCGACGTGCTGGCGCTGGCCGACGCCGCCGGCCTGCACCGCTTCCACCTGGTGGGTCACGACTGGGGCGGCGGGGTCGCCTGGCAGGTGGCTCAGAGCGCGCCAGACCGGCTCCACAGCCTCACCGTCCTCGCCACCCCGCACCCGGGCGCCATGCTGGAGGCCTCCCGACGCTCCGTCCAGCCCTTGCTCAGCTGGTACATGGCTGCCTTCCAGATCCCGCGCCTGCCCGAGCTGCTGCTGAGTCGCACGATGCGTCGCACCCTCGCCGCCACCGGCCTGCCCGAGTCGCACGCCCGTCGCTACGCCGCTCGGTTCACCCAGCCGGCTTCGCTGACCGGCCCCATCAACTGGTACCGCGCCCTCACGCGTCGCAGCCCGGTTCCCGGTCCCGACGTGAAGACGGCCATCACGGTGCCCACCAGCTATGTCTGGGGTCGACGAGACTTCGCCCTCGGCCGGGCCGCCGCGGAGACGACGGCCCGCCACGTCACGGCCGACTACCGCTTCGTCGAGGCGGACACCGGCCACTGGCTGCCGGAGGTGGAAGCAGACCTGGTGGCGCGCGAGGTGGTGCTTCGCGCGCGACCTGACGCGGAATGAGACATGTCCCACATTTGCTCGATCCACCTCCACGAGAAGGCTCCTGACCAGCCCTTTCACCATCGCCCTGGTTGAGCATTTCCCATGCCTCCAGCGGTGGACCAGCATCCGGGTTACGGTCCGTACATGACCACCGGACGCGCACTGCTGGACATGGCCCGGGGGATGGCTCCCGAGCCGTTCGAGCGCGTCTTCGGCTACGGCATCCTGGACGACATCCACAACATCACCGACCGCCCCGCGCTGATCGTCGCCCTGATGACGCAGCTGCGCCCCGACGACCTGCAGCTGGTCCGTCGCCTCACCCTGTTCGAACTGGACCATGTGCGCCAGCAGGCCGACTACTGCGACCAGAGTCTGCTGGCCTGCTGCTGGCTGCTCTTCCGTGGCGGCATGGTCTCCGACGCGTTGCTGGTCTGGCGAGCCAAGAAGCTGGGCTTCCTGCCCGGCGCCATGATCGACTCCGCCCTGCTCGCCCCCGCCGGGCCCCGGGCCACGCTCGCCATGGCCGAGACGCTCGGTTTCAAGGAACTCGCCCATCACATGCGGATCCAGGCCGGCCCCGAGCTCGAGGACGACATCAGCTACTGGCAGCACGGCACCTACTGGGGCCAGATCCCCTCCGCCGACCATGCCCGCGAGGACCTCGCGCGCTGGATCACCGGCAGCTGAACGCAGCAGTCCCTCAGCTGGTGCGCCCGCGCCCCCTTCCCCGGAAATGCACCCCTCGACCAGAACCCCGTGTCCGGTCCAGGCGGGCTGCCCGGGCACCGCTTGCATCGAGCGGTCGATTTCCGGGGCCTAGGCTGATGCCACCCGACCGAGAGGCCAGCCATGGGCAGCTACACCGTCAGCCGTTCCACCGTCATCGGCGCCCCCGCCGACCGCGTGCACGCCCTGATCGAGGACCTGCGCGCCTGGCGCTCCTGGTCGCCCTGGGAGGGACTGGACGCCGAGCTGGAGCGCACCTACTCCGGCTCGGAGCGTGGCGAGGGCGCCCGCTACGCCTGGCAGGGCAACAAGAAGGCCGGTCAGGGCAGCATGCACGTCATCTCCTCCACCCCGGCCGAGGTGGTGGTGGACGTCAGCTTCGTCAAGCCCTTCCGCTCCAGCTCCACCAGCACCTTCACCCTCACCGAGGCCGGCGGCCGCACCACCGTCGGCTGGCAGATGACCGGCCAGCAGAACGCGCTGATGTCGGTGCTGGGCAAGGTCTGGAGCATGGACCGGCTGATGGGCCCCGACTTCGAGAAGGGGCTGGCCCAGCTCAAGGCCTTGGCCGAACGGGGCTGAGCCCGGCCGGGCACCGCCGAGGCCGTCGCTCTGCCCCACGCCACCCCCCCGGAAATCGACCACTCGGCGAGCCACCCCCGACAGACCGCCGCCGCGCGAGTCGGCACCGCGGCGATCGAGTGGTCGATTTCCGGGGATCTCAGCACGCGGCTTCCCCACGGCGCCCGAGGCGACGGATGAAACAGTGGCCCCGCCGGCGCCGACACCCGGAACAGCAGGCCGAACCGAGCACGCAAGCAGCCGAGGAGAGCGATGCCCCGTCGAGACATGGGCCTGGCGGCCGTCGTCATCCTGATCTGGGGCGTCAACTTCGTGGCCGCCGCGATCGGCATGGAGTCGCTGCCACCGCTGCTGCTCAGCGCCGTTCGCTTCACCCTGGTGGCGCTGCCCGCCGTCTTCCTGGTCAAGCCGCCGCGGATGGGGATCTGGCCCGTCGTACTCTCGGGCGCCTTCATGGGCGGGCTGCAGTTCGGCCTGCTGTACACCGGCATGCGGCTGGGGATGCCTGCCGGCCTGGCCTCGCTGGTGCTGCAGGTGCAGACCCTGTTCACCGTGGTGATCGCCGCCCTGGTGCTGCGCGAGAAGCCCACCACCACGCAGGTGGCCGGCATCCTGCTGGGCATCGTCGGGATGGCCGTGGTCGGCGCCCAGCACATCGCCCATGCCCCCGCGTGGCCCTTCCTGATGACCATCGCCGCGGCAGCCTCCTGGGCCACCGGCAATGTCATCACCCGGCGCCACCCGCCGCGCACCGGCTTCTCCCTGGTGGTCTGGTCAGCGCTGGTGCCGCCCGTCCCGCTCTTCCTGGCCTCGGTGGCCTTCGACGGCCTGCAGGCCAACCTGGACGCGCTGGCGCACGTCAGCCTGCGCTCCGCGATCGGGGTCGCCTTCGTCGCCTATGGCGCCTCGATGGTGGGCTACGGCCTGTGGAACCTTTTGCTGAGCAGGCATTCCGCGGCCACCGTCGCGCCCTGGTCGATGTTCGTGCCGGTGGTGGGCGCGGTCGCGGCGTGGCTCTACAACGGGGAGCGTCCCACCCCGGCCGGTCTGCTCGGTGCCGCCATCACGGTCACCGGCGTGCTGCTGGCGCTGGGGGTCGGCAACCGGCTGCTGCGCCGTCGCGTGGACCGGCCCGATCCCACCCCGCACACCGAGCCGCCCGGCCTGTGACCAGCGGCCAGATCACCCCCAAGGGCGTTTTCCCCGCCCTCCACCTGACCCTATTTTGGGCACATGACTACGGCAGACAGCTCCAAGAAGCCCGAGAAGTTCGCGCCGGCGCCCAAGTACCCGGCACAGCCCGCCCCGGACAACCAGGTGCGCCCTGATGACCCCTTCGGCCCCGGCGGCGACCGCCATCAGCAGACCGACGAGCGCTCGCAGACGCTGACCGACGAGCAGGGGCACCCGGTCGCCAACAACCAGAACACCATCACCGCCGGCCTGCGCGGCCCCGCGCTGCTGCAGGACCAGGTCTTCCGCGACAAGCTCTTCCACTTCGACCACGAGCGCATCCCGGAGCGTGTGGTGCACGCACGCGGCACCGGTGCGCACGGCATCTTCGAGACCTACGAGTCGCTGTCCGACATCACCGCCGCGGACATCTTCGCGCGCGCCGGGGAGAAGACCGAGGTCTTCGTGCGCTTCTCCACCGTCGCCGGCAACAAGGGCTCCTTCGACCTGGCCCGCGACGTGCGCGGCTTCGCCGTGAAGTTCTACACCCAGGAGGGCAACTGGGACCTGGTGGGCAACAACATCCCGGTCTTCTTCGTCCAGGACGCCATCAAGTTCCCCGACCTGATCCACGCCGTCAAGGAGGCGCCCGACCGCGGCTTCCCGCAGGCGCAGAGCGCCCACGACAACTTCTGGGACTTCGTCTCCCTCTCCCCGGAGACCACCCACACCCTGATCTGGGCCATGAGCGACCGCGCCATCCCGCGCTCCTTCCGCACCATGGAGGGCTTCGGCGTCCACTCCTACCGCTTCGTCAACGCCGAGGGCCGCGCCCACTTCGTGAAGTTCCACTGGAAGCCGCTGCAGGGCCTGCAGTCGGTGACCTGGCCGGAGGCGGTCAGCATCAACGGCGCCGACCCCGACTTCCACCGTCGCGACCTGTGGGACGCCATCCAGGCCGGTGACTTCCCGCAGTGGGAGCTGGGCGTGCAGGTCTTCGACGACGAGTTCGCGGACTCCTTCGACTTCGACGTGCTGGATGCCACGAAGATCATCCCCGAGGAGCTCGTGCCGGTCCGCCCGATCGGCCGCATGACCCTGAACCGGGCCGTCGACAACCACTTCGACGAGACCGAGCAGGTGGCCTTCATGACGCAGAACGTCGTGCAGGGCATCGACTTCTCCAACGACCCGCTGCTGCAGGGCCGCAACTTCAGCTACCTGGACACCCAGCTGAAGCGCCTGGGCTCCACCAACTTCACCCAGATCCCGGTGAACGCGGCCCGCGCGCCCATCATGAACCAGCACCGCGACGGCCACATGCAGACCACGGTGCACACCGGCCGCGCCAGCTACGAGCCCAACTCGTGGAGCGGCGAGGACAAGGGCCCGCGCGAGAATCCCTCGCTCGGCTACCAGCCGCTGCCCGAGCAGGTGAGCGGCACCAACCACCGCGCCCGCGCGGAGAGCTTCGCCGACCACTACTCGCAGCCCTACCAGTTCTGGATCTCGCAGACCCCGGTGGAGCAGCAGCACATCGTCGACGCCTTCACCTTCGAGCTGTCCAAGTGCGAGGTGCCGCAGATCCGCACCCGCATGCTCGGCAACCTGCGCAATGTGGACGAGGACCTGGCCCAGCGCGTGGCCACCGGCCTGGGCATGGAGCTGCCGGAGAAGGCCGCCACCCAGGTGGAGCCGCGCAAGGACCTGGACCCCTCCGATGCGCTGAGCATCCTGAAGAACGGCCCGGCCTCCTTCAAGGGCCGCAAGCTCGGCCTGCTGGTCAGCGACGGGGCCGATGCCGCGCAGCTGGCCGCACTGGTGGATGCGGTGACCGGTGTGGGCGGCCAGGTGGAGGTGATCACCCCGAAGATCGGCGGTGTCACTCTCTCCGACGGCAGCAAGCAGCCCGGCGGGCAGTTCGTGAAGGGCGTCAAGGCCGCCCTCTACGACGCGGTCGCCCTGCTGGTGACCGAGGACGGTGCCACCGAACTGGCCCAGGTTCCGGAGGCGCGCGACTTCGTCACCGAGGCCCACGCCAACTTCAAGATCATCGGTCTCACCGAGGCCGGCCAGCTGCTGGCCGATGCCGTCGGCGTCACGCCCGACGCGGGATGGGTGCCGCTGGCCGACGCCACGGCGGCCGCGGAAGCCTTCGGTCGGCTGCGTCACTGGGAGCGCGACGTGGCGGCCAACCCGGCCACCGCCGACGTCCCGGCCGATGCTGCTGATCCCAAGCCGCAGCCCGGCGCGGGCAAGAAGCCCAAGAAGTAGCCGACCGACAGGGGGCAGGACCGCACCGGTCCTGCCCCCTGTTCCATGCCCGGACCACCCGGTGCTGGCCGGGAGGCTCTCAGCCGGCCAGCCCCAGCACCCCGGAGACCAGCAGCGCCACCACGACGGTGTTGTAGACCAGCGCCGCCACCGTGACCACCGTGACGGCGCGACGGGCGGGCGTGGTCAGCACCTCGACAACGGAGGTGGCGAAGGTGGCCAGCAGCTGGGCCGCCACGTAGACGTAGTCCTGGAAGACCCGCCCACGCGCCTCACCGGGGAAACCGAGGGCGGCATGGTCGACGTCGAGTCTGGCCAGCAGCACCGCGGTGCCCACCAGCATGGAGAACCAGGCCAGCACCACCAGGCAGACGGCCAGCAGCAGCAGGGGCACGGAGCGGCTCAGCTCCGGCTCCAGCAGCACGCCGATCACGCAGACCAGCGCCATCAGGGCAGCCGAGGTGACCCAGCTCATCGCGTCGAGGCCCAGCCACGTGTCCATGCGCGGATTGCGGCGGCGGCCCGACTCGGTGACCACCTCGGCGAAGCGCCCGGAGTCCAGTGGCGCGAAGACCTTCCACGTCATCGCGGTGTAGGCCGCGAAGAAGCCGCTGCCCAGCAGGCAGGGCACCAGCCCCCGGAGCTGCAGCCGGCTCAGCCCGGGCAGCGTGCGGAAGAGCACCAGGGAGAGCACCAGGCCCGCCAGCAGCCCCGCAGCAGAGGCCCAGGCGCCACGCCAGGAGTCGTGGGCGAGGTGTCGCAGGAGACGAGAACCGGTAGTCACGCGCCACACCTTGGCACAGCTGCGGGCCGTCCCCGGAAATCGACCGCTCGATTCCCGACGCCGCGGCCCCGCCTGCGGGGATGACGCGGGAACCTGACCTCGAGGGGCACATTTCCGGGGAAGCGGGCGCGACGGCTCCACCTAGGCTGGGCCCATGGCCTTCACCGGGATCCCGCGCGACGCCGTCGCCTTCTACGCAGAGCTCGAAGCCAACAACTCACGGGAATGGTGGCTGGCGAACAAGCAGCGCTACGAGTCCTCGGTGCGGCGGCCCTTCGTGGAACTCGGTGAGGAGGTCGCGCCCGCCTTCGGCGAGCCCAAGGTCTTCCGCCCCTACCGCGACGTGCGCTTCAGCCTCGACAAGACGCCCTACAAGACCCACCAGGGCCTCTACGTGCAGCGCTCGGCCCACAACGGCTGGTACCTGCAGGTGGACTCCGGCGGCTTCCTGCTGGCCGGCGGCCAGTGGTGGATGGCCGGCGACCAGCTCTCCCGCTTCCGCTCCGCGGTGGCCAATGACGCCACCGGGGTGCAGCTGGAGGCGATCCTGCGCGAGCTGGTGGAGGCCGGGTACGTGGTGGAGGGCGAGCAGCTCAAGACCCGGCCCCGCGGCGTCGACCCGGACGCGCCACGGATGGACCTGTTGCGCCGCAAGGCCTTGTCGCTGAATCTCCGGCTGGGTGAGCCGGGCTGGACGAGCACCCCGGAGGCCGCCGAATACGTCAACGACGGCTGGGACGAGCTGCGCGACCTGGTGGACTGGCTGGAGACCTACGTCGGCAACTCCGAGGCTCCGCGTGGTCGTCGCTGAGGGTCAGTAGCCCAGGTCGTCGAAGGCCACCGGGGTGGTGCATCCGGAGCTCCAGTCGGAGCGCAGGATTGAGTAGTTGACCGCGTCGACGCTCTCCGCGCCGGTCACCGGCCAGCCGCGTCGGAAGTGCGCCTCCTTGACCCAGCCGCAGGCGGCGAAGGTGCGACGCATCCCGATGTTGTCCACCCGGGTGCAGCCCTCGAAGCGGTCGGCCTCCATGGTGGTGAAGACATGGTCCGTGGCGGCACGCAGCGCCTGGGCACCGAGGCCCCGGCCGCGGAAGCGGTTGGCCAGCCGCAGGTCGAACATCGGAGTGGGGTCCGCGAGGTCCTCCAGCCGGATCACCCCGACCGTGCCCAGCTCGTCGTGGTCCAGCCAGAAGCTGGTGTTCTCCTCGTCGCCCCAGGCGCCGGAGTCCACGCGACGCGCGGCCTCCGCGCGGTCCAGCCGGGTGCCGACATGGAAGGGAAAGTCATTGCTGCACAGAAAGTCCACCAGGGCCTCCCGGTCTGCCCCCGTGGGGTCGAGACGGCGGAGCGTGATCATGGCCCCACGCTAGGGCGGCCGCCCGGGACGGTCGAGCGAATTTCAGAGGTCCAGGACCAGCCGGATGTGCACCATGTCGCCCAGCTCGATCCCCTCGGCCCGGCGCACCGCATCCTTGAGCGGCACGACATAGCCGCCGTCCTTGGGCCACAGCGAGGTGGCGAAGTCGGTGCCGCCGATCCGCAGCCGCCCGGGGACCATGCCCCAGCCGTAGCTGACCGCGCCGGCCACCTCGGCCACCTGCTCGGCCTGCTCGGCGGGCACGGTCACGAAGTGGAAGGGTGCCGGACCGCGCCACTCCCAGACCGGTCCGCTGAAGTCCAGTTCCATGCCAGGAGCCTACGGCCGGCTGCGGCGGCGCCGGCGTTCTCAGGATCTTCTCCGGGGCATGGGGAATATGATGGCCGCAGATGTGGTTAGACCACATGGCCGCGGAGTGCGGGCCCGGGAGGAAATCCCGGCAGCTGCCCGCCCACGGCAATCCACGATGACGTCACCCCGGGCACGGTTCGCCGTGCCGGAAGGAGTTTCCGCATGACCACGAACGACCGCTACAACTTCGTCACCCGCGAGCAGGTCGCCGTCGACGAGCACGACTACGTCGGCACCGCCCGCGGCAAGCTCTTCCTCGACCGTGAGAACGTCGCGGGGCTGACTCGCGGCATCGTCCGCGCCGATCGCCCCTGGCTGGCCGCGCGCACCAGCGAGGCCTGAGCCCACCAGCCGGTCCGGGGTGGACACCACCCCTGCCGCCCCGGACCCCGGAAATCGACCGCTCGCCGTCTGCCCCTGCCGGGCAGGCGGCGAGCGGCCTTTCGGGCCCCGCCATCGAGCGGTCGTTTTCCGGGGGTGGCGCCGGCGCCGGGGACCGCGGCGCATCGTGCGGCAGAGCAGCCGGCTTCCCAGGGGTCAGTTGCGGCGGCTCGAGAGCCACATCCCGACGGCGGCCAGCAGGGCGAGCATCGCCGAGCCGTGGACGGGCCAGAAGCTGTGTGAGGGGTCGGCGGCCAGACGGCCGGCCACCGCGGCGCCGCCGCTGACGCCGAGCGTCAAGCAGGTGGCCAGCACCGTCATCATGGTGGCCATCCGGTCGCGCGGGGCGATCCGCTCCATCCAGGCGAAGCAGCTCACCAGCGTGATGCCGGCGCCCGAGCCCATCACCACGGCCACGACACTGGCCGGCGCGGCTCCGGGGAGCATGCCCAGCGCCAGCGCCCCGAGCGCCATCAGCAGCGCGCCGGAGAAGACCCGTAGCGGGACAGCGACCCGCTCGCCCAGGCGCCCGGCCAACAGGCTGGCCAGACCCGAGCCGACGCCGACGCAGCCGTAGACCAGGCCCGTCACGCCCGGCGTACCGCGCAGGTTGAACAGGGCCGTCAGACCGGTCTGGGTGGCGCCGAAGAGGATGCCCACGCCCAGACAGCCCAGCATCGGCAGCAGCACCCCGTAGCCCAGCGAGGAGTGCGCACGCTCCTGCTCGGTGCTGGGCTGGCGGCGCCAGTCGTCGCGATGGCGCAGCAGGTAGAGCACGAACAGCCCCTGCAGGCCGGCGGTCAGCGCCAGGATGGCGATCGCGGAGGGCACCGGCCCGAGCATCGAGACCAGGGCCCCGGCGAGCACCGGGCCCACCACGAAGCCGGCCTCGTCCACCGCACCCTCGTAGCCCAGGGCGCGGCTGACCAGGTGCGGGGCCCGCAGCCGGGCGGCCAGGTGGGACCAGTGGCTGCGCGCCACCGGCCCGATCTGCGGGTTCGCAGCACCCACCACGAAGCCGGCGGCCAGCAGCCAGTGCGAGGGGGCATGGGCCATCAGCAGCAGGAGGAAGACGGTCTGGGCGGCCAGCGAGACCAGGGTGGCGCCGGCGACGGCGGGGATCGGGCCCAGCCGGTCCACCAGCCGCCCCACCAGGGGCGCGCCCGCGGCGGTGCCGAGCCCGACGGCGGCCACGGCCAGCCCGCCGATCGCCAGGCCACGGCCGTCCTGACTGAGCACCATGAGGTAGCCCAGCTGCACCATGGAGCTGGGGAGCCGACCGAGCGCGGCGGCGACGAGGAAGGCCAGGCCGCCGGCGCTGAGCAGGCTGTGCTCGGCGCCCGCGCGGGGCGTGGGGGTGGTGGTCATGCGTCTCCAGGGTTCACGTCGGGGGACGCGCCCCGGCCTCACACGCGTCCTCGGTTCCCCTGTGGCACCAGACTACGCGCCGGAGCCGATCAGCGCCGCATCGTCAGTGCTCGCCCACCAGCTTCAGCCCGGCGACGCAGCCCACGATCCCCAGCACCAGCAGGATCTTCACCACGCTCACCGACTCGTTGCCGGTGGCCATCGACCAGCCCAGCGTGGTGACCGCGCCGACGCCCACCCAGACGGCGTAGGCGGTTCCCACCGGGATCTGGCGCATGCCGTGGGCCAGGCCCACCATGGAGACGGTCATCGCTGCCAGGAAGACCACGATGGGCAGTGGTCGGCTGAGCCCTTCGATGCGATCGAGGGCGGTGGCCCAGACGGCCTCGAAGGTGCCGGACAGGATCAGGATCAGCCATGCCATGCCGGCCAGCCTCTCACGTCGCGAGGACGGGCTGCCCACCCCCCGGGACCAACCCCTCCCTGGTCAGTGGACAGCAGCGACGTCGACGCTCAGTGCCCGGGCAGGTGTGGGCGCCAGGTGGCGTCCGGGATCTGCACCTGCGGGTCGACGCGGCCGCGCGAGACCCAGTCGCGCACCGAGCTGGCCGTGACCGTCAGCACCGTGAGCACGGCGATCCCGGCCGCCAACATGGAGCTGAAACCGGCATTCTCCGGCCGGCCGGCAGCCATCAGCTGGCCGAAGGCGTCGACCACGGCCAGGGCCATCAGCGCCACCCAGGCGACGCGCTTGCGGGCCACGATGAACCACCAGAGCAGGATGGCGGCCAGGTCCTGCAGGCCGGTGACACCCAGCTGGTTCAGGTTCGTGCCCAGGACGGTGGGCTCGTGCCCACCCATCCGCTCGTAGATCCAGGCCGTCAGGGTCAGCACCGCGCGTGCCGCCACCAGGGCGCCGCCGATCAGCAGCGACGGCGGCGGCACGGCGTGCTGCGTGAACTGCTTGCGGGCGGCCGTCGAGCCCGTCGAGACGCCCTGTCCCAGGCGCTCCGCGGCGCCGGTCACGTCGAGGATCGGCAGGTCGCCGTCGGTGATGATCCGGTCACCGCCGCCGTTGCGGGAGTGGTAGGAGGTGGAGAAGTCCTTGATCACGTGCACCTGGCTGCCCGGGTCCACGTAGCGCACCGTGTCGACGATGTAGTCGCGCTCGATGTCGATGTTGGCGTCGATCTTGTGGGTGATCTGGCCGGTGAAGATGGAGAAGCCCACGGAGCGGTCGTAGGAGCCGGCCGCCAGCCACTGCGTCTCGTAGCCGCCCGGCAGCAGCCAGTCCTGGGGCACCCGCCAGAAGCGCACGTGGTGGCGCTGCGAGGGATTGCCGTCCACCTCCTGCTGGTAGGCGAAGTCGTGGCGACGACCGAACAGGTGCAGCCCGGAGACCGGCGCCGACGGGTAGGAGCGTCGCAGCACCGCCGAGACCACCATCTGCCAGGCCGAGTGCAGGTCCAGCTCGTCGGCCCGTACCCAGCCGGCCTCGGTCATCACGACGTGGACATCACGCTCGGAACCGTCCAGGCCCAGGTTGATGGCATCGCCCAGCAGGCCGTCGTCGGTGCGGGTGCGGCCGATGAAGTAGTCGGGCAGGTAGAGCAGCGTGAAGATCTGGTGCACCCGGGGCAGCGCCAGGTAGGCGGTCACCGCCCAGAAGAGCAGCAGGTAGCCGATGCCGGCGACGTTGCCGCGCAGGGCATAGGCCAGCAGGATCGCGGCCAGCCAGAAGGCCAGGCCCAGGGCCAGCAGCACGAAGACGGCGGCCACCAGCTGGAAGAGCGGGAATCCCCCGCGGGCCCGCACCTTGTTGGGCGGGTGCACGTACCGGGGCGGCCGGGGCGGCACCGGGTAGCGCAGGGAACTCATGCCTCCATGGTGCCCGACGCCTCGGACAGCTCCCGACCACGCCCGCGGGACGGTTCCGGGAGATCTCAGGGGAGCAGGGTCCGAGGCGCACGACGCGGGGGCCCGCCAGCTGCCAGCTCCGGTTTCGCAGGCACAGCCCCGAGGGACCATCGGGTGCTAGGCGCCCGGTGCCGCGGCCTCAGCGGTCGAGCAGCACACCCAGCCGGTGCAGGCTCAGGTTCCAGCCCTCGCGATGGCCCTCTCCGTCGTCCTCGGTGGTGAAGCCGGTGTGCGTGATGACCACCAGCGTGCCCTCGTCCACCGGGCTCAGCTCGACGTGCACGGTGCTCTCCGGCACGTGCGGCTCGTGCTCCCACTGCCAGCTGAAGGCCAGGGCGTGCGGCTGCTGCACCTGGAAGTAGGTGCCGTGCACGAAGAAGCCGGCCATCAGCGCCCGGTAGTGGCCGCCCGGGCGGGCGTCCACCTCCACGTGGCTGGGGCTGTCCGGCGTCGGGCTGAACCAGTCGCGCATCAGCTCGGCACGGGTCCAGGCGCGCCAGACCTCCTCGATCGGGGCGCGCACCACGCGGCGGGAGACGGCGGTGGCACCCACCGGCATCTGGTCCAGTGCCAGCGGCTCGATCTCGTCGGCCGGCTCGTCCTCGATGCCGTAGTCCACGCGTCGCACCTCCACCACGCGCCCGGTGGCCACCGAGGCGCCGCGGGCCCAGTCGACCGCCTCGTCCTGGTCGGCCACGTCGATCACCCAGAACCCGGCGGGCTGGGTGCTGCCGGATATCGCGGTGCCTGCGGTCACCGTCGGCTGGGCATGCGTGGCGTCCACCAGCAGGGATCCTGCGGGAGCCTGCAGGGCGCCGCTGTAGAGGAAGACCCCCGCGGCGAGCAGTCGGTCGTTGAAGGCGTTGACGCGGGCCAGCACCAGCTCCTGGCCGGAGCCGGAGGCGCCGACGCCGGTGTGGTGGACCGACAGCAGGAAGTGCACTGTTCTCCTTCGACGGTGCGGACACATCGAGTGTGCCCGCCGCGACCATCTGGTGGCTAGGCTTTCCGGATGCCCTGGCCTGCCAACTCGATCCGCGCCGTCGTCTGGGACTGGAACGGCACCCTGCTCGACGACGTGGACGCCGGGATGGCCACCACCAACCAGGTGCTGGCCGAGTTCGACCGCCCGGAGCTGGCCGACCGCCAGGCCTACCGCGCCGGTTTCGGCTTCCCGATCCGCGACTTCTACACCCGGCTCGGCTTCGTCACCGACGAGCACTTCCGCGCCGCCTCACACCGTTACGTCGAGCTCTTCCCTGGCCACCTGGCCCAGGTTCGACTGCAGGCACACGCCGTGGAGGTGCTGGGCGCGGTCCGGGAGCGCGGGCTGGCGCAGGTGCTGATCAGCGCCACCGTGACCGCCGCCCTGCACCGCCAGCTGGAGCCGCACCCGGTGAGGGTGCTGCTCGACGAGGTGCTGGGCTCCGAGGACGCGCTCAACCCGTCGAAGCAGGCGGTGGTGGCCGGCTGGCTGGGCCGCCAACCCTGGCGGCCCGACCAGGTGCTGATGGTGGGCGACACCAACCACGACCACGAGATCGCCGAGGCGCTGGGCACCCGCTTCGCGCACTTCACCGGCGGGCACCAGACCCACGACCACGCCTCTCGCATCGACGACCTGCGCCAGGTGCTGGACCTGCTCTGAGAGAGCTCGGGGCAGCTCGCCGAGGCCTGCCCGGGGTCTGTCCCGCCCCTGCTCTGAGGCCGGCTCAGGCCTGCCGGGCCACCTGCTCCACCGGGGTGCTGCCGTCGTTGAAGCTGATCTCGCGACGCGCGGTGCCCTCCGGGTGCTCGACGACGGCCGCGATCATCCGCGCCACGTTGCCGCGGGAGACCTCACCGGAGCTGGCGGCCTCGGCGTCCACCTGGCCGGTGGGCTCCTCGAGGGTCAGCCGGCTGGGCATCAGGATGGTCCAGTCCAGCTCGGTGCCGCGCAGGTGCTCGTCCGCGGCGGCCTTGGCCTCGGCATAGGCGTGGAAGGAGTTGTCCGGGCTGACCCCGTGGTCCGGCCCGGCGCCGAAGTAGCTCACCATCACGTAACGGGCCACGTCCGCGGCCTGGGCGGCGTCCATGCTGCGGATCGCCGCGTCACGGTCCACCGCGTAGGTGCGCTGGGGATCGCCACCGCCCGCGCCTGCTGACCAGACCACCAGGTCCTGGCCGCGCAGCAGCTCGGTGAGCTGCTCGGTGGACAGCGCCTCGACGTCGGCCACCACAGGGGTGGCGCCGGTGGCGGCCACGTCGTCGGCATGGGCGGGGTTGCGGATCGCGCCGCTCACCTCGTGGCCGGCCTCGGCCAGCAGTGGCATGGCCAGCAGGGCCACCTTCCCGTGCGCCCCGATCACGAAGACCTTCATCGCAGAACTCCCTCGACCTGCGCCGGCGCCGATCGCCGGCTCTCCCCCGGTACAACGAGTCGCCCTGGTCGGGAATTCCCGGTCCTGGTGGGGCGTGGGCCTGGCCCTCGGGGGCTCCGACCGGCCCTGGCGCCACCTGCACCCCGGAAATCGACCACTCGATGCAGACCGCCCGTCGCTCCCCCGCCTGCACGCCAGCTCGCTCGTCATCGAGCGGTCGATTTCCGGGGGCTAGGCTCCTCTCACCCTCTGAGCCACGTGGAGCCTCGATGCAGCAGCCGTTCGTCCCGCCCCCTCCCGCCATCGTCCTGGTGAGCGCCGAGCACTCGGAGCACCTGCTCGACGAGTTCGGCCGATACGCCCGTGACTACGAGCTCCATGCCGCCACCAGCTTCGACGAGGGCACCGCGCTGATCCAGCGGCTGCTTGCCGAGGAAGTGGCGGTGGCCATGATCGTCGCCGAGTGCCCGCTGCCGGACCACGAGATCGACCAGGCCTTCGAGCAGTGGCGGCTGCTGGTGCCCACCTCGCGACGCCTGGTGGTCACCCACTTCGGCAACTTCGCCACCCTCGCGCCGGTGCTGCGCGGGCACGCGGCACGCCAGCTCTTCGACGCCTATCTGCTGATGCCACGGGGCGTGCGCGACGAGGAGTTCCACACCGCGGTCACCGAGTACCTGTCGGACTGGGGATCCATGGTGGGGCCGGCGGTGGTGGCCAACGTCGTGATCGTCGCGGAACCGCACGACGGCCTGGCGCTGGCCCTGGGCGACTACTTCCACCGCACCGGCATGCCCTACAAGACGGTGCCGCCGGACTCGCCCAAGGGGCAGAAGCTCATGGCGGAGGCTCCCGAGGGCGAGATCACGCTGCCGCTGCTCTTCGCGCCCCAGTTCGGCGAGCCCTTCTCCCCCAGCAGCGTGCGCGAGGTGGCGGCCCTGTTCTACGGCCGTCCCGACGAGATCGGGTCCGAGCGGGTGGCCGACGTCGTCATCGTCGGCGCCGGGCCGGCCGGCCTGGGTGCGGCGGTCTACGCCTCCTCGGAGGGCCTGGACACCCACGTGCTGGAGGCCGAGGCGGTGGGAGGCCAGGCGGGCACCTCGTCGATGATCCGCAACTACCTGGGTTTCCCGCGCGGCATCTCCGGGATGCGATTGGCGCAACGCGCCCGCTCGCAGGCGATCCGCTTCGGCACCCGCTTCTGGACCGGCTGGCCCGCCACCGGCATCACCTGCGAGCAGGACGGCAGCTTCCGGGTGCACACCGACGGCGGCGACCTGTGTGCCCGCAGCGTCGTGATTGCCACCGGCGTCACCTACCGTCGGCTTTGCGTGCCGAGCCTGGAGGAGCTGGTGGGGCGCGGTGTGAACTACGGCGCGGTGACCACGGCGGCCCGCGAGTTGGAGGGCGGCCATGCCGTGGTGGTGGGTGGCGGCAACTCCGCTGGTCAGGCGGCCGTCCACCTGGCCCGGTTCGCCCGCCAGGTGACCATCGCGGTGCGACGCCCGGACCTCAGCGCCACCATGTCCGACTACCTGATCCGGGAGATCGAGGCGAACCCGCGCATCACGGTCCGCGGGCACACCGAGGTCTGCGACGGCGGCGGCAATGCCCGCCTGGAGTGGCTGACCCTGTGCGACACCCGCACCCGCGCCACCACCGACATCGACGCCGACGGCCTCTTCCTGCTGATCGGCGCGGCCCCGCACTGCGAGTGGCTGCCGGAGCAGATCGCGCTCGACGACCACGGCTTCGTCCTCACCGGGGCGGACACCCCCAGGCAGGCCTGGACCGACGGGAGGCCGCCGGCCAACCTGGAGACCTCGGTACCCGGGATCTTCGCGGTGGGCGACACCCGGTCGGGCTCGATGAAGCGGGTGGCCTCGGCCGCCGGCGAGGGTGCCGCAGCGGTGCCGCTGGTGCACGCCTTCCTGGAGCTCCAGGAGCGCTGAGGCGACGGCCCCCGCGACTGGCCCCGACCTGGCCAGCGGACGGCCACCTCCTCGCAGCGGCCGCCACCTGGCGCCGGCCCCGGAAATCGACCTCTCGATCGAGCGAGCCTGTGGAGCCCGCGCCTGGCATGCCTGACCGGGGCTCGTCGAGCGGTCGATTTCCGGGGAAGGGGCGCGGCCCCTCTCCCCAGTACCGCCCTGACCTCCTAGGCTGGGCCCCACCGGCAAAGGAGCCAGCATGCTTCAGAAGCGCACACTCGGCCACGGATCCAGCGCCCTCGAGGTCTCCATCCTCGGGCTCGGCTGCATGGGCATGAGTGGCGGCTACTCGGACCACCCCGACCGCGAGGAGATGGTCCGGCTGCTGCGCCGGTCCGTGGAGATGGGCGTCACCTTCTTCGACACCGCCGAGGTCTACGGCGCCGGCCACAACGAGCAGCTGGTGGGCGAGGCGCTGGCCGAGGTGCGCGACAAGGTGCAGATCGCCACCAAGTTCTGCTGGGAGATCGACCACCGGGCCGGGCGCCAGCTGGAGCGTCGACTGCGCCCCGATGAGGTGGCCACCGCCTGCGAGGGCAGCCTGCAACGCCTGGGCACCGACCGGATCGACCTCTACTACCAGCACCGGATCAACCCCGAGATCGCCATCGAGGAGTACGCCGGCGCGCTGGCGGAGCTGGTGCAGGCCGGCAAGATCAGGGGCTACGGCCTGTCGGAACCCTCGGCGGAGACCCTGCGAAGGGCCCACGCCGTGCACCCGGTGACCGCCGTGCAGACCGAGTACTCACTGTGGTGGCGCCGTCCGGAGGCCGAGGTGCTGCCCACCTGCGAGGAGCTGGGCATCGGCTTCGTCGCCTATTCACCGCTGGGCAAAGGATTCCTGACCGGCACCGTGGACAGCTCCACCACCTTCGAGCAGGGCAACGACATCCGCACCACCATCCCGCGCTTCCAGCCCCAGGCGCTGGCCCGGAACCTGGAGCTGGTGGAGCTGGTGCGACGCGTCGCGCAGGAGCAGGCCATCGAGCCGAGCCAGGTGGCGCTGGCCTGGCTCCTCTCCCGCAGGCCCTTCATCGTGCCCATCCCCGGCACCCGCAAGCCGGAGCGGCTGCGGGAGAACCTGCGAGCCGCCGACGTCGAGATCGAGCAGGCGGACCTCGACGAGCTCACCGAGGCGATCGGCCAGATCGAGATCGAGGGCGGCCGCTATGCCGAGGAGGCCGAACGGATGACCAACCTCTGACTCAGCCGGGCAGCAGACCGGCGCGGGCGGCGCGGCGCACCGCCTCGCCCAGCCGGCTGACCCGCGTCGACTCGATCCGCCAGGCCTGCCAGTAGAGCGGCAGGTCCAGCACCTCGTCGCAGAGCAGCTCCAGCCGGCCGGTCTCGAGCGCGTCGCCCAGTTGCACCTGCGGGATCATGCCCCAGCCCAGCCCCGCCTCCACACCGGCCAGGAAGGCCTCCGAGCCGGGCAACTGGGGCTGCGGCGGGACCACGTCGATCCCGCGTCGACGCAGCAGCGCGAGCTGCAGGTCGTCCTTGGCGTTGTAGCGCAAGGCGGGCAGCGTGGCGAGGTCCACCTCCGAGCCCCGGCGATGGCGCTCCACCAGGCTCGGTGCGGCCACCGGCAGGTAGCGCATTCGGCCCAGCAGCTCCTGGCGGCAGCCGGTCACCGCGCCAGCCTGCGAGGTCACCACGCCCATCACGTCGCCGCGGCGCAGCAGGGCCGAGGAATGGTCCTGGTCCTCCACCTCCAGGCGCAGCGTGACATCGCTCCAGCCGGCAGCCTCGGTGAGGACGGGCCGGAACCAGGTGGCCAGCGAGTCGGCGTTCACGGCGGCGCGCAGCACCCCGGCGGCCTGCGGGGCAGTGAGCTCTGCGAGGGTCTCGTCCTCCAGCAGCAGCACCTGGCGGGCCATGCGCAGCAGCTGCTCGCCGGCCTCGGTGACGGTGCAGGGCAGGGTGCGACGCACCACCAGCCGACCCAGGTGGGACTCCATCGCCTTGATCCGCTGGCTCACGGCGGAGGCACTGACATGGAGTTCGTCGGCTGCCGCCTCGAAGCTGCCCTCGTCGATGACGGCGACCAGAGTCCGTAGCCATTCGCTGTTCACAAGCCCAGCTTAACGATCCGTAGATTCCATCGTTTGCCTCATGTGGGCGTGCTGCCTAGCGTCAGGGCCATGTTCTCCACCTGGGTCACGGGCCTGCTCACCGGCTTCAGCCTGATCGTCGTGATCGGCGTCCAGAACGGTCTCGTGCTGCGCCAGGGCCTGCGACGCGAGCACGTCGGGATCGTGGTGGCGGTGTGCGCGCTGGGTGACCTGGTGCTGATCAGCGCCGGGACCGCCGGGATGGGTGCGGTGGCCGGGGCCCATCCTGGTGCGCTACGGGTGCTGAGCTGGGTGGGCGCGGCCTACCTGCTCTGGTGCGCGATCGGCTCCTTCCGAGCCGCCGCCCGGCCGGGAGCGCTGGAGCTGGAGGCGCCGCGCAGCCGCTCGTCGGTGCTGGGAACCGTGCTGGCCGTCACCTGGCTGAACCCGCACGTCTACCTGGACACCGTGGTGATGCTGGGCTCCATCGCTGCGAGCCATGGCGGGCTCAGGTGGTGGTTCGCGGCGGGCGCCATGACCGCCTCACTGGTCTGGTTCGTCGTCCTGGGACTCGGGGCGCGTGCCCTGTCCGGGCCGCTGGGTCGCCCCTCGGTCTGGCGGGTGGTGGACGTGGTGATCGGCCTGGTGATGCTGGCGGTGGCCGCGAGCCTGTTGCTCCACGCCGGCCCCACGGCCGGCTGATCCCACCATGCCCGGAGGTGGGGCCGTTCCGCCTCCCCCTCTGCCCGCCGCCTTCCCTCCCCCGTTCTGGCCCCCGCCGCGGGCTTGGCGAGCCAGTGAGCACCGCACCGAACCCCGGAAATCGACCTCTCGACCAGTGCGGCTGGACCCGCTCCCGCCTCGGACCCGGACAGACTGGGGATCGAGCGGTCGTTTTCCGGGGCGCGCGTCGCGTCAGGGCGGCGCGGGGTGGCTGGCGCGTGGACGGTGCCGCTGTCGGGGCGCCGAGCAGACCGTTCGACGATGGCGGCCCCGCCGCCAGCCCGCCATGCGAGACCGTGTGCATCCCTGCCGGGACCGGGCTGACCGCGCGCAGAGGATCCGGTGGCCGGCCGGGGCCCGGACACCGTCCGGGCCGGCTGCGACGAGGAAGCAGCGGGTAGTCTCGCCGGCATGGCCGACCTCACCGAGCCCTGCCCCAACTGCGGCACCCTGATGCGCTGGGAGACCTCCCACGAGCGCTGCGACGGGTGCGGCTGGATCCGCCCGTGCTGCGAGGGCGCGCCCTGCCCGGCGCCGTCGCCCCAGGCTCGCTGATCCGCACCCCTGATCGAAGGAAGTCATGTCCCTGGACGAGTCCCAGCGTCGCCGCACGGCCGAGGAGTTCCGCGCCAACCTGGAACTCGCCGAGCTGCAGGAGCACCACTTCCGCGAGGACCTGGGCATGGAGCCCGACGAGCTGGCCGCCATCGTGGCCATGGATCCGGGGGTCCGGTCGGATCGGGTCTGGCTGCTGCGCGACTACCTCGACGCGGCGGTCCGGCTGCGCGGCCGCACCCCACGTCCCTGGGCCACCATGACCGAGCCGGCGCGCGCTGCGGCTGACGCCTGGTTCGGTCTGGCCCAGGCGCCCACCCCGCGCCTCTGAATCCCTTGCAGCACGACGAAGCGGCCGCCCCGGAAAGGGACGGCCGCTTCGCGGTGGATCAGGCCTGCTGGAACTTCTTGACCAGGTCCTGCACGAAGGCCAGGGTCTCCTGGGGTCCCTCGACGGCCTGGCAGGCGATGCCCATCTCCAGCACCGGGTAGTCGTTGCCGCCGGGCTGCAGGCGGTCGCCGACGAAGAGCATGTTTGCCTGCGGGATGCCGGTCTGCTGCTCCAGCTCGCGCATGCCGTGAGCCTTGTCGATGCCCTTCATCGTGATGTCGATGGAGGTGGAGCCGCCGGCGCGCACCTCGAGCTGAGGCACATCGGCGGCGACGGCCTCCCGCAGCGCGTTGCGCTTGACGCTGCCCGGGTCCCAGGCGTGCTTGTCGGCGACGCTGGCTCGCTGCCCGAGGGCGGAGAAGGTGATCTGGCTGCCGCGGTCCTCGATGCGGTCGCCCTGCACCCGGCCGTCGGTCTCCCAGAGGTTGAGCTCCTTGGCGCGGCGCTCCAGCGAGGTGATGGCGGCCTGCTTGTCGGCCTCGTCGAGGTCATGCTTGTAGACCTCCACCCAGTCACCGTCCTCGAAGCGCAGGTAGCGGGTGCCGCAGGTGGGCATCAGGTGCAGGTTGCGCAGGTCGGCATCCTCGGGGAGGTTGGCCAGCACCTGGCTCTGGAACTGCTCGAGCCGGCCGCCCGAGATGATGCAGACCGGGCGCACCGCCAGCAGGTCGGTCAGCGTGCGGGCCATCTCCGGCTGCACGGCGGACTTGGACTCGGCCAGGGTGTCGTCAAGGTCGAAGGCGACGATCTTGATGTCGCCGGGCTCCGGCATTGTGGTGGTCACAGGGCTCCCCCGAGGTGTGAAGTCGAGCGCGGTCGCGCACCCCAGGATCCTACCGGCGGGCACCGTCCAGGAGGCTGTGCTGCGCCCCGTGACCAGCGGGTTCGCAGCTCGTGGACAGTTTTCCTTCAGCGCGCTCTCAGCGCGTGGCGGCGGTCCAGCGCAGCCCAGTGGCCGTGGCGATGCAGCTGATCCCGTCGATCTCGAGGCCCTGCTGGCCGGCACGGCAGACCGACCCGGCCCGGGCCTGCCCCGGCACCGTGGCGGTGGGCAGCGGGCGCGCGGTGGGCAGGCCGGCCGTGGTGGGCACCTGCACCGCGGGCCGCAGCGCGGGATCGGCGGCCGCCGCGCCCGGCAAAGCCTGGTTGGAGGTCGCCAGCAGCACACCGCCCGCCAGCGCCATCGCGCAGCAGGCCAGCTGGAGTGGCTTGGGCATCGTTCTCCTCGAGGGGAAGTTCGGAGTACGACCATCATCATCCACAAGCCCCCGGCGATCCCCCGCAATGCCCTTCTGCTCAACAGTTCGTCAGCTAGCGCACAACCGCCTCGCCATGGCGATGGCCTGCCGCACGAAGCCCAGGAAGAGCTCCGGGTCGGCCAGCTGCGTGTGGCTGAAGCGCACCACCAACCACCCCTCCTGCATCAGCAGCAGGGCCTTCTCACGGTCGGCGTGGAAGACCTCGCGGCGGCTGTGGGACTCGAAGCCGTCGAACTCCAGGACCAGGTTGATCTCCGGGAAGGCGATGTCGGCGTAGAAGGCCCGGCCCCCGACGGCGATGCGCCAGTTGCCGTGCCAGCCGCCGATCCCCGCGCGGTGCAGCAGCTGGTGCATGGTGCGCTCAGCCGGCGACCAGGGGCGTTCGCGGCTGTTGGCCACCACGAAGCGCCGCATCCTGGTGCCGCGGCGTCCGCGCAGGTCCTCGAGCACCTCGGCCAGCCGAGCCGGGCTGGTCCGCAGGGCGCGCAGCGCCTCGTCGGTGGCTCGCCCCTCGTCCTGGGCCGCCAGCCACAGCGCCGTCCAGGTGGGTGAGGTGATCCGCACCCCCTCGACCTCGGTGACGTGCTCCGGGTCCACCGTGGCGCGCACGAACCGGAAACCGGGACGCGGCCGGGGGCGACGTCGCGTGAGCACCACGACCTCACCGACCGACGCCTCGGGCCAGTAGCCCAGCCTGGCCGCCGCCAGCCCGGTGACCACCGCATCCGGGTCCCAGGCGCGCACCGCCGCAACCCGGGCGGCGAGCTCACCCGCCGCGCCGCTGGCCACCAGCACACCGGGCAGCACGGCCACCGCCTCGCCCTGGCGTTGCAGCCACTCCAGGGCGCCGACCAGCAGCGGGTGCTCGCGCCGCCGCACCACTCCTCGCCGCAGCAGGGCCCGCGCCTCGTCGACAGCTCTCATGCCCTGGACTGTGGACGCCCAGGGCCAGGATTCCTCATCCATCCACAGCCCGCGCCTCGACGCGGGGGTTGTGGACAGCTCGCCCCGGAAACCGACCGCTCGATGCGATGGGCCCCGCCGGGCTCCGCGGAGCTTCGCCAAGGGCTGCTCGTCGAGCGGTCGTTTTCCGGGGACCCGCCCGGAAGGCCTTCGTGGGCGACGGTTATGGTCGAGGCATTCCCGTGCGAAGGAGGACGACATGATCAATCCCGTGAAGTTCGTCGCCCGCGGCCTGCTGGCCTCGGTGTTCATCGGTGGCGGCATGAACCAGCTCAAGAACCCGGCAGCACTCGGCCCGGTGGTGGAGCGGGCCAAGGAGAAGTACGGCGTGGACCTCCCGGTCGACGGGAAGGACCTGGTCACCGCGAACGGCGCCGGGATGGTGGCGGCGGGCACCGCCATGGCGCTGGGCATCATGCCTCGCACCTCCGCACTCGCCCTGGCCGGCCTGCTGGTGCCCACCAATGTGGTGGGTCACCCCTTCTGGGAGCAGACCGACCCGGGCAAGAAGATGCACGAGAGCAGCAGCTTCATGGCCAATGCGGCCATCATCGGTGGCCTGCTGATGGTGGCCATGGACCGCCGCAAGAAGTAGTCAGGCCCTGCGGGCGGCCCACCGGGGCGCCTGGATCACCAGCATCATCGCGACGACGGTGAGCCCACCGCCCACCACCATCTGCCAGCTGAGCAGCTCGCCGCCCAGCAGCACCGCGAAGACCGCGGCCCAGACCGGCTCGCCGGCCATCAGCACGGCCGCCGTCGAGGACTCCACGACGCTCTGCGCCCAGACCTGCAGGAAGATCGGCAGGGCGCCGGCCAGCAGCGCCAGGTAGAGCATCAGGCCCCAGTCGCCCGCGGTGGGTGGCAGCTGGATGCCGCCGGGCAGCGCGGCCAGGCTGCAGACCGCCGCGACGGTGGCCATCTGCACCACGGTGAGGCTCATCGCCGTGGAGCCGGTGGACCAGCGGTCCACCGCGACGATGTGGCCCGCGTACATCACGGCGCTGACCAGGGTGAGCAGCTCGCCCGTCCCGGTCCGGAGGCCCGCCTCGAGGTCGAGCGTCAGCAGCCCCAGCCCGACGGTGGCCAGCAGCACCGCCAGCCAGGTGGCCGGCAGGATCCGCTCGCGCAGCAGCCAGGCGGCCAGGAAGGGCGTGATCACCACGTACAGGCCGGTGACGAAACCGGAGACCGAGGCGGCGGTGTGCGCCAGCCCGGTGGTCTGCACCAGCTGCGCGGTGCCGTAGATGGCGCCGATCACCACGCCACGCACCAGGGTGGCGCGGCTCATCCGCCAGGCGCGCCAGCCGATCAGGCCGGTGGCCAGTGCAGCCACCAGGAAGCGCACGGCGAGCAGGTCGGGCACGGCCATCCGGCCGGTGAGGCCCTTCATGGAGAAGAAGGTGGATCCCCAGAGCATCGCCATCAGCACCAGGCTTGCCAGCGCCAGGTTCCGCAGGCCGCGGGTCGGTTCGGCGGCGCTGCTCACCGGGCCAGTCCCCGGACATCCGTGCCGCTCGCGCCGGAGCAACCGGGCGCCGCGGTACTGCCGGTTGCCCACGCACGCTCCCGGCCACGGGTGGGGACCGGCCCGACGGTGTGCACCACCCAACGGACCGACAGCCCACCGGCCGTGTCCGCGACGGGGGCGGGGGCCGGCTGGCTGGCAGGACGGCCCGCGCCGTCGGTCCGAAGGTGCGTGCAGGAGGGATTCACCCGACGAGCCTAGGTGCTGGCCAGCAGCGCTCCTGACGGCAGCTGAGCATCGCATGAGAGTCCGCTGTGCACCCCGCCGAGGACTCCCCTCGGGCAACCGGCTGACCTAGCGTGGAAGCATGCCCACCTCCGACGAGCGCACCGGGCGGGTCCACGCCGCCCTGCTGCACCACCTGGCCACCCGGGGCTGGGAGGGGCTCGACGTGGCGACGATCGCCGAGCAGGTGGGCTGCCGCCCCGACGAGGTACTGGGCGGCGACGGCCGTCTCGCGGACCTCGTGGTGGACGCGCTGGTGGCGGCGAGCGAGCATTCGCCGGCCCTGCGCGAGCCGCCCGGCACCAGCCTGCGCGAGGACGTGATCTTCCTGCTGAGCGGGCAGGCCGCCGATCTCGAGACCGATGCGGGGCGCGCCCTGCGTCCGGTGATGGCCTCCCGCCCCCGTGACCCCGAGCTGGTGGAGCGGGCGCTCAGCGCCGTGATGGTGCCACGCCAGCAGCTGTGGGTGCAGGTCGTCGCCGACGCAGTGGCGCGCGGCGAGGCCAGGCCCCGCGCAATGGACCCGCTGGTGCTCTCGGTGGGCCCACGGATGCTGGTGGCCGAGGACCTGGACGGCGGACCGGTGACCACGGCACGGATCGAGGAACTGACCGACCTGGTGGTGCTCCCGCTGCTCACCCGTTGAGCCGGCCGCGGCCCGCGGTCCGCAGAAGGCGTGCCAGCAACGGCTCGCCGCCGCGCTGCCCGGCGGCCCTGAGGGCAGCGACGCGGGGGCTGCCGGGACGGTCACCAGACCTCCCTGCGGGATCGTAGTGCTGGGCGGCACAGCGGCCTCGGATCGCCGTGGCCGCGGATCCGTGCCCTGGACGTGCCTGCCGCATCGGCCTTGTGCTGGGCGAGTTGCGCAAGCCCGCCGGGCATCCCTGTGAGCACAGGATTCGGGCATCCTCGAGGTAGCGGGACGTCCGTCCCGCGGGACGGTCAGTGGTTCAGACGTGCACCCCGCCCGATATCTTGTGGGCCATGCCCAACCCCGAGCAGTCCTTCACGCCCGCCCTGTCCGCCGTCACCCTGCTGGTGGAGGACCTGGAGGCCTCGCGCGAGTTCTACTCGCGCACCTTCGACGAGCAGCCGCAGTGGATGGACGACCAGTCGCTGGGCTACAACCTGGGCAGCGTGGTGCTGAACCTGCTGCTCAGCTCCGAGGGCGAGCGGCTGGTCACCCCGGCTCCGGTGGGCGACCGCAGCAGCGGCCTGCGCAGCCAGCTCAGCATCTGGGTGGACGACATCGACACCGTCGTCGAGATCCTCACCGAGCGCGGCGTCAGCTTCGACACGGGCCCCGTGGACCAGCCGTGGGAGATGCGCACGGCCAGCTTCCGTGACCCCGACGGCCACTCCTGGGAGATCGCCCAGGACCTCAGCATCTGACTGCCTGACGCCAGGCCTGGACCCGGCTCACCGCCTTGCCCCGGGCGCCCAGCGGCGGCACGCGGGGTAGCCATCCGAGCAGCTTCCCGCCGAAATCCGGTGCGGATGGGTGGCGAACGGGGAGCCGGCCATCGCTGCGGACCGCGCGGAGAAGATCAGGCCGTCCGGATCTGCCGCGCAGGGTTGCAGGTCTCGGAAGGTGTGCATCCACAACCCCATGCACACACGATTCCGAGTCGCCCCCCGCAGCGATCCGGTGCGGCGGGACCAGCCAACCGCCGCAGGTGCCGCACCACGACCACCAAGGGTTCCAGGCTCGCAGCGCCTCCAGGGCCGGGCGGCCGGAAGACCACCGCCCCGCCCCGTCGCAATCGGCGCGGATGCCGGAGCGTTGATCGGCGCCATCCGGTCCGCCACCAACCACTGGCGGGGCTGGCCTGCGGATCAAGCCACGGGTCAGGACCGCGGCGTCTGGCCGACGATGCGCTCCAGCTCGGCCACCGCAGCCCCGCAACCGTCCTCGACGGCCATCTGCTGGGCGGCCTGACGCGCCGCGGGGGCGAGATCGTCGACCTGTCCCAGCGCCGAGCGCACCTGGGCGGCGGTGACCCGGTGGGCCGGTACCGGACGCGTACCCAGCCCCAGCCGATGGAGCCGATCGCCCCAGTAGGGCTGGTCCGCGGTGATCGGCAGCGGAATGCTGGGCACCCCTGCCCGCACCACCGTGTGACTCGTGCCCGCACCGCAGTGGTGCACCACCGCCCGCACCCGCGGAAAGAGCCAGTCGTGCGGCACCGGGCCCACCACGTGCACCGAGCGGGGCAGGTCCGTCGGCAGTGTCGTCGACCAGCCCGGCGCCAGGATCGCGCGGTGCCCGTCGAGCCCGGCCACCACCTCGGTCAGCACCCGCTGCGGCACCGCCATCGACCCGAAGCCGATGTGCACCGGCGCCGCCCCGTCGGCCAGGAAGGCGGCCAGCGCCTCGTCGGGCTGCCAGTCCTGACCGGTCTCCAGCCGCCACTGGCCGGTCACGCACACCTCCTCGCCGGGTTGCGGGGCGAGCGTCGGTGACCAGGCGCCGAGCTGGCGGTAGTCGCGCCAGACGGTGCGTCGCGACGGCAGGCCCAACCGGGAGCGCGAGCAGTTCACCGTGTCCCGCATGGCATTCCAGGCCACACGGTTGCCCAGCCGGAAGAGCGGGCCCTGCACCGGCGCGGGCACCGCGGGCGGGAGCATCGCGCTCTTGGCCCGGCGGCTGGCGGCGAAGGGTTGGAAGAAGGTGGCCACCACCGGCAGGCCGAGCGCCTCGGCGGCGGTGAAGCCGGCCGGCAGCGAGAGCCCGCTGGAGAGCACCACGTCGGCATCGCTGGCGGCCTCCACCAGGTCCAGGGTCCAGCGGTGCAGGTGCTCGTCGAGCAACCGACGCACCGGCCGGATGCCGCTCAGCGCCAGGGCGCCGCGTCGCACCACGTCACCCATCTCGCCCGGCCCGGCGATCCGCTGGCGCAGGTCACCACCCAGTGGCACGTAGTCGACGCCCACCTGCGCGGCGAGCGGCGCACCGGCCGCGTCGCCGGCCAGCACCATCGAGTGACCCCGGGCGGCCAGCTCACGACCGAGGGCGAGCATGGGGCGCACGTCGCCCTCGGTGCCATAGCTGATCGCCGCGATGCGCATGGCCGCATCCTTGCAGGCCGGGCCGTCGGTTTGGGATCGTCGTGACCACGACGACGTGACGATTGGACGAACCATGGCCAGGACCCCGGGAAGCCCGCTCACCACCTCCGCCGCCGACCTGGTGGCGCAGGCCGAGGAAGGCATCACGACGCTGCAGCGCGAGGAGGTGGAACCGCTGCTCGACAGCCCCGACGTGCTGCTGGTGGACATCCGTGACGTGCGCGAGGTGGAGCGCGAGGGGATGATCCCCGGCGCCAGGCTGGCCCCGCGCGGGATGCTGGAGTTCTGGGTCGACCCCGCCAGCCCCTACTACAAGCCCGAGCTCGACGACGGGCGCCGCCTGGTGCTCTACTGCGGCTCCGGCTGGCGCTCCGCGCTGGCGGCCGAGGTGCTGACCCGGATGGGCCGTGACGACGTCGCCCACCTGGCCGGCGGCTTCAGCGGCTGGAAGCAGGCCGGGCTGCCGGTGGAGCGTCGCGAAAAGCGCTGAACCGAGGGCCCCCGCCGGGAGACCCGGCCGCGGGTCCGAGCACCGGGTGCTCAGCCGCGGTGCGTGAGCAGCACCCCGGCGATCACCACCAGGCCACCCGCCACCTGCGGCCAGACCACCGCCTCGTGCAGCACCAGCAGCGCGATCACCAGCCCGAACAGCGGCACCAGGTTGATCGATGCGGCCACCACGGCGGTGGGCAGGTGGCGCACGGCCAGGGCATAGCAGACCATCGCGAGCACCGAGCAGGCGACGGTCAGCACGGCCACGGCACTGATGGTGGCCACCGGGTGGCGCGGCGCGTGCCAGGTGTGCGCCTCCGTCAGCGCCAGCGGGATGAAGGCCAGCGCGCCCACCCCGTCCTGCCAGAGCACCGTCGTCCACGACGAGTAGCGCCCCACCACCTCGCGCGTCGCGAAGGTGTAGAGCGCCCAGACCACGGCGGCCAGCAGGATCAGCAGGTCACCCCAGAGACGTCGCGGCGCCTCACCGGTGGCCAGCGACCCGCCCAGCAGCGCCGGGCCGAGCACGATCGCCACCGAACCCAGCATCGCCAGCACGATGCCGAGCCAGCCGGCTGGGCTGATCCGCGCCTTGTTGAGCAGCACGTCGGCGATGGCGATCACGGCCGGGAAGGCGGCCGAGAGCAGGGTGGCGTCGGTGGCGGTTGACCAGGCCACGCCCAGGTTCTCGAGCGCGAAGTAGGCGGTGACGCCCAGCAGGCCGCCCAGGGCGAGCTGTCGCGCGTCGCGCGGGGTGGGGCGCTGGAAGCCGCGGGTGAGGGCCAACCAGCCGGCGATCAGCACGGTGGCCAGCAGGAAGCGCACCGTGCCCAGGGTCATCGGGCCGAGGTCCACCAGCGCCACCTTGGTGATGGTGTAGCTGGCGGCGAAGAGCACCATCGAGGTCACCAGCGCCAGCACGGCGCGGCTCCGGTCGGTCATGGTGCTCCTCTCGGGACGACGAAACCGCGCCCCGGGACGGGACGCGGTTCCTGGTGTCGACGGCTCAGTTGGCCGTGATGACGTTGCCGAAGAGCAGGCCGAAGATGGCCAGGCCGAGCAGCACGCGGTAGACCACGAAGCTGGTGAAGGTGTTGCTGGCCACGAACTTCAGCAGCCAGGCGATGGAGGCGTAGGCCACGAAGAAGCTGACCACGGTGCCGATCGCGACGACGCCCCAGCCGATGGTGTGGCTCACGTTGGAGGCCTCGGTGGCGGCCTGGTAGAGGCCGGCGGCGGTCAGCGCCGGGATGCCGAGGTAGAAGGAGAGCTTGGTGGCGGCCAGGCGGTCCAGGCCGCTGAACAGGCCGCCGACGATGGTGGCGCCGGAGCGGGAGACGCCGGGGGCCAGCGAGATGCACTGCACCAGGCCGAGCAGGGCGCCGTCCTTCCAGGTGATGGAGTCGAGGCTGCGCTGCTTGGAGCTGTCCAGCGTGGCGGAGTAGCGGTCGGCGGCGAACATGGCGATCGACCAGACGATCAGGCCGGTGGCCACCACCCACATGGAGCGCAGGGCGCCGGTGATCAGGTTCTCGCCCAGCAGGGCGATGCCGGCGGTGATGACGGTGCCGACGATCACGGCCCAGCCCATGTTGTAGTCGGAGTCACGCTTCGACTCGTTGCGCAGGCCGGCGAACCAGGCCTTCACGATGCGCACGATGTCTCCCCAGAAGTAGATGACGGCGGCCAGGATGGCGCCGATCTGGATGATCGCGGTGTAGGCGGTCACGCCCGGGTCCTCGATGGGCATGCCCATCAGCTTCTCGACGATCGTCAGGTGGCCCGTGCTCGACACCGGCAGGAACTCGGTCACTCCCTCGACGATGCCCAGAATGATCGATTGCCACCAGGTCATGTCATCTCCTCCGTGGCCGTCCCGCCCGTCGGGACCGACCGCGTTTCACATTAAGTGGGATCAACTGGGCTCTCGAACCCCGCTCAGGCCCCGCACAGACTGACCGCAGCGCAGCCTCAGGGCGCCGGCCATGACGCGGAAGTGCTGGCCAGGCGGGAATGAGGCCCGTCCAGAGGCGGCCTGGCCCTGCACCGCACTCCGGTCCCGCGGCGACCTGGACCTGCGCCGCACCCCTGCCCCGCAGCCGCTGGCCGCGACCCGGACACCGGTCGGGCCACTGCCGCACCCTGCGCCCCGTGAGGCCGACCGGGCATTCCCCGGAAAACGACCGCTCGATCAGGTGCCGGTCCCCAGCCCCCGCGCGGCCGGCGGCGCTCGGCGCATCGAGAGGTCGATTTCCGGGGCGGGGGGCGCCTACCCGCGCTGCCGGTGCCAGCTCTCGCTATGGTGTTCCTGCTGGCCACAGGGCCAGTGCCCAGTACCAGCGAAGCCGGTCAGAATCCGGCGCTGTCCCGCAACGGTGATGCTCCCCAAGGAGACGAGCCCGGTCGCCTGGTGGTGGGCGCCAGAACCGCTCCCGGCCGAGGGGCGGACGGTCCCCCGTCCTTCTGCCGCTGACGAAGGACGACGATGCCGCCAGCCTCAGCCAGCCGCGCCCCAGGTGCGCCGCAGCACCTGCCCGTTGGCGACGGCAGGCCACTCCATCTCGCGGTGACCCCGGCCGTCCAGCACGTTGAGCAGGCAGCGGATCAGGTCGCCATGGCTCACCAGCACCAGCGCGTCGGCCGCCGCGTGCTCACGCGCCAGCAGTGCCAGCAGGTTCCGGCAGCGGTGGTGCACCTGCTCGATCGACTCCCCGCCACCCCAGGCCACCTCGGTGACGTGGCGGCCCGGCGGCGTCGGCTCGGCCACCAGCTCGTCGAGGCCCAGCCCCTCCAGCCGTCCCAGGCCCTGTTCCCGCAGCAGGGGCGTCTCCACCATCCGACTGCCCAGCCGGGCCGCCAGCAGAGCGGCGCTCTGCCGGGCGCGCAGCTGGTCACTGGTGAGGACCGGGGTGCCCTGCGGCACCAGCCGGGCCACCTCATCGGCCGCCTGGCGCGCCTGCTGCTGGCCGAGCGCCGTGAGCGGCACGTCCATGGTCTGGCCCTGCAGCCGTCGTTCCAGGTTCCAGGTGCTCTGTCCGTGGCGCACCAGCAGCAGGTCCATGCGTCGAGCCTAGTGGGGGCCCGATGATCGGGCGCGCGGTGGGCCTGGCGCTGGGCACCGCCGCCGACCGGCTGGTGCCTGACCCGCAGCACCACCACCCGGTGGCCTGGTTCGGCAGCTGGGCGGCCTGGCTGGAGCGTCACACCTGGCGCGACGACCGTGCCGCCGGGGCGCTGCACGTGGCGCTCTGCCTGGCGCCGCTGGCGGCGCTCGGGCTGACGGCGGAGGCCGTGGGCCGACGCCATCCGCTGGCACGGGTGGCCACGACGGCCCTGGCCACCTGGGCGGTCACCGGGGGCGCGAGCCTGGCCCGGGAGGGGCGCGTGATGGCCGACCACCTGTCAGCCGGCGACCTGGCTTCGGCCCGGGCACGACTGGGCCACCTGTGCGGGCGGTTGTCCGACGAGCTCGACGAGCCGGAGCTGGCCCGGGCGACGCTGGAGTCGGTGGCGGAGAACACGGCCGACGCGGTGGTCGCCCCGCTCGTCTGGGGCGCCCTCGCGGGGGTCCCGGGGCTGCTGCTGCACCGCGGCATCAACACCCTCGATGCCATGGTGGGCCACCACAACGAGCGCTACGAGCACTTCGGCACGGCCGCCGCGCGTCTCGACGACGCCGCCTGCTGGCCCGCCGCCCGGATCACCGGGGCGCTGGCCTGCCTGCTGGCCGGGGAACGACGTTCCCGGGCCTGGCAGGTGATGCGACGCGACGCCCATGACCACCCGAGCCCCAACGGCGGCTGGTGCGAGTCAGCCTTCGCCGGCGCCCTGGGCGTGCAGCTGGGCGGCCGCAATGTCTATCCGGGTGGGCGCGTGGAGCATCGCGGCCTGCTCGGCGACGGGCCACGTCCCACCGCGGCCGACCTGCGGGCGGGCGTCCGGCTCGAATGTCGCATCCAGTGGGCGGCCACAGCCCTGGCAGCGGCGGCCCTGCTCGCGGTCCCCCGGAAACCGGCCGCTCGACGCCCCCGCCCCTTCCTCGGCGGCCCGGTGGCCGCATCGACGGGTCAATTTCCGGGGCTGGGGCGTGTCTCCGGCATTCCCGCTGCCGGATCAGCTCCGTGGGGCCGGGCCGGTGGCGCCCACGAATCGACGCCGGCCCCGGCACTTCTCGTCCTGCCCCGGAAATCCGCCGCTCGACGCCCCCGCGCCCACCGCAGGGGCCGGATGACCCCATCGGGCGGTCGATTTCCGGGGATGGCCCGGGCCTGCTGCACCAAGGCGTGGCCGCGCCCGACGTGGATGACCCGGGAGGCACGATGAGCGGGCTGCTGGTGGCCGGGACCAGCTCGGATGCGGGCAAGTCGCTGGTGGTGGCGGGCCTGTGCCGGGTCTATGCGCGGCGCGGGATCGACGTGGTGCCCTTCAAGGCGCAGAACATGAGCAACAACTCCATGGTGGTGGGCGACGGCGAGATCGGCCGCGCCCAGTACCTGCAGGCCACCGCGGCCGGGGTGGAGCCGTGCACCGCCATGAATCCAGTGCTGATCAAGCCGGGTACGGACCGTCGCGCCCACGTGGTGCTGCGCGGTCAGCCCGACGGGACGCTGGAGGCCGGCCAGTACGCCACCGGCCGTCGTCACCTGGCCGAGGCCGCCTTCGCCGCCTACCGCGAACTGGAGCAGCGCCACGAGCTGGTGGTCTGCGAGGGCGCCGGCTCCCCCGCGGAGATCAACCTGCGCGTCGGCGACTACGTGAACATGGGGCTGGCCAGGCAGTTCGACCTGCCCGTGGTGCTGGTGGGGGACATCGACCGGGGCGGCATGCTGGCCAGCCTCTACGGCACCTGGGCCCTGCTCGACGAGCCCGACCGGACACTGCTGGCCGGCTACATCGTCAACAAGTTCCGCGGTGACCCCGAGGTGCTGGCCCCCGGCCTGACCGAGATCAGCCGACGCACCGGGCTGCGCAGCTTCGGCGTGCTCAACTGGCTCGACGGGGTCTGGCTGGACAGCGAGGACGCCCTGGCCATCGGCGGCTGGGGCCGCGGCGCACAGACCACGAACCCCTTGCAGGTGGCAGTGCTGCGCTTCCCCCGGGTCAGCAATGCCACCGACGTCGACGCGCTGGCCGCCGAGCCGGGCGTGCGGGTGGAGGTCACCGCCGATCCGCAGGTGGCGCTGGAGGCCGACCTGCTGGTGCTGCCCGGCACCCGCGCCACCACCGACGACCTGGCCTGGCTTCGTCACCTGGGGCTCGACGAGGTGGTGCTGCGCCGCCACGCCCTGGGCCGCCCGGTGCTGGGCATCTGCGGCGGCTACCAGATGCTCGGTGAGCTGGTGGCCGACGAGGTGGAGGGCAGCCGAACCGGTGAGGTGCCGGGGCTGGGCCTGCTGCCGGTACGCACCGACTTCGGCGCCGACAAGGTGCTGGCCCGCCCCTCGGGCAGCTGGCAGGGCCTCACGACCCAGGGCTACGAGATCCACCACGGCATCGTCAGCCGCACCGACCGCGGTCTCACGGACCTGCCATCGGAGCAACGGCCCGAACCCTTCCTCGACGGCTGGCGGGTCGGCGCCACCTGGGGAACGCTGTGGCACGGCGCCCTGGAGCACGACGCCTTCCGTCGCGGCTGGCTGGCCCGCGTCGCGCAGGATGCCGGCCACCCCTGGCGGCCCTGGCCGGACGCCCCTGGCTACGCAGAACGTCGCGAGGCCATGATCACCACGCTCGCCGATGCGCTCGAGTCCCAGGTGGACGTCGACGCGCTGCTGGACCTCACCACCCGATCCCAGGAGGACTGATGCAGGGAACCCCGCCCACCACCGACCCGAAGCTCACCACGCGCCAGCTGCGCCGCCAACCACGGCTGATCGTCAACACCGGCGATGGCAAGGGCAAGTCCACCGCGGCCTTCGGGATGGCGCTGCGCGGCTGGAACCAGGGCTGGTCGATCGGTGTCTACCAGTTCGTGAAGTCGCCCAACTGGCGCACCGGCGAGAAGGCCGCCTTCGCCGCCCTCGACGAGGTGCACCGCCAGACCGGCCAGGGCGGGCCCGTCGAGTGGCATGCCATGGGCGCCGGCTGGACCTGGCTGCGCGCCACCCAGGACGTGGACCAGACCGAGCTGGCGCGGCAGGGCTGGGAGCGGATCAAGCAGCAGCTGGCCGAGCAGACCCACACCCTCTACGTGCTCGACGAGTTCAGCTATGTGCTGGCCAATGGCTGGCTCGACGTCGACGAGGTGCTGCAGACCCTGGCCGAGCGGCCGGGCACCCAGCACGTGGTGATGACCGGGCGCCGGATGCCGCAGCAGGTGATCGATGCCGCCGACCTGGTGACCGAGATGACCAAGCTGAAGCACCCCTTCGACACCGGCGCCAAGGGCCAGGCGGGCATCGAGTGGTGACCCCGGAGCTGCACGCCACGGCGCCGGCGCTGCGGGTGCTGGGGATCGGGATGGGTCCGCAGCACGTGACGCCGGAGGTCTCGGCGGCGCTGCGCGAGTGCGACCAGGTGGTGGCGCTGGACAAGTCGGCGGCCCCGGGCGCGCACGCGGGCCGGGAGGCCGACGAGCAGCTGGCGGTGCGACGGCTGGTGGCCGAGCAGCACGGCGTCGAGCTGGTGGTGGTGCCGGACCCGCCGCGGGACCGCGACCCGTCGGACTACCTGGCGGCGGTGGCGGACTGGCACCGGGCCCGGGTGGAGCGGATCGCGGCGGCGCTGCGCGAGCGCGGCGGACGGACGGCGCTGCTGGCCTGGGGCGACCCCTCGCTCTACGACTCGATGGTGCGGCTGGCCGAGCAGCTGGCCGGCCAGCTGGGTGTGGACTGGGACGTGATGCCGGGGATCAGCGCCCCGCAGCTGCTGGCGGCGCGGCACCGGATCGTGCTGCACCGGGTGGGCGAGCCGGTGCACCTCACCTCGGCGCGACGGCTGCGCGAGGCCGTCGAGGGTGGGCAGCGCAATGTGGTGGTGATGCTGGGCAGCGAGCGGACGTTGGACGAGCTGGCCGGTCTGGCCGACTGGCAGATCTGGTGGGCGGCGAACCTGGGCTGTGACGGCGAGCGGTTGGTGGCCGGGCGCATCGACGAGGTACTCGACCAGGTGCGCCAGGCACGTCGGGCGGCGCTGGAGCAGGACGGGTGGGTGATGGACATCGCGCTGGTGCGCGCCCCGGATGAATCGGCGCTGCCGGCCAGCCCGGAGGAGTCCGCAGCCCCGGGCGGTACGCGGGAATCCGCGGAGCAGCCGGTCGCGGAGGCATCGGTGCCCCGAACCCACCCAGCCCCCGGCACCCTGGGCGCATCGGCCCCTGAGGAGCGGCGATGAGGCTCCTGCTGCTGGGCGGCACCAGCGAGGGACGCGAGCTGGCGGCGATGCTGCAGGGCACCGGCGTCGAGCTGGTCAGCTCGCTGGCGGGGCGGGTGGACCGGCCCCGGCTGCCGGTGGGCGAGGTGCGGATTGGTGGCTTCGGCGGGGTCGAGGGGCTGCGCCGGGCGCTGGCCGACTTCGACGCCGTGGTCGACGCCACCCATCCGTTCGCGCAAGGGATGAGCCGGCATGCCGCGCTGGCCTGCGCCGACCCGCTGCCCGACGGGCGCAGGCTTCCGCTGGTGCGCCTGGAGCGGCCGGGCTGGCCCGTCGACGAGGCCTGGCACCTCGCCGACGACCACGATCAGGCCGCCGAGCTGGCCGCGACGCTGGGCCGTCGCCCCTTCATCACGGTGGGTCGCCAGGAGCTGGCCCGCTTCGTCCCGGCGCTCGGCGAGCTGGCCGTGCTGGCGCGGGTGGTGCAGCAGCCGGACCTGACGCTGCCCGAGGCCTGGCGCCTGGTCACCAGCCGCGGGCCGTACAGCCTCGACGGCGAGCTGGCGCTGATCCGCGAGCACGGTGCTGACGTGCTGGTCACCAAGGACTCCGGCGGCAGCTACACCTGGCCGAAGATGCAGGCCGCCGCCCAGCTCGGGCTGCCCGTGGTGGTGGTGCGACGCCCCGACCCCGCCGATGGCGTCGAGACCGTCCACGACGTGACGGCCGCCCGCGACTGGGTGCTGGCGCTCGCCTCCGGCACGCATGGTGAAGAGGCGAGGTGGGCAGACGGTGGGGCGGAGCAGGATCCCCAGCCGTCGGCACCCGAGACCGCGCCCGGCATCACCGAGCCGCGGCAGGTCGACGGGTCCGGCAGCCCCACGGCCCCTGACCCGACGCTGCCATCCTCCCCAGAACCGCCGCCCACACCGGATTCCCCACGCCTGCTGGTCCTGGGCGTCGGGGCCGAGGGCTGGGAGGGCCTGCCCTCGGCCGCCCGTGAGCGGGTGCTGGGCGCCGAGGTGGTGCTGGGCGGCGCCCGTCACCTGGCGATGCTGCCCGAGACCCCCGGCCAGCAACAACTGACCTGGCCCAGCCCGCTGCGCGAGAACCTGCCCTCGCTGCTCGACGGCCTGGCCGGGCGCCGCATCGTCGCGCTGGCCTCCGGCGACCCGATGGTCTCCGGGATCGGCTCGACGCTGGTGGACCTGCTGGGCGCCGATCGGGTGGAGGTCTGGCCCGCGACCAGCTCGGTGGCCCTGGCCCGGGCCCGGATGGGCTGGTCGGCGGAGTCCTGCGCCGTGGTGAGCGTGGTGGGCCGACCGCTGGAGCTGGTGCTGCGCGAGCTTTCACCCGGTCGTCGGCTGCTGGTGCTGGGCAGTGACGAGACCACGCCCGAGCGGCTGGCCGCGCTGCTGGTGGCGGTGGGCCATGGCGAAGCCGAGGTCACCGTGCTGGGCGACCTGGGCTCGCCGCAGGAGTCACGACGCAGCGGCCGGGCACAGGACTGGCAGGGCGCCTCTCCGCGGCTGGCGGTGCTGGCGGTGCAGTGCGGTCCCGGTCCGCAGGCGCTGGTCGGCTGGTCGGCGGGGCTGCCCGACGAGGCCTTCGAGAACGACGGCCAGATCACCCGACGCGACATCCGCGCCTCGGCGCTGGCCCGGCTGCAGCCGCAGCCGGGCGAGCACCTGTGGGATGTCGGGGCCGGGTCGGGTTCGGTGGGCATCGAGTGGATGCGAGCCCACCCCAGCTGCCGCACCACCGCGGTGGAGGCCCACCCGGAGCGGGCCGCGCGGGCGGCGCGCAATGCGGCCGCGCTGGGCGTGCCCGGGCTGCGCGTCGTCGAGGGTGCCGCGCCTGAAGCGCTGGCCGGTCTGGATGCTCCCGACGCGGTCTTCATCGGCGGCGGCGCGACCGTGCCGGGCGTGGTGCAGGCCTGCTTGGCGGCCCTGCCCCCGGGCGGTCGGATCGTGGTGCACGCGGTGACCCTGGAGAGCGAGCTGCTGCTGGCCCGGCTGCACGGCGAGCACGGTGGGGAGCTCACCCGGATCAGTCTGGAGAGCTCGGCACCCCTGGGCCGCTTCACCGGCTGGACGCCGGCCCGCACCATCACGCAGTGGTTCTGGCAGCTGCCCTGAGCACGCTCCAGCTCCCGGTGCCGCCGGCCAGGCCCGCTGCCGCGGCGGTTCAGTCCGCGCGGCGCCGTTCCCGCGTCGGGTCGTAGAGGAAGGACTCTGTGCCCTGCCCGGCGGCCAGGGCGCGGCCCACCAGGATCACCGCGGCCTGGCGCAGGCCGGCGGCCTCCACCTGGTCGGCGATGTCGGCGACGGTGCCGCGCAGCACCAGCTCGTCGGGCTGGCTGGCGCGGTGCACCACGACGACGGGGCAGTCGGCGCCGTGGCTGGGCAGCAGGCGCTCCATCAGCTCGCGGCACCGGGTGATGGCCAGGTGCAGCACCAGCGTCGCTCCGGTGGCGGCGAAGGCCTCCAGGCTCTCCCCCTCGGGCATCGCGGTGGAGCGGGCCTGGGTGCGGGTCAGCACCACCGACTGGGCCAGCAACGGCACGGTCAGCTCCCGGCCCACCAGGGCGGCCGCCGCGGCATAGGCCGGCACGCCGGGGGTGCAGTCCCAGGCCACGCCGGCGGCGTCGAGTCGTCGGGTCTGCTCGTGCAGCGCCGAGTAGACGCTCAGGTCGCCGGAGGCCAGCCGCACCACCTGCAGGCCTTCCCGGTCGGCCTGCACCATCACCTCGGTGATCTGGTCCAGGTCCATCCGCTGGGTGTCCACCAGCCGCGCCCCGGCACCGGCATGGGCCAGCACCTCCGGGTCCAGGTAGGTGCCCGGATAGAGCACCACGTCGGCCTCGGCGAGCAGCCGGGTGGCGCGCACGGTGAGCAGGTCGGCGGCGCCAGGACCGGCTCCGACGAAGTGGATCATCGCTGCCCTCCCGCGGTCTCGACGCCCGCTGCCTCGACGCTCGAAGCAGCATCGTCCGGCACGAAGCGCGGGCTCCAGACCCCCGCCGGCGAGACGCGGGTGCCCTCGCAGCCCACGATGACCAGGCACTTCATGTCGATCGTGCTGCTGTCCAGCTGGCCCAGGCTGGTCACCCGCAGCTCCTCCTCGCTGCGGCCCACGTCGCGGCCCACCACGACGACGGTCTCGGGACCGCGCTCCTCCAGCAGCGCCAGCCGCGCCCGCTCGATCTGCTCGGTGCGTGAGCGGGAGGCCGGGTTGTAGAGCGCCAGCACCAGGTCGGCCCGGGCGGCATGGCGCAGCCGCTGCTCCACCACCGGCCAGGGCTTGAGCCGGTCCGAGAGCGAGATGACGGCAAAGTCGGCGCCGATCGGGGCCCCGGCGCGCGCGGCCACCGCCTGCACCGCGCTCACCCCGGGCAGCACCCGGATCGGCACACGGTGGAAGCGCGGGTCCTCGGCCGCCTCGAAGACGGCCGCGGCCATGCCGAAGATCCCGGCGTCGCCACCGCTGACCACGGCCACCCGCTCACCGGCCAGGGCCAGCTCCAGCGCCTCGCGGGCCCGGTCCACCTCGACGGTGTTGCCGGAGGCATGGCGCACCAGCCCGGGGCGCTGCGGCACCCGGTTCACATAGGACCCGTAGCCCACGACGTGCCCCACCCCGGCCAGCGCCTCGGTGACCTCGGGGGTGATCCAGCGCTCCGGGCCGGGACCCAGACCGACGACCAGCAGCTCGGCGGGGGCGTCGGTGGTCGCCGATGCCTCGGGGCCGGGGACCGCCGCCGGGCGATCACCAGTCGTCACCGACGCCTGGGGTGCGTCCGCCGCAGAGTCCCCTGCAGTCCGGGAGCGTGTGCCGTTGAGCGCGTCGCCGGGCACCACGATCAGGCTGAAGTAGGGCACGGTGGCGGGGTCCACCTCGGCCACCGGCAGCCAGCGCTGCTCCGGCATCGAGGCGCGCTCCACGTAGACCGCGCCGTCGAGCCGGCCGGCGGACTCCAGGGCACGGCGCACCGACGGGAAGGTGCGGCCCAGCTTCATGATGATGGCGCCGTCGGTGTCGGCCAGGCGTCGGGCCAGCTCCGGCTCCGGCAGGGTGCCGGGCAGGATCGAGAGCACGTCGCGCTGGCGCACCAGCGGGCTGGCGACGGCCGCGGTGGCGGCGGCGAAGGCGGGCACGCCGGGCACCACCTCCACCTCGAAGCGGTCGGCCAGCCGGTCGAACATGTACATGAACGAGCCGTAGAGCATCGGGTCGCCCTCGGCCAGCAGCACCACGTCGCGTCCGGCCGCCAGGTGCACCGCGAGCCGTTCCGCGGCCTCGGTGTAGAAGTCGGCCATGGCGCCCTCGTAGCCGCCCCGATGGCTGGTGGCGCCGGTGGTCACCGGATAGGTCAGGGCCTCCTCCAGCACGCCGGCGGGGATCAGGTCGGCCACCACCCGTCGGGCATTCGACGGCTTGCCCGCGGCATGGTGCCAGGCCACCACGTCGGCCTGGGCGATCAGCCGGGCGGCCTTCAGGGTCACCAGTTCCGGGTCGCCGGGGCCCACCCCGACGCCGTGCAGCCGTCCGCTCATTCCTGCTCCTGGGCCAGTGCGTTGAGTGCCGAGCAGGTGATCGCCGAGCCACCCCGACGCCCCCTGACGGTCACGAAGGGGATGTCGATGCCGTGCTCGTCGGCCAGGTCGGCCAGCGCCTGCTTGGACTCGGCGGCACCGATGAAGCCCACCGGGCAGCCGACGATCGCGGCCGGGCGCGGGGCGCCGTCGATGAGCATCTCCAGCAGGTGGAACAGGGCGGTGGGGGCGTTGCCGATGGCGACGACGGCGCCGGCCAGCCGGTCGGTCCAGAGCTGGACGGCGGCGGCGCTGCGGGTGGTGCCCCAGTCGCGCGCCAGGTCCGGCACGTGCGGGTCGCCGAGCAGGCAGAGCACCTCGTTGTCGGCGGGCAGCCGTCGCCGGGTGACGCCGGAGGCCACCATCTGCGCATCGCACAGGATGGGCGCCCCGGCCTGCAGGGCGCCGCGCGCGGCCCGGACCAGGTGGGGGTGCACCACCAGGTCCTGGGCCAGGTCCACCTGGCCGCTGCCGTGGATCATCCGCACCGCCATCTTCTCCGCGTCGGCGGGGATGCGGGAGAGGTCGGCCTCACGGCGGATGGTGGCGAAGGAGTCGAGGTAGATGGCCTCGCCCAGCGGCTGGTAGTCGTAGCGACGGGTGGGTGGGCGCAGGCTCATGCGACGGCCTCGCGCTCGACGACGGGTGGCGGCACCAGCACCCCGTGCCAGGGGGTGACCAACAGCTGGTCGACGCCGGTGGTGATCCGCTCCACCTGCGCCGCATCCAGGCCGGCCTCGCCGAAGGGCTCGTGGCGCCAGCCCGGGGCCTGCTCCACCGGGCCGAAGGGCAGGGAGCCGAGCACCGGCGGGAGTCCCGGCTCGGGCGACTGCGGCGGCCGGAAGCCGGTCTCCATCTCGGCGACGTGCCAGGGCGCGGTGGGCTGCTCGCCACGTTTCGCGACGAAGGCGGCGGCGAGCTCCACCAGGATCCCGGGGGCCCGGTCCAGCTCCACCACGTCGCCCCATCCGCTGCCGATGCGCAGCTGGCCGATCCGCTCGTCGAGGGCGACGATGCCCAGGTCGCAGGGGTGGGCCAGCACATCGCCGCGCCCGTCGTCGAGCACGAACAGGAACTTGCCGGGCAGGCCGGTGAGGCTGTCGTAGGCCAGCAGCAGGCGGTCCAGCTCGTCCACCAGGCCGCGCAGGTCCGCGCGACCGCCGGCGATGCCGGTGAGCGGGCTGGCCATGATGTTGCGCACCAGGTCGTGGCGGGGCGAGGGCAGCAGGCCGGTGGCGGTGATGGCGGCCAGCGCCTCGGGGCGCAGGTGGCCGGTGCCGTCGTCGCCGAAGGCGCGCAGCTGCAGGTTGGCGCGATTGGTGCTGCGCACGATCCCGTCGCCGAAGTCCTGGGAGGCGCGGGAGAGCTGGCGCAGCTGATCGGTGGTGAGGCGGCCGGCGACCAGCCGGATCCGTACCAGCAGGCCGTCGTCGGCGGGCCAAGGGCGCAGCACGCCGGGGCAACGATCGGGTCGGGTCCTCACAGTGCCACCCCCTCGATGCCGCAGGGACGGACGGAGCGGGTGGCGTGCCGGGGCACGCGGGGTACAGCGTTCATGGCTTCTCCTGACGAGATGACGCGTCTCGTGGTCGGGGACGACCATGGCGGGCGAGTTCCTGACTCCCGGCCCCGTGGGGCTGGCTACAGTGGCGCGACCGTGCCGGCTCAACCGGCTTCCTCGCGTCGCCATGGTGGCGTGTGGACTTGTCAGCCGCTGGTGCGGCTGGCGACATCATGGCACAGCCCGACGGGCCCGCGACGGGTGGGGTGCGCGGCAGGTCCCGATCACGGCCGGGCCATCCGGATCACCCCTGCTGCAGCAGCCGCGACGTGCACCGTACGGCCGCGATCCGGGGGCGAGCACCCACGCCGCCGCCTGGCACCGGATCCTCCTGGCGGTTCCTCGAAGTGTGTATGGGGGTGTGTATGCGCACACGCGGAAGCCACCCTTGTCCAGCGTCCTGGCACGCGCCGCAGCCTCGCTCCTGGGCTCGGGGCCGCCATCACCTCACCGCCGCACCGGCCGCGCGTGCCACCAACCTCCACAACCCACCTGCTCCCCGGCTCGTCCGGGCCGCCCGCTAGGGTGGGATCCGCTGGCCTCCCGGCCAGTGCACCAGGTCCAGCGAAGCCGGTCAGAACCCGGCGCTGTCCCGCAACGGTGATGCCCCTGCACGGGGACGAGCCCGGTCGCCTGTCTGGTGCGCCTTGACCGCTCCCGGCCCAGGGGCGGACGGTTCCCGTCGCCCCTTCGCCGCCCGTCGCGAAGGACGACATGCGCGCCACTCCCCTGCCACCCCGCCTGGTGGTCTCCGCCACCGCCTCGGGGCACGGCAAGACCACGGTGGCCGTCGGGCTGATGGCGGCACTGCGCGAGCGCGGCCTGCAGGTGGCCCCCGCCAAGGTGGGCCCCGACTACATCGACCCCGGCTACCACGCGCTCGCCACCGGCCGCCCCGGTCGCAACCTCGACCCGCACCTGTGCGGCACCGAGCTGGTGGCCCCGCTCTTCGCCCACGGCGCCGCCGGTGCCGAGGTGGCCGTCATCGAGGGCGTGATGGGCCTGTTCGACGGGCGGCTGGGCACCGACCCGGTGGGTCGCAAGGCCTTCGGCTCCACCGCCCATGCCGCCGGCCTGGTGCGCGCCCCCGTCGTGCTGGTGCTGGACGCCTCGCACTCCTCGCGCACGCTGGCCGCCGAGGCGCTGGGCATGGCCCGTTATGACGACGTGGACGTGGCCGGCGTGGTGCTGAACCACACTTCCAGCCCGCGCAACATCGCCGAGTGCCGTCGCGCCCTGGACGAGGTGGGCATCGGGCTGCTGGGAGCTCTGCCGCGCGACCCGGACCTGGTCACGCCCTCGCGCCACCTCGGCCTGGTGCCCGCCGCCGAGCGCGAGCAGGCCGCCGCGATGGTGGAGCACGCGGGCCGGCTGGTGGCCGAGCACCTGGACCTCGACGCGGTGCTGCGCGTCGCCCGTTCTGCCCCGGAGGTCATGGTGGAGCCGTGGGACCCCTCGACGGTGGTGCGCCCGGTGGACGGCCGGCCGCGGGTGGCGGTGGCCGGCGGGCGCGCCTTCACCTTCCGCTATCCCGAGACCGTCGAGCTGCTGCAGGCCGCGGGCTGCGAGGTGGTGGACCTCGACCCGCTCACCGACACCTGCCTGCCGCCCGGCACCAGCGCCCTCTACCTGGGCGGCGGCTTCCCCGAGCTGCACGCCGACCAGCTCGCCGCCAACCTGCCGCTGCGCGAGCAGGTACGAGACCTGGTAGGCGCCGGGCTGCCCACCGTCGCCGAGTGCGCCGGCCTGCTCTATCTGTGCCGCAGCATCGACGGCCGACCGATGAGCGGGGCCCTCGACCTCACCGCCCGCATGGCCCCGCGACTGCAGCTGGGCTACCGCACCCCGGTGGCCGTCGGCGACACCCTGCTGGCCGATGCCGGGCAGCAGGTGGCCAGCCACGAGTTCCACCGCACCGTCGTCGAACTGGCGGGACCCGAGAAGGCAGCGCCCGACGGCGGCGGGAGCCGGATCACCCCGGCCTGGCAGCTGGGTGAGGCCGAGACGCTCGACGGACTGAGCGCCGACCCGGCCGGCACCGGCCGGCCCACCGTGCACGCCAGCTACCAGCACCTGCACTGGGCCGGCTTCCCGCAGGCCGCCCAGCGGCTGGCCCTCGCCGCCGCCGACTGGGCCACGCACCATCCCTTGCCAGCAGGAGATGCGGCCGCTTCGGGTGCCTCGGAGGAGGGCGCGGGCATCGCCCCGGAGGAAGGGCGCGCGGTCGCCCCGAATCTCCCAGCCGGTGACGCCACGAGGGTCGGCCACGACACCGCGCGGGCCCACAGCGCGACGCCCGACGCCCGCACCCCGTTGGGGGACGGTGTCCGCATCCCGTTGGACGGTGCCCGCACCACCAGGCACGATGGCCGCACCACCTCCCCCGACCTCACCCACCACGGCGACGCCGACCTGGCCGAAGGGCTGGTGGACCTGGCGGTGAACGTGCGCCGCACCGCCCCGCCCGGCTGGCTCGCCGAGCAGCTGGCCCGCCCGGAGACCTGGGCCCCCTATCCCGACGCCCGCCAGGCCCGCGAGGCCCTGGCCGGACGCCACGGCGTCGCCCCCGAGATGGTGCTGCCCACCTCCGGCGCTGCGGAGGCCTTCGCCCTGGTGGCCCGCGCCCTGCCGATCCGCCAGTCGCTGGTGGTGCACCCGCAGTTCACCGAGCCCGAGCACGCCCTGCGGCTGGCCGGCCACCTGCCGCGTCGCCTGCTGTTGGAGCCGCCCTTCCGGCTGCACCCCGAACTGGTGGATCCCACGGCCGACCTGGTGGTGGTGGGCAATCCCACCAATCCCACCGGCGTGCTGCACCCCGCCGCCGTCCTGCAGCAGCTGCGCGCCCCCGGCCGGGTGCTGCTGGTGGACGAGGCCTTCATGGATGCCCTGCCCGGGGAGCCGGAATCGCTGGTGGGCCAGGACATGACCGGCCTGCTGGTGACCCGCTCGCTCACCAAGACCTGGGGCCTGGCCGGGATCCGCGCCGGCTACGTGGTGGGCGACCCGGAGCTGGTGGCCCGGCTGGAGCGCCAGCAGAGCCCCTGGGCGGTCTCCACCCCGGCCCTGGCCGCCATGATCGGCTGCTCCACGCCGGAGGCACTGGCCTTCGCCCGGGCCGACCTGGGGCTGCTGGAGCAGCAGCGTCGCCTGCTCGTCGACGAACTCACCCGGATCGGGCTGCCGCCGGTGGCCAAGCCCTGTGCCCCCTTCGTGCTGGTGGACACCGGCCGGCTCGGCTCGGTGCGCGAATCCCTGGCCACACGGGGATTCGCGGTGCGACGCGGGGACAGCTTCCCCGGCCTCGGCCCGCAGTGGATCCGGCTCGCGGTGCGCGACGAGACCACCACCCGCGCCCTGGTGGGCGCCCTCGAAGACCTGATGGAAGGACACCGATGACCACCCTGTACGAGGCCACCCTGGCCGCGATCACCCCCGTCGACGAGCAGGCCCGCGCCGCCGCCGAGGCCCACCAACTGCAGCTCACCAAGCCCGCCGGGGCCCTCGGTGAGCTGGAGACGCTGGGCAACCAGCTCGCCGCCATCGCCCGCACCTGCCCGCCACCGGTGCCCGAGGCCGGCCTGGTCTGCGTCTTCGCCGGCGACCACGGGGTGCAGGCGCAGGGCGTCTCCCCCTGGCCGCAGGAGGTCACCCGCCAGATGGCGGCCAACATCGCCGCCGGTGGCGCCGGGGTGAACGTGATCGCCCGTGCCGCCGGGGCCGCGGTGCGGATCGTCGACGTGGGCATGCTGCAGGCCGTCGACGGGGTGCGCGACGAGCGGCTGGCCGCCGGCACCCAGGACCTGAGCCAAGGGCCGGCGATGACCCGGGAGCAGGCGCTGGCTGCCGTCGAGGTGGGGATCAGCACGGCCCAGCAGGCGGTGCGCGACGGCTTCGACGTGCTGGTGCCGGGCGAGGTGGGGATCGGCAACACCACCCCCGCCGCGGCGCTGACCAGCGTCTTCACCGGCCTGGACCCGGAGCTCACCACCGGCCGTGGAGCTGGGGCGCCCGATCCGATGCTGGCCCACAAGGTGGCCACCATCCGTCGCGGTATCGAGGTGAACCGGGCCGTCGCCGGCGACCCGATCGGCGCCCTGGCCGCCGTCGGCGGATTCGAGCACGCCGCCGTCGTGGGCCTGCTGCTGGGCGCGGCGGAGCAGCGGGTTCCGGTGGTGCTGGACGGCGCGATCGCCTGCGCGGCGGCCCTGGTGGCGGTGGCCCTGTGCCCCGCGGTGCAGGGCTACTTGGTGGCCGGCCACGAGGGCGCCGAACCCGGTATCCGACGGGCCTGCGAGCAGCTGGGCCTGCGCCCGGTGCTGAGCCTGGGCCTGCGGCTCGGCGAGGGCACCGGCGGCGCACTGGCACTGCCCGTCGTCGCCACCGCGGCCCGCGTCCTGGGCGAAATGGCCACCTTCGCCTCCGCCGGCGTCACCGAGGAGCACGCATGAGCCGCAGCCTGGTGCTCGGCGGCGCCCGCTCCGGCAAGTCCACCCATGCCGAGGCGCTGGTGGCCCCCGCCCCGGCGGTGGACTACGTCGCCACCTCCGCCGTCGACCCCGACGATGCCGAGTGGGTGGAGCGGATCGCGCTGCACCAGGCCCGACGCCCCGCACACTGGCGCACCCTGGAGACCGCCGACGTGGCCGCGGTGCTGGGTGACTCCTCCGATGCTGTGGTGCTGGTGGACTGCCTGGGCGTCTGGCTCACCCGGATGATGGACGAGTGCGGCATCTGGGAGGGCGAGCGGCCCTGTGAGGCGGCGCGCGAGCGGCTGCAGCAGCGGGTCGACGCGCTGGTGGCCGCCATCGAACAGACCTCCCGCGAGGTGGTGCTGGTGAGCAACGAGGTGGGCCAGGGGGTGGTGCCGGCGCACTGGTCGGGGCGCTTCTTCCGCGACCAGCTGGGCATCCTGAACACCCGGGTGGCCGCCGCCTGCGAGCGCGTCGTCTTCTGCATCACCGGGATCCCGATGACCATCAAGGACGCCTGATGCGCTCCCTGCTGCAGGCGCTGGGCATGTTCACCCTGCTGCCGGTCGGCGAGGTGCTGGAGGTGGACCGTCCGGTGGCCCGTCGGCTCATGCTGGCCCTGCCCTGGGCCGGTCTGGTCTGCGGCCTGGCCAGCGGCGCGGCGGCCGGGCTGGTGCTGGCCTGCGGGGCAGGGAGTGCGCTGGCGGCGATGGCTGCCCTGGCCACGCTGGCCGGGATCACCGGCGCCATGCACCTGGACGGGGTGGCCGACACCGCCGACGGACTGGCCTCCCGCAAGGCGCCCGAGGAAGCCCTGGCATTGATGAAGCGCTCCGACATCGGCCCGATGGGGGTCGCGACCGTGGTGCTGGTGCTGCTGCTGCAGGCCGCAGCCCTGGTCTCCTTGGGTGCGGCGGCAGCCGGCTGGCTGGTGGCGGCGGCGGTCTGCCTGCCGATGGTGGGACGGATCGGGGTGGTGCTGGCGACGGTGCGCGGCATCCCGGGTGCCCGGCCGGGTGGCTTCGGCGTCCTGTTCACGGGCGTCACCTCGCCGGCAGCGGCCGCCGTGGACGCGCTGGCCGCGCTGCTGGCCTGTGCTGCCGCGGGCTTCCTGGCCTCCGGCCCCGCCCTGGCCGTGGTGCTGCCGGTGGCCGCTACCCTGTCCTGGCTGATGGCGGCGCTGTGGCAGCGTCACCTGCTGCGCCGCCTGGGCGGGCTCACCGGCGACACCTTCGGCTCGCTGGTGGAAGTGGGCCAGACCTGCTTCGTCCTGCTGGCCGCCCTGGCCGCGGGCCGTCTCGCCTGACCAGACCGGCCGTTTGGGCGCACCGGCCGTCCCGTCCGGCGCAGCGGACGCCGGTCAGCCTTCTCCCTGCTGCCGATTCCGCGCCCCTGGTCCCAGGCCAGCCCACGAAGAATCCGTCGAGCATGCTCTCGCCGATGCCCTCGCAGTCGGTGCGGTAGCTGATGGCCATCCCCTGATCCTGCCCGGTCCGGCCGGACCTGTCCCCCGGTTTTCGACCACTCGATGTCGAAGCGTCCTGACCCGTCCGCGGCAGCCGGCCGCAAGCGCGTGATCGAGCGGTCGGTTTCCGGGGATGTCCGCCCCTCGGCGTGGACCGCGGCGTCGTGGGCCCGGTGCGAAAGACTGGTGGGGCACCGACGAGAGGCCCACCGTGAACCAGCTGACCATCCCCGCGCACCTGCTGCCCGCCGACGGGCACTTCGGCTCCGGCCCCTCCAAGGTGCGCCCCGAGCAGGTGGACGCGCTGGCCCGTCGCGGCCACGAACTGTTCGGCGGCTCGCACCGCCAGCCGCCGGTGAAGAACCTGGTCGCGAGCGTCCAGCAGGGCCTGGCCGATCTCTTCACGCTTCCCGAGGGCTACCAGGTGGTGCTGGGCAACGGCGGCGCCACCGCCTTCTGGGACGTGGCCACCTTCGGCCTGGCGCGCGAGCGCAGCCAGCACCTGGTGCTGGGCGAGTTCAGCCGCAAGTTCGCCACCGAGACCACCCGCGCACCCTTCCTGGCCGAGCCCGAGGTCATCGAGGTGCCCGCCGGCCAGGGCGTCGTCGCGCACGCCACCGCCGGCGTCGACCTCTACGCCTGGCCCCACAACGAGACCTCCACCGGCGTGATGCTGCCGGTGCAGCGCCTCGCGGGCGCCGACGCCGACGCGCTGATGGTGATCGACGCCACCTCGGGTGCCGCCGGGCTGGGCGTCGACCTGAGCCAGTGCGATGTCTACTACTTCAGCCCCCAGAAGGGCTTCGCCAGCGAGGGCGGGCTGTGGTTCGCCATCATGAGCCCCCGCGCCCTGGAGCGGGCCCGCGAGCTGGCCGCCACCGACCGCTGGATCCCCGACTTCCTGAGCCTCACCACGGCCATCGACAACTCGGCCAAGCACCAGACCTACAACACCCCCGCCATCGCCACCCTGGTGCTGATGGACGAGCAGCTGCGCTGGCTCAACGACCAGGGCGGGCTGGCCTGGGCCGATGCCCGCACCCGTGAGTCCTCCTCGCGCCTCTACGACTGGGCCGAGCGCACCGACTGGGCCACGCCCTTCGTCGCCGACCCGGCCTTCCGCTCGCAGGTGGTGGGCACCGTGGACCTGGACTCCTCGATCGACGCCGCGGCCGTGGTCTCGACGCTGGCCGCCAACGGCGTGCTCGACGTCTTCCCCTACCGGGCGCTGAAGCGCAACCAGGTGCGGGTGGGCATGTTCCCGGCTGTCGAGCCCGACGACGTGAGCGCACTCACCGGCTGCATCGACTGGGTGGTCGGCCAGCTCTGAACCGACCTCCACGGCAGTCCCGGACCCGGGATGCCCCGGGAGGCCTGCCCGCCGGCTGGATGCCGCACCCGCGGTAGCTCACATCCGATGCCGAGCCACCGGACAGCCCGCGCACAGGCTCGCGGAACAGTCTTCTTGGTGTCAGCCCGGAGCGCCGGGCCCGAGCCAAGGAGAAGCCATGAAGCAGCAGTCCAGCAAGGCCGTCACCCTCTCTCCCGCCGCCGTCGCGTGGCTCCTGGGCCGGCGCCCGGTGACCGGGCAGCAGGTCCGGGTCGGCACGTCCGGCCCCCACATCCGTCTGGTCCGCTCCTGACCGGCCAGACCCCTCCCCCAGAGGTACGACGGGCCCCGGTTCTTCCCGACCGGGGCCCGTCGACATCCGGCCGCCATCCCCGGAAATCGACCACTCGACGATCTCGCCCCTACGGCGTGCAGCCGGGGACGAGGCGCACGGGCGCATCGAGAGGTCGGTTTCCGGGGTGCAGTGCGCCTGGATGACAATGCCGGGTGCCCGTGGGCACCCGGCATCGCTGCACGATGGCGTCGCTCCCCTGGTCGGTGCGGCGCACGTGGCGCCGTCCGAGCCGGCCCCGAGCGCTCGGCGCTCCGGGGAACGCGTCGTGTCCGTCCCCTCCGCGGCGTCTCACCCATCCGGTTCGCCGGCCACGGATCTCCGGAGACCACCTTGGACGCCAGTGTCGTGCCAGTCAGGCCGGGCAGCTTTCGCCCGGGCCGACTATTACGGGCATCATATTGCGTCAGTGCCCGGATTTGGTGGTGCCACGTCGCGGCGCAGCAGAAAGTGGGTCATCTGGCCAAGGATGTTTCCGGTAGCGGCCCCGGTTCTCGGCACGCACCGCCGGATAGGCATTGGCCCAGAAGCTGGCCAGGTCGTCCGTGACCGCCAGCGGCCGCTGCGCCGGGCTCAGCAGGTGCATCAGCACCGGTACCCGGCCGTCCAGGATCCGCGGGGTCTCCAGCAGCCCGAAACACTCCTGCAGCTTGACCGCCAGCACCACGCGATCGGCGGGATCCTCCGGGTAGGCCAGCCGCACCAGGGAGCCGGTGGGGACCTCGATCCGCTCCGGCGCCAGCTCGTCCAGCCGCCCCGCCTCGGGCCAGGGCAGCAGCCGCCGCAGGGCACTGGTCAGGTCGAGCCGCGGGGCCGGGGTTCCGGTGGCCAGCCGGTCCAGCTCCGGGGCCAGCCACTCGTCGCTGCACTCGAGCAGGGAGGTCTCGTCCACCGCGGGCCAGGGGTCCCCCAACACCCGGTGCAGCAGGCCGAGCCGCGCCCGCAGCACCCGGGGGCCCTCGCCCCACTCCAGCAGCCCCGGCCCGTCAAGCCCGAGCCCACGCTCGCGCAGCACCTGCAGCACGGCCTCGCGGCCCTGCTCCACGCTGGGCGCGACGGGGGTGGCGGCCAGCTCGACCGCCCCCAGCAGGTCCAGGGAGCGCGCGGCCACCCGGCCGGACTCGAAGCGCGCCTCCACCCGCCGGGTTCGCAGGTGCTCGGCGGCCTGCTCGGCCAGCTCCCGGGTGATCGGGACGGCCGCCCGGATCACGGCACCGCTGGCATCGCTGGTGCGGGCCCGGGCCATCTCGGCCACCGCCAGCCACTCCTGCCCGCGCAGCGCAGAGCCCTGCTCCAGGCCCGCGCCGGTGCCGCCGGTGGTGAGGTAGGCGGTCGAGTCCGGGCCCCGGCGACGGGCGATCCGGTCCGGGTGGGCCATCGCCACCACCAGCCCCAGGGCCCCGGCGGGCTCACCGGATTGCTGACCCACCAACGATTCCAGCCGATCGGCCTCGCGTCGCCAGCGATGCGCGGCGGGACCCCGACCGGAGCGCAGCTCACGCAGCAGTCGCTCCAGGTCGCCGCCCGGGGCGCGCTCGTCGCCGGCCAGCATCGCGACGGCCCCGGCCGCTGCTCGCGAGCCCACCAGCGGCGCAGCTTCCAGCAGGGCACGGGCCAGTCGAGGATCTGCGGGCACCGAGGCGATCCGACGCCCCAGGTCCGTGGCGCGGCCGCCCTCGTCGAGGGCACCGAGCGCGGTCAGCGTGGCGACCGCCCCCGCCATTGCAGCGGGCGGCGGTGGGTCCGGGAGCGCCAGGCCGTGCCCACCGGGTGAGCCCCAGCAGGCCAGGTCTAGGGCGGCGCCGGTCAGGTCGGCGGTGGCGATCTCGGGCACGGTGAAGGGGCGCAGCCGGGGCCAGTCGGACTCCGGGAAGCATCGGATCACCAGGCCCGGCCCCAGCCGGGCGGCACGTCCGGCGCGCTGCTCGGCTGAGCTGCGCGGCTCGCTCACCGTGACCAGTCCGCCCATTCGTCGCCCGGTGTCGTAGCGCGGTTCGCGGGACAGGCCGGAGTCCACGACGGCGCGCACCCCTGGCACGGTCAGCGAGGACTCCGCGACGGCGGTGGCCACGATCACCCGACGGCCGGGCCGGTCGGTGAGCACCGCGTCCTGGGCCCGGGCATCCAGCGAGCCGCTCAGCGCCTGGGCCTCGATCCCCTGTCCCTGCAGGCGTTCGGCCACCCGATCGGCCTCGCGGGCGCCCGGCACGAAGACCAGTACATTGCCCTCGCCGGTGCTCGCCAGCGCCTCGCGGGCGGTGGCGGCCAGGTGGTCCAGGAAGGCGGGGGTCAGACCCCGGTCGTCGAGCCGACGGGTGCCCGGCGGCGTCGGGCTCCAGCGCACCTCCAGCGGGTGCAGGTCCGTGGCGACGGCCACGACGGGCGCTGGGCCCTGCGCCCCGCCCAGCAGGCCCGCCCACCGCGCGGCATCGAGGGTGGCCGACATCACCACCAGCAGCAGGTCGGGCCGCAGCTCGCGCAGCTCCACCAGCATGGCGAAGACCAGGTCGGAGTCCAGGGCGCGCTCGTGCACCTCGTCGAGCACCACCGCGGCAGTGCCGTCCAGGCCCGGGTCGGCGAGCAGGCGGCGCAGCAGGACGCCGGTGGTGACGAACTCGACGGCGGTGCGACGGGTGGCGGTGGACTCGCCGCGCACCGTGAAGCCCACTGGCTCCCCGGGTCGGCCGGCGGAGAGCTGGCCCAGGCGTCGCGCGGCGGCGCGGGCGGCGATCCGGCGCGGCTGGGTCACCACGACGCGGCCAGGTTCCGTCGAGTCACGGGAGGCCAGCTGGGCCACCACCTCGGCCACCAGCGGCGGCACCAGGGTGGTCTTGCCCGTGCCGGGCGGAGCCTGCACGACCGCCATCCGCTCACGGCGCAGCACCTGCTCCAGCTCCTCGCGCGCCGCGAGCACCGGCAGCCCGGCTCCGATGGCGGCGAGGTCGAAGGTCATGGTCCCCAGTCTGGCAGCGCGGGCGCCTCGCCCCGGAAATCGACCGCTCGACGACGGGCCGCGCCGACGCGCCCGCGTGGCTGGCGCCAGGGATCAGATCGAGCGGTCGATTTCCGGGGAAGTGCACGGCAGACCCCCGGGACGCGCAGGACGGCTCCCCGCGCAGCGGTGCCGGACAGGCGGTTCCCCCGGGGAGCGGTGGAGCGACAGGGCGGGCGAGGGCCGCGGCCCGGGGCTCAGGAGAAGAGCGCCTGGCCCACGAACTCGCCCTCGCGGGCGCCCGGCGGCACCGCCCACAGCCCGCTGCCGCGGTGCTGCAGGTACTCCGCCATCAGGTCCTGGGTGGCCATCCGGGTCTGCATCGGGATGTAGTGGGTGCGCGGGTCGCGCACGAAGCAGATGAAGAACAGGCCCGCGTCCAGCCGGCCCAGGTCGTCATTGCCGTCGGTGTAGTTGTAGCCGCGGCGCAGCATCTGCACGCCCTTGTTCCGGCTGGGGTGCGCGACGGCGACGTGGGAGCCGGGGTCCACCAGCGGCTTGCCCTCGCGTCCGGTGAGCGCGAAGTCGACGGCGCTGAACTCGGTGCCGCCCGAGAGCGGGGCGCCCTCGCGCCGGTCGCGGCCCACCAGCCGCTCCTGCTCGCGCAGGCTGGCGCGGTCCCAGGTCTCGATGTTCATGGCGATCCGACGGGCCACCAGGTAGCTGCCGCCGGCGAGCCAGTCGGCCTTCGGATCATCGCCGCGGCCCACCCAGACGTGCTGGTCCACCAGGTCGGGTTCCTCGGCCTTGAGGTTGGCGGTGCCGTCCTTGAAGCCGAACAGGTTGCGGGGCGTTTTCTGCGCACTGGAGGTGGACGAGGTGCGGCCGTAGCCGAGCTGGCTCCAGCGCAGCACCGCGGTACCGAAGGCGATCCGGGTGAGGTTGCGGATGGCGTGCACCGCCACCTGTGGGTCGTCGGCGCAGGCCTGGATGCACAGGTCGCCGTCACTGCGCGCGGGGTTGAGGTTGTCGCCGGAGAAGTGGGGCAGCCGCTGCAGGGCCGCAGGGCGACGCTGGGCCAGGCCGAAGCGGTCCTTCCCGTTCTTCTCGAACAGGGTGGGCCCGAACCCGAAGGTGAGGGTCAGGTTGGCGGCGGCCAGGTCCAGCGCGTCGCCGGTGTCGTCGGGCGGGGCGTCGTAGGAGGTCTCCCCGCCCACCGACTCGCCTCGGGTCATCTTCTCCGCGGCCAGGGTCCAGGCGGTGAGCAGGGCCACCAGCTCGTCGCGCGAGGAGGTGGTGACGTCGAAGGCGGCGAAGTGCATCCGGTCCTGCGCGGGGGTGGTGATGCCGGCCTGGTGTTCGCCGCGGAAGGGCACCGCCTGGCCGTCCTCGGCGGGCTGGGGCTCGGCGGCGTGCGCGGTGCTGCGGCCGCCCGCGAAGGCAGCGGCCCCCACGGCGGTGGTGGCGCCGGCCCAGCCGATCAGCCCGCGCCGGGACATGCCGACGCCCGGCCCCCGATCGGGTTGGGGGCCGGGCACCGGTTCGGGCGTCGCCTCTGACGCGTCGCCCGTCTCCTGGGGGGAGGTCACAGGGTCACCGCGGCAGGCACCTTGGACAGCGGCTCCGACAGCGCGTTGACGGCGTCGGAGAGCTCCTTGACCTGGTCCTTGGTGAGCTTGTCGTAGCCGACGAAGCCATCGCCCTGGCGCTGGGCGTCGAGCAGCTTCTGCAGCGCGGCGAACTTCAGGGTGAGCTGGGAGTTCAGCTCGGCATCCTTCTTCTTCAGCAGCGGTTCGAGGCCCTTCCAGGCCACCCGGGCGCCGTCCACGTTGGCCTGGAAGTCGTACAGGTCGGTGTGGCTCCAGATCTCCTCCTCGCCGGTGACCTTGCCGGTGGCGACCTCGTCGAGCAGGGTCTTCGCGCCGTTGGCGATCTGGTTGGCGGTGAACTTCATGGCGCGGGTGCGGTCATAGAGGGTCTTGGTGTCGGCGACGAGCTGGTCGGCCAGGGCCTTGCGCTGGGCGGTGGTCAGCGCGGTGTGGCCGCTCTTCGGGGGCCACAGGTCCTTCTCGATGGCATGCCAGCCGGTCCACTTCTGGCCGGACTCGAGGTCTGCCTCGCGGGCGTCCATCCGCGGGTCCAGGTCGCCGAAGCTCTCGGCGACGGGCTCGATCCGCTCCCAGTGCACGCGGGTGGGGGCGTAGCGGGCGCGGGCCTCGTCGTCCTTGCCGGCGATGTAGAGCTGGGCGAACTCCTGGGTGCCGGTGAGCAGCTGCTCGGTCTGGTCCTTCACGTAGCCGGCGTAGGCGGTGTTGGCCTGGTCCACCAGGCCCTTGTCGTCAGCGCTGACGCCCAGGTCGGCGCCGGAGTCGGTGACGGTGAACTCATGGCGGATGCCCTCGCCCACCATGCCCGGCTTGCAGGCGGTGAAGTACTTGCCGGGGGCGGCCTTGAGCACCAGGTCACGGGTGATCTGCGGGCCGATGTTCTCCACCTCGCCGACGATCCGCAGGCCGTCCTCGGCCAGCAGGTAGAACTCGGTGATCTTGCTGCCCTGGTTGGTGACGGTGAAGACCAGGTTGCCCGACGGGGCGGTGGCCGCGCTGACCTGGCACTCGGTGTCGGTGCTGGTCACGTTCAGGTTGCCCGGAGAGGCAGAGCTCGAGGACTGGGCATTGTTGTCGGTGCAGCCGGCCAGCCCGAGCAGGGCGAGGGCCGACAGGGCGGCGAGGGTGCGGGTGGGCTTCACGCGGGGACTCCTTCGGTGGTGCGGGCCTCGGTGCCCGCGGGGGTGGGGGTCGGCGCCGAGGGGCGGGCCGGACGGACGTTGTGGACGAACCAGGCCATGACCGGGATGACGTAGAGCAGCCAGACGGCCACCTCCAGCACGGTCATCGCCGGGGAGAAGTTGAAGATGCCCTTGAGCAGGGTGGCGAACCAGCCGCTCGGGTCGATCCGGGCGGACAGGTCGAAGGCGTAGTTGTGCAGGCCGGGCAGGATGCGGGCCTCCTGCAGGTCGTGGACGGCATAGGCCAGCACGCCGCCGGCGATCAGCACCAGGAAGCCGCCGGTCCAGCGGAAGAAGCGACCCAGGTCCAGCTTCACGGCGCCGCGATAGACGGCCACGCCGAGCGCGACGGCGGTGAGCAGGCCGAGCAGGGCGCCGAGCAGCGGGGCGGTGGTGGAGGCATTGTCCCGGGCGGCGGCCTTGGTGGCGGCCCAGAGGAAGAGGGCGGTCTCGAGCCCCTCGCGGCCGACGGCGAGCATGGCCACCAGCACCAACGAGCGACGGCTGGCCTCGGCCGCGTCGATGGCTGCCTTCAGCTCGGTGCTCATGGTGCGCGAGCTGCGCGCCATCCAGAAGATCATCCAGGTGACGAAGCCCACCGCGATGATCGACAGCCCGCCGCCAATGGCCTCCTGCGCCTCGAAGGTGAGGCCCTTGGGACCGTAGGTGAGCAGGGCGCCGAAGCCGAGGCTGATGGCGACGGCGATCCCGACACCCGTCCAGATCCGGCCGAGCAGGTGGCGACGCCCGGACTTCACCAGGTAGGCCACCAGGATGACCACCACCAGTGAGGCCTCCAGGCCCTCGCGGAGCCCGATCAGGTAGTTGGCGAGCACGTGCTTCCCCTGTCGTGGTGACGGCTGCCCGCTCCCGGCCCGGCGGTCGGGAGGAATTAGGCAACGTCTGCATTGTTCAAACGCGACAAACTTAGGGCAGCCTAACCTGACTTCGCAAGTCCGCCCCGATGGCGCTGGCCGGGCCCATTGCGTCGGCGGGCCCGTGCCGCGGCGACCGTCCCCCGGAAATCGACCGCTCGACGCGCCGCCGGCCCGAACCCACGCGGGGCGCCCGGGGAGCCGGGTGATCGAGAGGTCGTTTTCCGGGGACGCCTTCCCGGGAGGCGCCCCCGGTTCTCGACTCCTGCACCTCGCGCCCGCCACGCCCCGGACATCGCGCACCCGGCCTGTCTCGCACTACGTCCCGGAAATCGACCGCTCGACGCGCAGCCGGCCCGAACCCACGCGGAGCGCGCGGGGAGCCGGGTGATCGAGAGGTCGTTTTCCGGGGATGGCCCGGGGAACGGCTGAGCGGGAGGCCACGCGGGAAGGCGAGGAGGCTCCACCGGGGGCCTTCGTCCACCGGTTGACCGAGGTCTCGCGGACTCGGTGCGCCTCGTGCAGGATCGAAGGGCCGCGCGCAGCCAGAAGGCACGCGGCGGGACAGGAGATTTCGCGGCAGGGCGAATGCCGCGGGCACGGGCCGATGGTCGATTGTCCCGACCCGGTCAGCGCCTAGCGTGGAAGCCATGACCCAGCCCAGCCAGACCAGCCCGGACGCCATCCAGCAGCAGCTGCACCAGCAGTTGCGCGGCCTGCGTGAGGCCATGCTCTGGAAGGTCGAGGGGCTTCCCGAGCCAGACCTGCGGACCCCGCTCACCCCCACCGGAACCAACCTGCTGGGTCTGCTGAAGCACCTGACGGCACTCGAGTTCGGCCACTTCGGCACCGGCTTCGGACGCCCCGTGCCGGACCTGCCGATGCTGCACCCGGAGGCCGATCCCGCCCAGGACTTCATCGCCGAGCCCGACGAGGACGCGCCGGGACTGGTTTCGCTCTACCGGCAGGCCTGCGAGCAGGCCGACGAGCTGATCGCCTCCCAGCCGATGGACACCCCCGGCACCATCCCCTGGTGGCCCGCCCCGCAGACCACCCTGGGCGCCGTCCTGGTGCACCACCTGGCCGAGGTCGCCCGCCACGTGGGCCATGCCGACATCCTGCGCGAGCTGCTCGACGGACGCGCCGGGCTGCACCCGGAGAACCGGATGCTGCCCACCGACGACCCCCAGCACTGGGAGGAGCAGGTGGAGCGGGCCCGCACCCTGGCCAAGCGGGCCGAGGTGGGGGCACTGGACGCCTCGCAGGACCTCGCCGTGGACCCCGGAGCCCCCGACCAGCCCTGAGGGTCCACCGCCCCTGAGACCCTCCCGGCCCCGGGTTCCCACCGGCCTCGAGACCCCACCGGCCCTGAGACCTGGGGCGTGAAGGCGGCCTGGATCGAGGACTGCCTCAGACCAGTCGACGTGGTGCAGCCCGTCGCTCTCAGCCGGGCTGGTCCAACAGGTGACGCCGCGCTGGTCCAGCAGGTGACGTGGGTTGAGGAATTCCCGCGCCTGCCCCAGGGCTCGGTGGGCCGACCCCACGGCGTCCTAGGAGCGTGGGCATGAGCCTGCCTTCCCTGCCTGATCCCAGCGGTCCGCCCCCTGTCCCCAGCATCCTCGAGCGCAGCCCGATGGGCATCGGGGAGCTGTTCACCACCAGCTGGCGCGCCCTGCGGCGTGCCCCCGGCCTGCTGGTCGGCCTGATGCTGGTCCAGGTCGTGCTGGTCTGGGTGGCGGTTGCCCTGGGCGTCGGGGTCTTCGTCGCCCTGGTGGGTCTGGACGCACTGGACCAGCCCGCCGGCACCGACATGGGCCCGCACCTCCCGCGCATCATCATCGCCGGCATCATCAGCGGGCTGCTGTGCCCGGCCCTGATCGCCGCGGCCAGCATCAAGCTCACCGCGATGCAGGTCTCGGCCGTCGACCAGCTGGCCCGCGGCACTCGTCCCTCTTGGTCCAGCACGAAGGCCGCCACCCGCGGGGTGATCGGCCGCGCCCTGGTGCTGCTGGGCCTGGGGCTGGTGGCCGCCCTCGTGATGCTGAGCGTGATCGGCCTGGTGATCGGCCTCTTCGCGGTCGCCCTCGACAGCGCCGACCAGGGTGGCTCCAGCGGCGGTGCTGCCCTCGCCGGCATCCTGATGGCCGCCGTCATCGTCGCCGTCTACATCGGGATCATCTACCTCTCGGTGCGCCTGGTCTACGCGAACGCCGTGCTGGCCCTGGAGGGCCGCTCCGGCCTCGACGTGCTGCGTCGCTCGCTGCAGCTCACCAAGGGCTCCTTCTGGCGCACCCTGGGCTTCTACATCGTCGGCATGCTGGTGCCCAGCTTCGCGAGCAGCGCGGTGCAGATGGTGCTCAGCCCGGCCGTGGCCGCCAGCGCCACCCCCGATGCCCAGGGCAACATGGAACCCAACCTGGTGGCACTGGCGATCGTCGGCCTGCTCACCCTCCTGGTCTCGCTGGCCACCGCCATCTGGGGCGTGGTCTACGTGACGGTGATGTACATCGACGCGGTGCGCCGCAAGGAGATCGAGCGGCTCGCGCCTGCTGGCACCAGCACCGCTCCCGTCTTCATCCCCGGCAACCAGATGACCGGGCTGCAGCAGCCCGGGTGGCCGCAGCAGCAGCCGGGCCAGCAGCAGTGGGATCAGCAGGCCCCGCAGCAGCAGTGGGGCGGCACCCCGCAGCCGGGTGCCTGGCCGCAGCAGGGCAGCCCGTGGCCGGCCCAACCCCAGCAGCAGGGTGGCCAGTGGCCCAACCAGCCGCAGCAGCCCGGCCAGTGGCCCGCACCCTCGGACAACCAGGCCCCCGCGCAGCCGACCCCCGAGCAGGGCAGCACCTGGCCCCAGCCATCCGACGAGCCCACCGCCCAGATCCCCGGCGAGGAGCCCACGCGTCAGCTCCCGCCCGACGAGCCCCGTAACCCGTGGGCGCCCCCTCAGGACAGGCGATAGGTTCGAGTCACAGCCTGCCCTGGAGGAAACGTGACCCAGACCCAGCTCGTCGTCTTCGACCTCGACGGCACCCTGCTCGAGACCGGCCACCGGATCGAGCCGGGCACCGCCGCCGACGTCGCCGCTCTGGTGGCCGACGGGATGGCGGTGGCGCTGGCCAGCGCCCGGCTCGACGAGTCGATGGCGATCGTGAACCAGGCCATCGGGCCACGGATGCACCGGATCAGCTACAACGGTGCGCTCACCACCCTGTCGGACGGCACGGTGGTGCATGAGATGGACTTCGAGATCACCCCGGAGCTGTCGCAGGCCCTGGCCCGGCTCGCCGAGCACGGCGCCTTCCACGCCTACACGGCTGACGGCCGCTGGCTCGCGATCGGTGAGCAGCCCCGCATCGACCGTGAGGAGCACGACACCTGGTGCACCGCGCAGGTGCGGGCCCGCGGCATCGAGCCGCTGGAGCTGGCGGGACAGCGCTGTCTCAAGGTGGTCTGCGACGGCACACCGGAGGCGCTGGCCGAGCTGGAGGCCACCGTCGACGGCCTGGACGGGGTGAACATCACGCACTCCGGCCTGACCCTGATGGACATCTGGCCCAGCACCTCCGGGAAGGCGAACGGCCTGCTGGCGCTGTGCGAGCGGCTCGGCATCGGCCCGGAGCAGGTACTGGCCGTCGGCGACACCGCCACCGATGTGCCCATGCTGCAGCTGGCCGGCCAGTCGATCGGCGTGATGCCCTGCGCCCCGGTCGTGCAGCAGGCCGCCGACCACGTGGTGGAGGGCCCCGGCAGCCCCGCCCTGTTCGACCTGATCCGTCGGCTCACCGGGCTGCCGCCCCGACGAGACTGAGCCCGGCACGGGGTCGCCCGGACCGACCGCCGTCACTTCAGCCCCGGCTCAGCCCCCACCGCGTAGCGTGCTGCCATGGACATGCATCGCCCCACCCGCTTCTGGTCTCGCTGGGGCATCCGCAAGCAGCTGACTGCGGTGCCGGTGGCGATGGTGGCGGTGCCGCTGTGCGTCGGCATCCTGGTGCTCGCCAACCTGCTGACCAATTCGCTGTCCAATGCCCTGATGAGCCGCTCGGTCGACGTCATCGAGCGCACCATCGGCGAGGTGCAGGCCGGCGGCATCGACAGCCTGCCCGGTGACCTCCAGCTGGAGGCCGACTACGTGGTGCAGGTGCTGGACCAGAACGGCCGGGTGGTCTGGAGCTCCAGCGCACGCGAGCACAGCCCGATCTCGGCGATGCGTCCCGAGCCCGGGCAGAGCGCCAGCGAGGGCGTGGTCAACTGGTGGGGACCCGAGGACCGCAACGAGCACCGCGACCTGGTGCTGGCCAAGGGGATGGACCTCGACGGCCGCAAGTACGTGGTGCTGGCCGCCACCTCCCAGGAGGACCAGCACAGCGCCGTCACGGTGACCGTCGGGCTGCTCTTCGCCTGCGTCCCGCTGGTGATGCTGGTGGTGGGCCTGGTCTCCTGGTGGGTGGGCGGCCGCGCCCTGGAGCCCGTCGACGAGATGATCGAGCGGGTGGCCCGGATCCGTTCCACCACGCTGGACCAGCGCATCCCGGTGCCGGAGGCGCAGGACGAGCTCCAGTCGCTGGCGCTGACCATGAACCAGATGCTGGAGCGGCTGCAGGAGGGCCAGGCCTCGCAGCAGCGCTTCCTGTCCGACGCCAGCCACGAGCTGCGATCCCCGCTGGCGAGCCTGAGCGGCGCGCTGGAGATCGCCGGCCACGAGGACTCGCTGGAGACCTGGCGTGAGATGGCACCGCTGATGAGTGCGGAGGCCACCCGGCTCAACGACCTGGTCAAGGACCTGCTCACCCTCTCCCGCAATGACGACGGGGGGCTGCGGGTGAACCGCACCGAACTGGACCTGGACGACCTGGCCGGCGAGGAGGCCCGCCGGCTGCGCCAGGCCACGGACCGGACCGTGAGCACCGACATCCACGCGGTGCGCCTGGAGGCCGATCCGGCCCTGCTGCGCCAGGTGCTGCGCAACCTGTGCGACAACGCGGCCCGCCACGCCCGTTCCCAGGTGCGGGTGGGCGTCTCACTGGCGATGGACCCCGTCCAGCCCCGTGCGGTGGTGCGGGTGGAGGACGACGGCAACGGCATCGCGCCCGAGGACCGCTCGAAGGTCTTCGACCGCTTCGTGCGGCTGGAGGAGTCGCGCAGCCGGGACCAGGGTGGTTCCGGCCTGGGCCTGGCCATCGTGGCGCAGATCGTGCGCGCCCACGGTGGCCGGGTGCGGGTGGTCGACTCGGACCTGGGCGGCGCCTGCTTCGAGGTGGAGCTGCCGCTCGAGGCCGGCACGCTGGCCTGAGCCGGGCGTCCCGCGCCCCGGTGCCGGGCGGCCTGTGCCCGGCGGACTGAGCCGGGCGAGCCTCAGTCCATCTCGAGGCGGTAGCCGACGCCCCGCACGGTCTGGATGGTGTTCTCCCCGAAGGGGGTGTCCAGCTTGCGTCGCAGGTAGCCGACGTAGACCTCCACCACGTTCGGGTCGCCGTCGTGCTCGCTGCCCCAGACGCCGTCCAGGATCTGCGCCTTGGTGACCACGGCGCCCTTCTGCTGCATCAGGTACGCGAGCAGGTTGAACTCGCGGGGGGTGAGGTCGATCTTGGTGTCGCCGCGGTGCACCAGGTGGGTGGCGGGGTCCAGCACCAGTCCCTTGGCGGTGAGCTGGGTGGGCCGCTCGGAGCCACCGCGACGGGCCAGCGCCCGCAGCCGGGCGTTGAGCACCACGAAGCTGAAAGGCTTGGTCAGGTAGTCGTCGGCGCCCAGGTCGAAGGCGTCGGCCTGGTCCCACTCGCCGTCCTTGGCGGTGAGCATCAGCACCGGGGTCCACACGTCCTCGGCGCGCATCGCCTTGAGGATGTCGTAGCCGTTCATCAGCGGCAGCATGATGTCCAGGACCACCACGTCGTACTCGCCGTGGACGGCCTTCAGGCAGCCCTCGCGGCCGTCGCGGGCCAGGTCCACCACGTGCCCCTCGGCGGTCAGGCCCCGTCGGGTCACCTCAGCCAGTGAACGGTCGTCCTCGACCAGCAGGATCCTCATGGGGCGACACTACCCGGGCTGCCATCCGCGGCGCAGGCCCCGACGCGCACGACGGCTCAGATGGTGAGCCGATCCGGGTGCTCGGCGGCCCAGCGCTCCACGTCGGCCTGGATCCGGCGGTTCATGGTGCGCGCCCCCAGCACGGCCACCAGCGCCACCAGGCCCAGCAGGATCCAGCCGGCCCGCTTCAACCAGGTCTCGGCCACGGCGCCCAGCACCCAGACCAGGGCCACGGTGCCGCCGGCCCAGCAGATGCCGCCGGCGATGTTCGCGGCCAGGAAGGTCGGGTAGTGCATCCCCATCATCCCGGCCAGCGGACCGGCCAGCATCCGCAGCAGCGCGACGAAGCGCCCGCCGAAGACGGCCCCGGCACCGTAGCGGCGCATCAGGTCGCGGGCCCAGCCGATGTGGGCGGGGGTGACGTGGCGCGGGAAGTGCCGGTTCATGAAGCGCAGCAGGGAGTCGCCCTTCTCGCGCCCGATCCAGTAGCCGATCGAGTCGCCCACCACCGCGCCGGTGATGGCGGCCAGTGCGATCCCCACCGGGCCGAAGCTGGCGGCCGGGTGGTGGGCAGCCAGCGTCGAGGCGATGATCGCGGTCTCCCCGGGCACCGGGATGCCGATGCTCTCGACGCCCACCAGCAGGCCCAGCAGCAGATAGAAGATCGGTCCGGGAACCTGTCCCAGCAGCCAGCTCAGGTCCATGGCGCCATCCTCGTCGGGGCGGGCCCACTGCCAGCCGTGCCCCCATGATGCGACCGACGAGCGGAGCGGTCATACCGCTCACAGCCCTGCCTCAGCGGTGGGTCGGCTCAGCCCAGGGTGCCGGCGTCGAAGAGCTCCGCCACCAGACGACGGGCCTGGGCGCGCCCCCCTTCGGCGTCGTGGATCCCCATCACCACGGCGATCGCGTAGGTGCAGTAGGTGCAGAAGATGGTGTCGGCGAGCGCGCGGGCCCGTTCCAGGCCGACGCGGGGGTGGTGGGCGATGATGCGGCGCCCCAGCGCCTCCTGCACCACCACGTCCATCCCGGCGCGCGCCTCGGCGCCGAACCCGTCGAGCAGACTGCCCACGTAGTCGCGCACCAGGCCGCAGTGCTCCTCGATGGTGTCGAACCAGCTGGCGAAGATGTGGTCCATCTCCTCCGACAGGCTGTGCTGACCGCCGGAGGCCTCCAGCGCCGCGACCCGGCCCAGCGTCGCGGCCACCTCGCTGGCGCCGAACAGGTCGGCCAGCAGCTCGGGCTTGTCACCGCAGTTGGCCACCGTCCCCACCGAGACCCCGGCCGCCTCGGCGATCTGGCGCATCGAGGTGGCGGAGTAGCCGTTGGTGCGGAAGAGCTCCTGCGCGGCCGCGCGCACGCGTGCCTCGCGCCTGGCCTGCTCCGTGCTCCGCACCCCCATGGACCGCATTATGCCGGGCGGGCAGCGGGCCATGGAACGTCCGATCGGCCAGCCGATGGGAGGCCCGGCTCAGTTCACGGGACTGGATCCCAGCCGCACCGTGCCGCTGCGTGACTGGCCGGAGGCGTCGACCCAGCTGATCTCCACGCTCTCGCCGGGCTCCTTGGCGGCCAGCTCGCCGGCCAGGGCCGCCTGGCTGGTGATGGTGGTGCCATCGAGCCCGGTGATGGTGGAGCCACGGGTGATGCCGGCGGCGGCCGCCGGTCCGTCGGGCACCACGGAGCTCACCACCAGACCGCGACCCTGGCCGGAGAGCACGGAGACGCCCAGGTAGGCATTGGGGCCGATCCGCACGCTGCCGGACTCGTCGCCGGCCTTGATCTGCTCCACGATGGTGAGCGCGCGCTCGATCGGCACCGCATAGCTGGCGACGGTGACCGCCTGGCTCCGCGGGCCGGTGGAGGCCTGCTCGCCGGCGGTGGTGATGCCCACCACCTCGCCCTCGTCGTCGAGCATCGGCCCGCCGGAGTCGCCGGGCAGGGCACCGGCCGTGGTCTTGAGCACGTCGGTCAGGCTCTCCGAGCCGTTGGAGGCGGTCTCGGAACTGACCGTGATGGAGGCCTCGAGGTCGGTGACCTTGCCCTCGGCGGCGCTCAGGTAGCCCTGGCCCTCGGAATTGCCGACGGCCGTGACGGTGTCGCCGACCGCCGGGTCGCCGTCGTCGTCGAGCCTGACGGTCTGCAGCCCGGAGGCGTCCTGCAGCTTGAGCAGCGCGACATCGTGGCCCGCGTCGTGGCCCACGACGGTGGCGGTATAGGTCTTGCGGGTGGACGCCACCTCGACGCGCACCCGGGTGCTCGACTGCACCACGTGGTAGTTGGTCAGCACGTAGCCGTCGGAGCTGAGCACCATGCCGCTGCCCGCACCCTGGGCGGAGGAGCTGGCGGTGGAGATCAGGACCACGCCGACGCTCTGCTCGGCGGTGGCGGTGGTCTGCTGGCTCGACTGGGTGGTGCCGGTCCCCGACTGGCCCTGACCCGACTGGCCCTGGCCCGACTGGCCCTGGCCCCAGGGGTCGAAGGGGTTCTGCTCCGCGGGCATCCCCTCGGCGCCCTGCTGCTGGTCGCTGCCCTGCTCGTCGGACGTGGTGGGCCCCTCGCTGGAGCCGGAGCCGTCGGTGGGGCTGGTCTGCGTCTGGTCGCTCTGCTCGCCGGCGGGATGGCGCGGGTCGAGCTGGTTGGGGTCCTGGCTCTGGCTGGCACCGGGCTGGGCCTGGCCGGAGCTGTTCTGCAGCAGGCCTGGCGCCTGGGTCAGCGCCAGCGAGGCCACCGCACCGACGGCCACCAGCGCCAGCAGGCCGCGGCCGCGCGGCTTGTCCTGGCGTGGCTGGGGCTGCGGGGCGCCCCAGGGCTGCCCGGAGGGCGGCTGCCAGCCGGGCGGCACCGCGCCGCCGCCCTGGCCGGCCGCCACGGGGGTGCCTGGCTCGCCGGAGGCGGGGCCGGGCTGGGTGGGGGTGCCTGGCTCGCCGGAGGCGGGGCCGGGCTGGGTGGGGGTGCCTGGCTCGCCGGAGGCGGGGCCGGGCTGGGTGGGGGTGCCTGGCTCGCCGGAGGCGGGGCCGGGCTGGATGGGGGCGGCATAGGCCACCGGCGCGCCGGGCGGGGCCTCAGGGGCGGACCAGTCCTGGCTTCCCTGGCCCGCCTGGCCGCCGGACAGGCTGTTCTGCTGCATCCCCAGGTGCTGGGCTCCGGGCTGCGGGACGCCGGGCTGCAGGCCGAGCTCGGGGAACTGACGGGTCTGTTCCACCGTGGGGATCTGCTGGGTCTGCTCGACCGTGGGGATCTGCTGGGTCTGCTCGATGGTGGCGAACTGCCGGGTCGTCTCCTCGCCCTCGGGCCAGGCGGCCTGCGGCAGCACCTGGGTGGGCTCGCCACCGGGCCGGGTGGACGGGTCGGAGAGCACCTGCGTCGACTCCTCGCCCGGCAGCACGCCCGTCGGCTCGTCGTGGGTGGGCCCGTCGGTCTCGGGGCGGGCCCAGAACCAGTCCTGGTCGGGCTGCTGGGGCGCGGGACGGTGCGGGTCGTGCTGCTGGGACATGGATCCAGTCAACGTGGCGAAACCAGAAAAACCCAATGCACGGACTGTGAGGAGCCTGTGAATCGCTGAGCTGCCGCCGCGCTCGACGAGACCCTGCTCCCGTGGCTTGCAAGACTGGCTCCCATGTCTTCTTCGTGGTCGGCCTGGCGCTGGGTCCGCCCGTTGCTACTCAGCGCAGCCTGCGGTGCGGCCGTGATCGGCGTCTGGTGGTTCTTCGTCCACACCCATCGCGGGCAGATCCTGGACACGCTGTCCTACCAGGGCGGCAACATCGGCTCCTGGCGGGTCAGTGACCACTTCGAGACCATGCTCGAGGTGGTCTCGGTGCAGGGCGTGGCCCTGACCATGGTGCTGGTGGCGCTCACCGCGCTGCTGCGACGACGCTTCCTGCTGGGCCTGGAGGCCGCCGTCGTGGTGGCCGGCGCCAACCTGTCCACCCGGGTGCTGAAGTACCACGTGCTCTACCGGCTCAACCTGGTGGAGGGTCCGCTGATGCACAACTCCTATCCCAGCGGCCACACCACCGCGGCCGCCTCGGCCATGGTGGCGGCCCTGCTGGTGGCGCCCCGCGCGCTGCGTTCCGTGGTGGCGGTGGTGGGCGCCGGTGTGATGCTGGCCTTCGGCTACGGCACCTTCGTGGCCCACTGGCACCGGCCCTCCGACGTGGTGGGCGGCTACCTGGTCTGCCTGTGCTGGGCGATCATGGCGCTCTGCGTCAACGGCCTGCGCCACTGGCTGGTGCGTCGCCGCAGCGGCGAGCAGGCGCCCTCCACCTCGCTGGCCCGGCGCACCGTGCCCGGCCTGATGGTGGCCGCCGGCACGGTCGGCCTGGCGGTGGCCGCGGCCTGCCTGTGGCAGAGCTGGCCGGTCTCCGATCCCTTCACCGCCACCCGCCAGCAGTACCTGGTGGCCATGCTGGGCGGCGCCGCCGGCATCGCCGGGGTGGCCTTCGCCGGGATGGGCGTCCTGCTGCGCCTGGTGCAACTGCACGACGTGGACCGTCGCAGCTTCGACCAGCCCGCCTGAGCCACGGCCGAACCAGCCGTCCCGGCGCCCACCAGCCCGTACCGGGCGTCGACCAACCGGCAGCCCCGGCCCTGAGCAGCCGTCGGCCTCGGCCACCTCAACCAGATCCGCCACGATCCGGCCTCCGGGCCCGGTTCGGGGCCATCGGAACCGGATCGTGGCGGATCCTGGTCGATGAACAGCAAGGAGACACCGCGGGGGCCGCACGTCAGTGCACAACAGCCCCGCGTGGCATCACTTCAGCGCGGCCTCGATCCTGGGCACCAGCTGGTCGATGGCATGGCTGCGCGCCGCCGGGGAGCCCAGCGAGAAGGCCTGGGCCAGGTCGCCGTCGAGCACCAGGGCCCGGCCGTCCTTGACGGCGGGCACGGCCTTGAAGGCGGCGTCATTGCTCATCTGCTCCGGCTTGACGAAGATCGGGAAGCCGATGATCAGGTCGGAGTCGATCACGTCGAGCTTCTCCGCGGAGATCTTCACCGAGAAACCGGTCTCCGAGACGGGCAGCGCGGCGATCTTCGGGTTCTGCACGAAGCCCAGCTTCTCCAGGAAGTCGATCCGGTCGCCGCCCTTCACATAGGCGCCCCAGCCCTCGCTGGTGCGGGAGACGGCGCTGGCCGTCTTGCCCTTCCAGCCCGGGTTGGCGGCGGTGACCTTCGCCACCTTGGCGTCGACCTCGGCCTTGAGCTGCTCGCCCTTGGCCTTCTCACCCAGGGCGGCGGCGATCATCTCGAGCTGCTGGTCGGAGGTGGTGAGGTAGGAGTCGCCACCCTTCGGGACGCCGACCACGGGGGCGATCTGCTTCAGCTTGTCGTGGCGGGCCTGGTCGCCGGAGCTCTTCACGTCGAGGATCAGGTCGGGCTTGAGCGCGGCGATCTTCTCGTAGCTGGGCTCCATGGTCTCGATGATGGTGGGGGCGGTGGTGTACTTCCCCTTCAGCCAGGGGCCGACGCCCTCGCCGCCGAAACCGAGCCAGTCGGAGGCGCCGACGGGCTGCACGCCCAGCTGCAGCGCGTCCTCGGCATCGCCCCAGCCCAGGGCCACCACGCGGGTGGGCTTCTTCTCTATGGTCACGTCGCCGAACTTGGTGGCGACGGTGACCGGGAAGCCGCTCTCGGCAGCACCCGAGGCCGAGCCGCTGGCGGCGCTGCCGGCCTCGGGGGAGGAGGAGCAGCCCACGGTGGCGAGGGTGGCGGACAGGGCAAGGGTGGTCAGCAGCTGACGGCGGTTCATCGGGTCCTCTCGGCGGGCGGGGACCATCTGGAGACCCCGCGGTGATCAATTAGGTAAGGCTAACCTATAGTAATTGGGTGACCACGACCGCGGCGGGAGCCGATACCGGACGTCCCCCGCGCCAGGAGCCACCGGGCCGGCCTGCCGACGGGGGACGCCGGGCCACCACCAGACGACTGTTCGGCCTCGTTGCCGCGCTGCTGCTGGTGGCAGCGGCCATTCTGCTGGCCATCGCGGTGGGCGCGCGAACCGTCCCAGTGGGTGACATTCTCGACGCGGTGCGAGGCCGGCCGGTGCCCCAGGAGGTCCGCCTGGTGGTGGACCTGCGGCTGGCCCGCACCGCCCTGGGCCTACTGGCCGGTGCCGCGCTGGCCGCCTCCGGTGCCCTGGTGCAGGCGGTCACCCGCAACCCGCTGGCCGATCCCGGCATCCTCGGCACCACCTCCGGCTCCGCCTTCGCGGTGGCCATGGCCGCCGGGCTGTCCGGCCTGGACTCCTCGCTGGGCCTGCTGCTGGCCGCCTTCGTGGGCGCCGCGCTGGCCACCGTCGGGGTGCACGCGGTCGGATCGCTCGGACGCAACGGCGGCAGCCCGGTGCAACTGGTGCTGGCCGGCACCGCCCTGGGTGCGGTGCTCACCGGCATCACCTCGGCCATGGTGATGGCCGACCCGCAGCGCTTCACCGTGATGCAGACCTGGCGGGCCGGCTCGCTGGCCGACCGCGGCTGGGCCCACATCCCCGTCGCCCTGCCCTTCCTGGTGGTCGGACTGGTCCTGGCGCTGGGCATCTCGGGTTCGCTGAATGCGGTCGCGCTGGGCGACGACCTGGCCACCGCCCTGGGCGCCAACGTGGCGCTGGTGCGTGGTCTGGCGATCCTGGCGGTCACCCTGCTGGCGGGCACCGCCACCGCCCTTGCCGGCCCGATCGCCTTCGTCGGGCTGATGGTGCCGCACGCCGCCCGACGGATCTGTGGCCCCGACCAACGCTGGATCCTGGCCTACAGCCTGCTGCTGGGCCCCGCCCTGCTGCTGCTCGCCGACGTGCTGGGCCGCATCGTGATGCCCCCGGGCGAGCTGCCCGCCGGCATCGTCACCGCCTTCCTCGGCGCCCCCGTGCTGATCTGGCTGGCCCGCGGCAGGATGGCCGAGCTGTGAGCACCGCGAACCCGCGCACCCCTGCCCCATCCACCACCCGTCCCGGCATGCTGCGGATGCCCGTGGTGGGCACACCGGTGCGTCGCGACGGACTGCTACGCGGCCTGCTGCTGCTGGCGCTCACCGCCCTGCTGGCCGTCTGGGCGATGGGCCTGGGCGACTACCCGCTCAGCCCCGGCCAGGTGCTCTCCGCGCTGGTGCGCGAGGACGGCTTCGCCAGCACCGTGGTGCGGGAGTGGCGCGCCCCCCGGGTGCTGGCGGCCCTGCTGCTGGGGGGCGCGCTGGCCGTCTCCGGCGCCGTCTTCCAGTCGCTCACCCGCAACCCGCTCGGCTCGCCCGACGTGATCGGTTTCTCCACCGGCGCCTATTCCGGCGTCCTGCTGGCCACCACGGTGCTGGGCGGCTCCTTCGCCTCGACGCAGGCCGGCGCCCTGCTGGGAGGCCTGGCCACGGCCGCGGTGGTCTACCTGTTCAGCCTGCGCCAGGGCGGGGTGCAGGGCTACCGGCTGGTGGTGGTGGGCATCGGCGTGACGGCCATGCTGCACGCGCTCAACCTCTTCCTGCTGATGCGGGTGCAGGCGGAGGTGGCGATGGCCGCCTCCATCTGGGGCGCCGGCACCCTCTCGCTGGTGGGCTGGCCTGAACTGCTGCCAGCCATCGGCTGCCTGCTGCTGCTCACCCCGGCCGTGGCCCTGCTGGCCGCCCCGCTGCGCCAGCTCGAGCTGGGCGACGATGCCGCCAGCGCCCACGGGGTGCCGGTGGAGCGCACCCGGATCGCCCTGATGGTGGTGGCGGTGGCCCTGGTGGCGGTGGCCACGGCCGCGGCCGGACCGATCGCCTTCGTCGCCCTGGCCGCACCGCAGATCGCCCACCGCCTGCTGGGCGGGGCGGGCGTGCCCCTGGTGGGCTCCGCGCTGTGCGGCGCCCTCCTGCTGCTGGCCAGCGACGTGGCCGCGCAGCACCTGCTGGGATCCGACGTCCCGGTGGGCATCGTCACCGTGGTGGGCGGCGGCGCCTACCTGCTCGCCCTGCTCGTCGCCCAGGTGAGGCGCTCATGACCACTGGAGGAAGCATGAACCCCACGTCCCGGCTGCGCGCCCACGAGGTCACGCTGGCCTACGACCAGCGCGTGGTCAGCGAGGCGCTCAGCGTCACCATCCCCGACGGCAGCTTCACCGCCATCGTCGGGCCGAATGCCTGCGGCAAGTCGACGCTGCTGCGCTCGCTGGCCCGGCTGCTGACGCCGCGCTCGGGCCAGGTGCTGCTCGACGACCAGCCCTTGTCCGGCTACCGGCCCAAGCAGGCCGCTCGCCAGGTGGGGCTGCTGCCGCAGAGCTCGGTGGCGCCCGACGGCATCCGGGTGGCCGACCTGGTGGCCCGTGGCCGTTTCCCGTACCAGAAGCTGGTGCGGCAGTGGACCGAGGCCGACGAGCAGGCGGTGGACTGGGCGATGCGCGCCACGGACGTGGCCGAGCTGGCCGAGCGCGAGGTGGGCGAGCTGTCCGGCGGCCAGCGGCAGCGGGTCTGGGCCGCCATGGCGATCGCCCAGCAGACGCCGATCCTGCTGCTCGACGAGCCCACCACCTACCTGGACATCAGCCACCAGATCGAGCTGCTCGACGTCTTCGCCCGACTGAACCAGGACCAGGGCGTGACGGTGGCGGCGGTGCTGCACGACCTGAACCAGGCGGCCCGCTATGCCGACCACATGGTGGTGATGCGCCGTGGCGAGGTGGTGGCCACCGGCGCACCGCAGCAGGTGCTGACCGCCGACCTGGTACGCGAGGTCTGGGGCCTGGACTGCCTGGTGGTGGACGATCCGGTCTCGCTGACTCCCATGGTGGTACCCACCGGCGGAGCCTGGCGACGCCGCTAGGCTGGCCTCGAGCCCGTCGCGGTCCCCCCTTCAGCTCGCCCCCGTGATCCCCTGGCAGCAACCACGGGACAGAGCAGCCGCGGCGGGTTCGCCTGTCACGGCAGGGATCCAGCGAGGAACATGGGCTCCCCCGGCGCTGCTCGTGAAGGGCCGCCGAGGCGCCTCAGAGTCCTTCACAGAGCTGGGTCAGCACCTGCTCGGCCGGCAGCTCCTGGCCGGCGGCCCAGCCGGTGCCCGCCCAGCCGGAGATCGCCTCGCCGTCCCCGGCGGCCGCAGCCGCGGCCCGCAGCGGCTTGGTGACCTGGTCCACCTGCGGGTAGACGGACGGTGCCTCGGCGTCGTGCTCGGTCAGGAAGCGGTTGACCAGGCCACGGGCCGGGCGACCGCTGAAGGCGCGGGTGATCCGGGTGCCGGTGGCGCGGGCCAGCAGCTCGCGGTGCGCAGCACTGGTGCCGGCCTCCGGGCAGCGCAGCAGGGCGGTGCCCACCTGCACCGCCACCGCACCGGCCTCCAGCAGCCGGCGCACGTCGCCCGCGGTGGCCACCCCGCCGGCGGCGATCTTGGGCAGCTCGACGTAGGACAGCTCGGGCAGCAGGGCCAGCGCGTCGCGGGAGTTCGGCTCGGCCGCGGCGTCGTGGGTTCCGCGGTGCCCGCCCGCGTCGAAACCCTGCACCACCAGCGCATCGGCACCGCAGGCGACCGCGGCGGTGGCCTCGTGGCGCTCGGTCACCGTCACCAGCACGGAACTGCCCACCGCGTGCAGGGCGTCCACCACCTCACGGGTGGGGCAGCCGAAGGTGAAGCTCACCATCGGCACCGGGCTCACCTCGGTGAGCAGCCGCAGCTTGTCGGGGTAGTGGTCGTCGTCCTCCCAGCGGGGCTCCCCGGCACCGTCGCCGAGCCGGGCACGGTAGGCCTCGACAGCCGCCTCGTCGCGGGCACGGTCTGCGGGGGACGGGACGAACAGGTTGACACCCCAGGCCTCCTCGCCCGGGCCCAGCAGGTCGCGCAGGGCGGTGATCTTCTGCTCCAGCACCGCGGCGGTCAGGTAGCCGGCGGGCAGGAAGCCGGCTCCCCCGACGCGGCAACCCGCCGCCACCAGCTCGGGGGTGGTGGGACCGCCCGCCATCGGGGCCACCACGATCGGGCGTCGCAACTGGGGCAGGTCCATGGCTCACTCCTGGTTCTGGCCGGCCGCCGGCCTCGCCCCCAGCCTAGGCAGCGCGGGTTCGCGCCGCGAGGGCGGGCAGGGAAACAGACGACGGCCGCCCCGCAGGCTGCGGGACGGCCGTCGTCCAAGCACGGCTCAGGCGCGGGTGGCGCCCTCCTGCTCGGCGATCACCTCGTCGGTGACGGCGGGGATGGTGGTGGTGTCCACCTTGTTGCCCACGCCCTCACCGGGGGCGACCGGCTCGACGGCCAGGTGGAACTCGTCGCCGTGGGCGGTGACGCCCTCGACGATGGCCTGCTCGACCGCGGCCTTGGCATAGCGGCCGCGCACGATCAGCGGGTCGCTGGACAGGTCCTTGGTCAGCGCCACGGCCATCAGCACCATGATCACCATGAAGGGCAGCCCGGCCACGATGGTGATCGACTGCAGGCCGCTCAGCGCGTCCTCGCCGCCGGCGATCAGCATGATGGCGGCGACGGCACCGGTGGCCACGCCCCAGAAGACCACGGTCTTGCGGCTGGGCTCGATGGTGCCGTTCTCGCTCAGGGTGCCCATCACGATGGAGGCCGCGTCGGCGCCGGAGACGAAGAAGATGCCCACCAGCACCATGACCAGCACCGAGGTGATGCCGGCCAGCGGCATGGTGTCGAGCAGCGAGAACAGGGTGCCCTCGGCGCTCTCGACCTTGCTCAGCGCGGCGCCCGCCTGCTCGGCGTTGATCGCGGCACCGCCGAAGATGGCGAACCAGATCAGGCTCACGATGGTGGGGATCAGCAGCACGCCGGAGACGAACTGGCGGATGGTGCGGCCCTTGGAGATGCGGGCGATGAACATGCCCACGAAGGGGGTCCAGCTCACCCACCAGGCCCAGTAGAAGATGGTCCAGCCGGCCAGCCAGTCGTTGGCGCCCTCGGCGCCGGAGGCCGCGGTACGGGCCGACATCTGCATCAGGGTCTGCAGGTAGGTGCCCAGCGTGGTGGGGATCAGGTTCAGGATGAAGACGGTGGGGCCCAGCACGAAGACGAACAGGGCCAGCAGCAGGGCCAGCACCATGTTGATGTTCGAGAGGTACTGGATGCCCTTGCCGACGCCGGAGACGGCGGACAGGATGAAGCAGATGGTGAGCGCGGTGATCAGCAGCACCAGGAAGGTGTTGCCGGCCTTGCCCGCCCAGCCGACGATCTCGGCTCCGTGGGCGATCTGCAGGGCACCCAGGCCCAGCGAGGTGGCCGAGCCGAACAGGGTGGCGAAGATCGCGAAGATGTCGATCACCTTGCCGGCGGGGCCGTAGGTCTGGCGCTTGCCCAGGATGGGCTCGAAGACGGCGCTGATGGTCAGCGGACGCCCCTTGCGGAAGACGCCGTAGGCGATGGCGACGCCCACCACGGCGTAGATGGCCCAGGGGTGCAGGCCCCAGTGGAACAGGGTGGTGGCCATCGCGGTGCGGACCGCGTTGACATTGGCCTCCTCGCCGGTGCCGGGCGGCGGGGTGACGAAGTGCGCCAGCGGCTCGGCGGCGCCGTAGAACATCAGGCCGATGCCCATGCCGGCGCTGAACATCATGGCGATCCAGCTCACCGTGCTGAACTCCGGCTCCTCGCCGTCGCGGCCCAGCGGGATGCGGCCGTAGGGGCTGATCGCGAGCCAGCCGATGTAGAAGACGAAACCGGTGGCGGCCAGCGCGAAGAGCCAGCCGGCATTGGTGACCACCCAGTCCAGACCGGAGCTGGAGGCCGTGGCCAGGCCCTTGGGGGCGAGGATGCCCCAGGCGACGAAGGCGACGGCCACCAGCGCGGAGACGCCGAAGACCACCTTGTCGAGCGAACCGGGGCGCTCGTGGGCCATCGCCTCGGGCGGCGGCTCGAGGGCGGGGTGGGCGGTGTCGACGATGCGACCGTCGCCGGTGACGCGGGCGAGCCCTGCCTGGGAGCTCAGCAGGCCGCGACCCTGGCGGTGGCTGGGATGCTGGTGGTGCTGGCGGGCTGCGGAGCCGCCAGGGCGCCGTTTGCGGCCGGCGCCGGGGGTTTCTGGTCGATCTTGCTCGGCCATGCGATGTGCCTCCTGGGATTGACGAACTAGAAGAACCTATGGGCATGTCGGCTCATCGACCAAACGTGCCCCAGCATCGCCGCTTGTCACAGCGATTTGCCAGCAACAGATACATCCTTTCGGGTGGTCTGTCGTCACCATCATCCCCCGGGGTCGGGAGTCGGCCCGTGAGCCACTCCCGGGTCAATTCTGGACGATCGTCAGCTCAATCGCGGGAGGCCACGTGCCGATCGATGGCCGCCAGGCTGCGCCGCCGCAGGGCCAGCACCAGGCCGCAGGCCAGGAAGGCGCCCGCCGCCACCTCATAGGGCATGGCGGCGCCGTGGCGGGCCGCGATGCCGCCGGCCAGGGCGGAGGAGACCGCACCGCCCAGGAAGCGGACGCCGGAATAGGTGGACGAGGCCACCGAGCGCGGCAGGTCGGTGGACTCCATCGTCGCCTCGGTGAGCACGGTGTTCATCACCCCAGAGACGGCGCCGGAGAGCACGATCGGCACGACGAGTCCCCAGAAGTGGTGCACCTGGCTGGCCAGCAGCGCCAGCAGCAGGGCGAGCGCGACGGCGCCACCGGTCAGCACCGGGCCGCGCCCCAGACGGGCGGTGAGCCGTGGCGCCAGGAAGACCGAGCTGAGCGCCAGCAGCAGGCCCCAGCCGAAGAAGACCAGGCCCAGCTGGAAGGCCCCGACGTGGATGCCGGCCTGCTCCCCGGCGCGGGTGAGCGGGAAGGGCGAGTAGGCCAGGATGCCGAAGAAGCCGTAGTTGTAGCAGAAGGCGGCGGCGGCCAGCGTCATCAGGACGGGATGGCGCAGTGCCTGGCCGGTGACGCGCAGGCTGATCGGCGCGGGGCGGCTGCGCTCGTCGAGCATCACGACGATGGCGGCGAAACCGATGGCCATCAGCGCGGCGGTGCCGAAGAAGGGTCCGCGCCAACTCCAGGAGCCGAGCAGTCCGCCAAGCAGCGGGCCGCAGGCCATCCCGACACCCAGCGCCGCCTCGTAGAGCATGATCGCCGAGTCCACGCCACCGCTGGCGGCGCCCACGATGGAGGCCAGCGCGGTGGAGATGAACAGGGCATTGCCCAGGCCCCAGCCCGCCCGCAGCGCCAGGATCAGGTTCACGTCGCTGACCGCACCGGCACCGGCTGCCATGACCACGATCAGCGCCAGGCCCACCAGCAGGGTGCGTCGGGCACCCCAGCGACTGGAGACCCAGGAGGTGAAGAACATCGCGATGCCGGTGATGAACAGGTAGCTGGTGAACAGCCACATCGCCTGACTGGGGCTGGCATGCAGCTGCTCGCTGATCGCGGGCAGGATCGGGTCCACCAGTCCGATCCCCATGAAGGCGACGGCGCAGGCGAAGGCCACGGCCCAGACCGCCCGCGGCTGGCGCAGGATTGAGTCGGGGCGGGCGTGGTGCTCCGCGGTGCCGTCGCGCACCAGGTCCGGCTCGGGGCCGGGGCGTCGGGACTGGTCTGTGGTGGTGCTCACGGGTGGGGCGTCTCCTTGTCGGTGGATTCGGTGGGTTCGGGGGAACCGACGGGCCGGGCGCCCGCCGTGATGGCCGGCGTGGCGCAACCGTCGAGCACGCGACGCAGCACCGCCAGGCCCTCGGACAGCCGGGCGCGCTCCTGGTCGTCGAGCTGTTCGATGCCCGGCAACAGGCAGGCCAGGCCCTGCTCGCGCATGCCGGCCAGCCGCTCATGGCCGGCCTGGGTGAGCTGGAAGAGCTGGGCCCGGCCGTCGCTGGGATCCGCGCGGCGCTCCACCAGCCCGGCCGCCACCAGGCGGTTCATCTTGGCGGTGGCGGTGGGCTGGCTCAGCTGGTCCAGCTGGGCGAACTCCCCCAGCCGCAGCGGCCCCTGATCGGCCAGGGCTGCGAGGGCCCGCCAGGTGGCGGCGGTGTCGGCCGGGTGGCCGTGGCGGCGCACATAGCGGGTCAGGCGGGCGCTGGTGAGCATGGCGTCGAGCGCCAGGCCGGCGGTGGGATCGGGAGTCACCCGCGCATCATTCCATAGATAGTCTATCTATCTAAATCGAGACAGAACCTGCTCCGTCGTTGGGGCAGGGTCGGGGTCGGTGTCAGTCGCGCAGCCAGGAGACCGGCATGCCGATCCGGGCGGCCACCTGGTCTTGGAAGGAGGTCATGTCGACGTCGTCGGGCACCTGGGTCTCCACGCGGATCACGCCCGGGCTGGGGGTGAGGCGGAGCAGGCTGCCGTCGGTGAACTCCACCAGCGCCTCGTCCGCGTTGTCACGCACCGGGCTGGAGTGCTCGGGGGTCAGCGGGACATTGGTGCGGTCCGTGCCCACCGTGCGCGGCTCGCTCTCGTCGCTGCGTCGCTGGGGGCGAAGGGCCTCGACCACCCGCTGGGTGTCGGCGGCGGGGTCGGTGCTGGCGATGGTTCCGGTGGCCACCTGCATGGCATTGCTCCTCTGCTCAGGCATTGGGGCCAGCGACGCTAGTGCCCCTGATCGGCCGCTCGCCACACCCTCTCGGGGGCGAGCCCTCCAGGACTCGCCACATGGCGGACCCTCCTGCCGACTTCCGCCTCCAGCGGTGGAAGACTGGGCCCATGAGCACCCTGGAGAGCCACGGGCGCGGGTCGGCGACGGAGCAGGCGGGCGAGCCGCGCGCCTTCGAGACCGTGCTGCAGCACCTCACCGAGCAGATCCTCGACGGACGGCTGACGGTGGGTGACCGACTGCCCCCGGAGCGCGAGCTCGCCCAGCAGCTCGGGGTGAGCCGCCCCGCCATCCGCGAGGCGATCCGCACCCTGGAGGCGCAGGGCGTGCTGGCCAGCCGGGTGGGCAGCGGGGCGAGCGCCGGCACCCACGTGATCAGCGAGCGCAGCCAGGCCCTGCAACGGCTGCTGCGGCTCCAGGTGACGCTGGCCCAGTTCCCGCTGCACGAGGTGGTGGTGGCCCGGATCGCGCTCGAGCGCGGCAGCGCCGCCCTGGCCTGCAGCAGCATCGACGAGGACGGCCTGGCTGCCCTGCGTGGGCTGCTGGAGCGGATGGACCAGGCCGAGGACCGCGACGAGTTCAACGAGCTGGACACCCGCTTCCACGTCGGCATCGCCCAGCACAGCGGCAACACCATGCTGGCCGACCTCACCCAGGCCGTGCGCGAGAGCCTGCGCACCCCCATCCTCGAGGCGGAGCGTCGGGTGGAGGACTGGGAGGCACTGCGGGTGCGGCTGCGGCACGACCACCACGGCATCCTGGAGGCGATCGCCGCGGGCGACGCCTCGCTCGCCGAGCGCCGCATGGAGGAGCACATCCGTCACGCCTACGGCCTGCTACCCCTCGGCGGCCAGCCGATCGACTGAGCCACACCCTCGCGGCCGCGGAGCCGGGAGCGCCCCGCCACCACTGCGGCTGCGGGGCCGGGAGCTCCCCGCCACCACTGCGGCTGCGCCGGGACCCCCCCACCACTGCGGCTGCGGAGCCGGAGGGGTCCGCTGCCGCTGCGGGTGCGGCACGGGAGGAGCCCCGCGGCCGTCAGGCCACGCGGCATCCGGTGCACCCGGCATGTCGTGTCCACCAAGCTGCCGCTCCAGACCGCTCATGTCCCGCGCCTCGTCGCGCACACTCAGTCTGGACCTCGCACCCGCCCTGCCACCCACGCTCCCAGCAGGACGCACCGCACCCCACCAGGGTCTCGACCGGGCCCTCGGCCGCCGAGAGACCCGCGCCCCGACCCTCTCGCGCCGCTACGGCACCTTGCGCCCGCCCGTGCCACCTTGCGCCCGCCATCCCACCCACGCGCCCGGCAGGACGCACCGCACCCCACCAGGGTCTCGACCGGGCCCTCGGCCACCGGGAGACCCGCGCCCCGACCCCCTCGCGCCCGCCCTCTCCACCTCGCGCCCGCCCGTGCTACCTCGCGCCCGCCCGTGCCACCTTGCGCCCCGTACGCAACGTTGCGCGCGTAGTGCCGCGCGCAACGTTGCTCGCGGCGCGCGAGGTGGAGCCCCGGAGCGCGGAGTGGAGCCCGGCGCGCGAGGTGGAGCCCGGGACACACCCTGACCCAGGCGCGACATGGCGCGCCGTCCGAGCAAGCGTGCCCACGGGGAATATTTGAAGTTTCAACTGTGTTCCACCCACATGACCACGAGCACCGAGACCCAGCCGATCCTCTTCCTCAGCCACGGCGCACCGCCGCTGGCCGACGACGCCACCTGGCCCGGGCAGCTGCACGACTGGGCGGACGCCCTGCCGCGCCCCAAGGACGTGCTGATCGTCTCCGCCCACTGGGAGCAGGCCCCCGTCACGGTCAGCGCCTTCGAGCGCAAGGTGCCGCTCACCTATGACTTCTGGGGCTTCCCGGAGCGCTACTACCAGGTCACCTATGACGCCCCGCTGGCCCCCGAGCTGGCCCACCAGGTGGCCGCCCTGACCGCCACCGCCGAGCACCCGATCCAGCACGACGAGTCGCGCGGGCTGGACCACGGCGCCTATGTGCCGCTCAAGGAGCTCTTCCCCGAGGCCGACGTGCCGGTGCTGCAGATGAGCCTGCCCACCCTCGACCCGCGCCAGCTCTTCGAGGTGGGTCGCAAGCTGGCACCGCTGCGGGAGCAGGGCACCATGATCATCGGCTCGGGCTTCACCACCCACAACCTGCGCTGGTTCAACCCGTCGGCCCCCGCCGACGCAGCCCCGCCCGGCGTCTCCGCCGAGTTCGACCAGTGGGCCGCCGAGGCCATGGAGCGCGGCGACGTCGACGCCATCCTGGACTTCGAGCACAAGGCGCCGGGCGCCCACGAGGCCCACCCGCGCACCGAGCACTGGGCCCCGCTCTACGTGGCGCTGGGTGCGGCCGATGCCTCCGGTTCGATCGAGAGCACCTCGGCCCTGGACGGCTTCTGGTACGGGCTGAGCAAGCGGTCCTGGCAGTTCGCCTGAGTCCGGTCGCCGCTCCGGGGGGGTGTGGCGCCGTCGATCCCGAAAATCGTCGATTTCGGGCCGGAAATGCAATCGAGGGCGCGGATTTCAGGGTTGGACATTTGCCCCAGTCAGCGCGGGGGGCAACCTCCACGTGCCAACGGCGCGGGGACCGGCGAGCTACGCGACATCATCGACGACAGGGCGGTCACAGGCCACCCGGTCGGCGGCTGACCGTTGAGCCGCGGATGCGCCCTGAGGCAGGATGACCAGCTACCCAGATCACGGCCTCAGCGTGCGGATCGCCCCTGTTCCTGCAGGGGCGATGCGGCCCCACCGGCCGTGATCCCGCCCTGTCAGGTGCGAACCGCCCCAGCCACAAGCCCCCACCTCGCGATCCCGGCCCCCGGCTCGCGGTCCCGCCCGCACAGCTGCACACCACCGGCTCCCACCCCGCGCTGACAACGGGCTTTCCTGTGGGCCCACGGAGAGGCCGATCCCCACGGATTGCACGTTCAACTTCTGGCCGCGCTATGGTTGAACAGTTGGTTCGCCCAGTCTTGCAGCGAACCCTCGGTGATCGGATGCCTCTCCCGACGGGATGAGGAGGTTCCGCTGGCCGCGCCGCACCGTATGGACGGATCAAGCTGAGCGCGCCGTGCAAGACGCCGATTGATTGGTTTGTCTTCCCATGTCTGACTTCACTTCCCTGGGCGTGCCCCAGAACCTCGCCGCTGCCCTCGAGGGCCGCGGCATCACCAGCCCCACCCCCATCCAGCTCGCCACCCTGCCCGACTCGCTCGCCGGGCGCGACGTGCTGGGCCGCGGCCGCACCGGCTCCGGCAAGACCTATGCCTTCCTGCTCCCGCTGGTGGCCCGCCTGATGGGCGACCCGCGCCGCGTCGTGGCCAAGAAGCCGCGCGCCCTGGTGCTGGCCCCCACCCGTGAGCTGGCCGCGCAGATCGAGGAATCCCTGCTCCCGCTGGAGAAGGGCACCGGCCTCAGCAGCCTGACCATCTTCGGCGGTGTGAACCAGAACCCGCAGGTGCGCGCGCTGGCCAAGGGCCTCGACGTGCTGATCGCCTGCCCCGGCCGTCTGCTCGACCTGATGGGCCAGGGTGCCGTGGACCTGTCCGGCATCGAGGTCGTCGTCATCGACGAGGCCGACCACATGGCCGACATGGGCTTCCTGCCCATGGTCAAGCGGATCCTCGACAAGGTGCCCGCCCAGGCCCAGAAGATGCTCTTCAGCGCCACGCTGGACAACGGCATCGACGTCTTGGTCAAGCGCTACCTGCACCAGCCGGTGACCCACGAGGCCGACTCGGCCGAGAGCCCCGTCGCCGCCATGGACCACCACGTGCTGGAGGTGGCCACGGCGGACAAGACCGTGATCCTGGCCGACCTCGCCGCCTCGCCCGGCAAGACCATCCTGTTCACCCGCACCAAGCACGGCGCCAAGAAGCTGGCCAAGCAGCTGCTCGCGAAGGGCATCCCGACGGTGGAGCTGCACGGCAACCTGGCCCAGAACGCCCGCACCCGCAACATGGACGCCTTCCACTCGGGTCGCGTCGACACCCTGGTGGCCACCGACATCGCCGCGCGTGGCATCCACGTCGACGACGTCGGCCTGGTGGTGCACGCTGACCCGCCCACCGAGCACAAGGCCTACCTGCACCGCTCGGGCCGCACCGCCCGCGCCGGCAAGGCCGGCACCGTGGTCACCCTGGTGACCCCGGAGCAGCGCCACGAGGTGCGCGGCCTGATGCGCGCCGCCAAGATCAAGCCCACGATCTCCGGTGCCGACCGCGGCACCCTGGACGACCTGGCTCCCGGTGAGCGCACCTTCCTGAGCGCCGACGACGCCGAGAAGCTGGCCTACCCGAACAAGGCCGAGCAGCAGCAGAACAACGGCGGCGGCAACGGTGGCCGCGGACGTGGCGGCAACGGCGGTCGTGGCCGTGGCGGCCGTGGCTCCGAGGGCCCCTCGGCCCGCCAGGGCGGTGGCCGCGGTCGCGGTGGTCGCTCCGGCGGCGGCCGTTCCGGCGGCGCTCGTTCGGGTGGCGAGACCGCCTCCACCAGCAGCGCCTCGCGCAGCGAGTCCGGCTCCTCGTCGGCCCGTCGCAATCCTTTCGCGGAGGCCCGTGCCGCCCGCGAGGGCTCCACGGGCGGGGCTGCCAGCTTCTCCTCGCGCCGCGGGCGCCGCTGATCTTCGACGCTCGCGCAGCCCGCGCCACGCACTCCTGACAAGGGGCCGGACCTGATGGTCCGGCCCCTTCGTCGTCCTGTGCCCGGGCTACCGCCCCGGGAGGGCGGTCTCACAGACGACGCACAGCCGACACCAAGGCGGCGGCCAGACCGGCTCGGAAGGCTTGAGGCATCCACAGAGAGGAAGCCCCACGATGACCAGCCAGACCAACTCCTCCGGCGACGCGGTGGCGCGCTACCAGTACCTGCTGCGCACCGCCTCCCCCGACCAGATCGAGCAGGCGCACGAGCAGGCCTTCGCCCAGGTGAGCGCTGCCGAGCGCCAGCAGGTGCTGCAGGCCCTCTCCACCACCGGCGAGACGCCGGCCGACGCCTCGGCCGCGTCGCTGGCGCGCTCTGCCACCCGGCTGGAGGTGCAGCAGCCCGGCACCCTGCAGAGCGTGCTCGGCCAGGCCCAGGGCGCGATCGGCGGCTCGACCGGGAGGAACCTGCTCACCTCGGTGGCCGGTGGCTTCATCGGCTCCGGCCTGTTCAGCATGGTCACCGGGGGCGACGGGGTGGGCGGCCGCCCGGGTCTGCTCACCCGACTGCTCGGCGGCGGGCTGTTCGGCCGGCGCGCCCACAACCAGATGGGGATGGGCAGCTTCGGCGGCCTGCGCCAGCAGGGCGGCATGGGCGGCGGCTTCGGACGGCTCTTCGGCGGCGGCGGCAACGGCGGTCCGGGCGGTGGCTTCGGCGGCCCCGGTGGCGGCTTCGGCGGACCCGGTGGCGGCGGGCCCGGTGGTGGCCCCGGCGGCTTCTGAGCGTGCCACGGGCGGACTGCCCCACAGACCAGCCCCCCGTGGCAGCACATGGCCCTGGCGTCGTCACCCCGACGCCAGGGCCGCACCATCCCCGCTCCGATGCTCCCGACTGTCCCCCAGCGAGCGAGCCGGGCGGTGCCAGCGTCGTGACCTCCGGCAGTGCGGCCAGTACCGTCGCCCACGACCCGAGGAGGCGCCGATGACCAGCCGCTGTGGACGTCTGCCCTGCCTGGTCGGCACCTTCCTCGTGCTGGCCCTCTCCGCCTGCTCCGGTGGGCACTCGGCCGTCGAGGCCATGGCCGAGGCCTGCGGATTCGAGAGCACGGCAGCCACGGCCGTCCAGCAGTCGAAGTCCGAGACCGGGCCGCACGGGGAGTTCGACGCCGCCGCCCTCGGGGTCGACCTCACCGGGCTCACACTTCCTGACCAGTCCTACGTCCAGCTCTCGTCGGAGCAGTGCGCCCTAATCGACGACGCGGCCAGTCGGTTGGGCCTCCGGCAGCGGTGCGCGGAGCTCTTCCCCTCGCACAGAGCCCTACGCCTGGCCCCGGGCGCGAAGGCCCGCTACGTCTCCACCCCCGTCGATGGCAGGGTTACCATCGTCTCCAATGGAGCCCCCGAGCTGGACGCCGCGGCGCAGCGCACGCAGGACCAGGGATCACATCCGCCCGGAGCTGCCCGGCCGAGCGGCTCCGCCCCCTCCGACGGTTAGCACCGGGCCGAAGGGTCACCCCTTGCCCGATGGTGCTGTGGGCCCTGGCGTGGCGCGGTGGAACCCTGGGAACCACGTGCTTCCGGTCCACAGGAACGGCCGGCAGACGACGAGGTGCCCCTCCCCGGTTCGGGAGGAGCACCTCTGGTCGGTCGTGGCCCCGTCGAGCACCAGATTCAGCGATGTCCGACGGCCAGGCTCAGCGCTCGCCGACCTTCGCCTCGAAGAGGTCGTCGGACAGGCCGTAGGCGTAGTGCAGGATCTCCACCGGGTGCACGGTGTTGACGCCCGAGCCCTTGCGGATCTGCCAGCGGCAGGTCTCGGTGTCGCAGGCGCCGACGCCCTCGTCGTACTTCTTCATGTGCTCGAAGACGGGCTTGCCGACGGCCTGGGCGATCTCGTACTTCTCCTTCTTCAGACCGTAGGTGCCCGCGATGCCGCAGCAGGGCTGCCCGGACTCGGCCACCTTCAGCCCGGGGATCAGCTCCATCAGGTGCATGGCCGGGATGCCCATGCCCTGGCTCTTCACCTGGCAGGGCTGGTGGTAGGGCACCGTCATGTTCATCTCGCGGAAGTCGAGCGGCAGCTCACCGGCGTCGGCCAGCTCCAGCAGGAATTCGCTGATGTCGCGGGTGCGGGTGCCGACGTCCTTCAGCTCCTCGGCGTCGACGCCCATGATCTCGTGGGCCTCGTGCTTCAGCATGCCGGCGCAGGAGCCGGAGGCGGAGACGATGGTGAGGTCACGGCCGGAGGCGCGCAGCTGCTTGCACAGCTTGAGCACGCTCTTGGTGGCCTGCTCGAACAGGCCGTTGGACTGCTCGGCCAGGCCGCAGCAACCCTGCTTGGGCACCAGCACCTCGTAGCCCAGGAATTCCAGCAGTTCGACGGTCTTCTTGCTGGTCTCCACCTCGAAGTAGCCGCCGGCGCAGCCGTGGAAGAAGATCACCGGCCCGCGGGTGGACTCGGTGGTGCGCGCCGGGCGCTTCTTCAGCCAGCTGCGGAAGGTCTCGGTGTGCGCGGTGGGCATGGGCGCCTCGCGGTGCACGCCCACCACCTTCTCGATCACGGTGCGCACCGGCTTGAAGTTCAGCGCCGGGTTGGCGATCGGGGCCAGCGGGCTCATCACCATGCCCTCGAGCATGGTCTGGGTGATCAGGCGGTCACGCACCGGCATGTGATCGGACTTCATCACCGCACGGGCCTGCGAGTTCAGCTCCGCGATCTGCACGCCCTGCGGGCAGCTCAGGGTGCAGATGCCGCAGGAGGAGCAGTAGTCCAGCGAGTGGTCCACGCTCTCGCCGTTGCGGAAGCGCTCGGCCTGCGGGCCGACGAACTTGGGGCCGCTGAACAGCGGGGTGACGCGGGCCACCGGGCAGGCGGTCTCGCAGATGGTGCACTTGACGCAGTGGTCCAGCGTCGCGCGGCTGAGGCTGTCGGCGGCATGGCCCAGCGAGTCGTGCGCGTCGGCGGTGTGCAGCAGCTCGTGCTGCAGCTCCTCGTGGGTCTCGGGATTGGCCTTCATGTCGCTGCTCATCAGTTGTCCTCCAGGATCGAATCGGCAGCGCGGATCGCGCTGGCCAGCGCGATGCCCTCACCGGACTTCTCGGTCCACCGCTGGGCACCCGCGAGGATGCCGCCGGCGGCGAACAGGTTGGGGTGGACGACGCCACCCTCGGGGCGGGTGACGCGCATCGACGCGTCGACGGCCAGGCCCGCCTTGAACAGCGGCTGGTCGCCGCCCCAGTAGTCGCCGTGCACCATCGACTCGATGGTGCCGCCCTTGACGGGCAGGTCGAAGATCGCCTCGTGCAGCTCGTTGTGGCTGTCCAGCACCAGCGAGCCGGACTCGAAGCCGCCGGCGGCCAGCACGAAGTGGTCGGCCACGTACTCCTGCTCGCGGCCGGTGCCCTTGATGGTGACGCCCCTGACCACGCCGTCCTCGACGCGGGCGCGCAGCACCTTGGTGCCGTTCACGAAGCGGACCCGGGAGTCCTTGACCAGCTGCACCAGCTTCTCGTTCTGGCGCCAGCCGGGCACCGAGGGCGGGGGCAGCGGGATCTCGAAGACCGGGGCCCCCAGCTGCTCGCTGATGTCGCGCCAGGCGTTCAGGTCGTTGGCGCCCAGCACCGCGGGCAGGCCCACGGTCTCGCCCTCGCGGACCAGTGGCTTGAGCAGGGCCACCAGGCGACGGCGCGCGGCCGGGTCGTCCAGGGCACGGGCCATCGCCAGGCCGGACGGGTCGGCCTCCCCGGCGCGGGCCTCGAAGCTGACCTGCTCGTGGCGCACCTGCATGCGACGGCCGTCGGCCAGGTCGGTGCGGGCCAGGTTCTCGGCCACCAGCTGCGGGTAGAAGTCCTTGAGCTGGCGGATGCCGATGATCACGAAGCGGCTGTCGGCGTCGATCGCGCCGGCGGCCATCGACGGGGGCACCAGCGCGGTGGGACGCATGGCGCCCACGGCGGTGGGGTAGATCCGGTTGGCATTGGGCTCGCCCTGCAGGTGCTCGGGGCCCAGGGTCTCGGCCAGCCAGGCCAGGCCCTTCTCGACGCCCTCACGCCCCAGCACCGCGTAGGGGTGCTCGGGATTCTCGGCGACGAAGCGCTCCAGGGCGTCCAGCGGCTGCTCGACCCGGCCGGGCATGTAGCCCAGCACGTCGACGGTGCCCTGGCCCAGCTGGATGCCGCCGATGCCCTTGGTGAGCAGGGTGACGGTGCGGCCGGCCTGGCGCAGGCGCAGGGCGGCGGTCAGGCCGGCCAGGCCGGCGCCGATGACGATGACGTCGCTCACAGCGACACCCCGCTCTCGTTCTCGTGGTTCTGGGAATCGGGCTCGCCCGCGGCGCGGGTGGCCACCTCGGGTTCGCCGGCGCCCTCGGCACCGGCGACGTCGTGCGCCCCCGCCTTGTCCTCGGCGCCGTCATGCTCCGGGTCGACCCGTTCGGGGGCGGGCTGGGTGGTGGGGATGGCGAACTGGTCGGCGGGCTCGCCGGGCACCAGCGGACCGGCCCCGGCCGGGGGCAGGTGCTCGATGTCCAGGGTGCCCTTGAAGATCCAGTTGTCCAGGGCGGTCTGACGCACCTGGTCGCCGTAGAGGATGGGCCACAGGCCCACCCAGCGGTTCTTGAGGAAGCCCCGCAGCATCTCGGTGGCGCGGTCCACGTCGGCGTGGCCGTGCTCCAGCGCGATGCCGGCGGCGCGGGTGGAGCAGAAGCCGCCCTGACAGGGACCCATGCCCAGGCGCAGCTGGCGGCGCAGGTCGTCGAAGGTGGCGTCGGGGTTGGCGTCCATCAGGTCGGTGAGCTGGCGGCGGTTCATCAGCTCGCACTCGCAGATGATCTGCTCGTCGAGCCGGTCGTGCTCGCGCTCCTCGAGGCGGTGGGTCACCAGGTAGTTCTTGCCGTCCTTGCTGCCCGGCACCGCCTCGGTCTCGGTGGTGCAGACCTTCTCGGGCTCACCGAGCTGCTCCACCATCACGTCGGTGATGTTCTTGGCCATCAGGCGGTAGGTGGTCAGCTTGCCGCCGGAGATGGTGAGCAGGCCCTTGAGGCCGTCGCGGGCCTCGTGGTCGATGATGCTCATGCCGCGGCTCATGTGGCGGGTGTCGGTGAGCGCCACGCGGGAGTCCTTGACCAGCGGGCGCGCGCCGGACCAGGCGTGCACCGCGCGGGCCTGGCGGAAGCCGGGCACCAGCGCCTCGCCGGAGTCCAGCATCTGCTGCACCTCGTCGCGCGGGATGGCCAGCTTGTCGGGATCGTCCACCTTCACGTCGGTGGTGCCGATGATGCACACCGTGTGCACCGGCACGAGGATGTCGCCGTCGGCGGGGTAGATGCAGCGGTTCACCACGGTGTTCACCAGCCGGTGGTTCATCGCGATCATGATGCCGCGGCCGGGCACCACCTCGACGCCGGGGCAGTCGGCCATGGCGGCGATCTGACCGGCCCAGGGACCGCCGGCGTTGATGGCGAAGCGGCAGTCGATCTGGACCAGCTCGTCCTTCTTCATGTCGCGGCAGATCACGCCGCTGACCTGGTCGCCCTCGCGGGTGATCTTCTCGACGGCGTGGTAGGTGAGCACCTGGGCGCCGTGGTCGATGGCGCTGTGGGCCGCACCCCAGACCATCTGCCAGCCGTCGACGGTGCCGTCCTGGACGGCGAAGGCGCGCTTGATGCCGGGGTTCAGCCGGGGCTCGCGGCGCAGTGCGTCGGCCGCGCTGATCTCCTCGCAGGGCACCTGCGTGGCCCGGGAGGCGGCCAGGAACTTGTCGGCATGCTCCTCGGTGTCCTCCGGGGTGACGACGAACAGGCCGCCGGTGGCCTCCACCGCGTCGGCGTGGATCCGGGTGATGATCTCGTTCTCCTGGGCGCACTCGGTGGCCGAGTGCGGGTCGGAGACCACATAGCGGCCGCCGGAGTGCAGCAGGCCGTGGTAGCGGCCGGTCGTGCCCTGACCGAGATCGAAGCGATCCACCAGGATCGCCGTGTAGCCGCGCATCGCCACGTCGCGCACGACGCCGGCTCCGGTGGCGCCGCCACCGATCACCACCACATCGGCCTGCAATTTCCTCATCGCGGTCCCCTCCTGCGGCGGGCTGCCGGGGCGGCTCCCTCACCGTGCACCCAGCCTAGGCAGCGCCCCTCGGCAGCGCGAGCCCCCGGCCCAAAGCACCTCCGACGTGCACGGCCCACCCCAGTGTGTGAACAGAAGTGCACGGCCTGTCGACATTTGTGCAGGACCCGGCTTGCGCAATTGTCCGGACCGCGGACGCACAGGGCCCACAATCCGACCCCGCCCTCCCGCGCGGTCAGGGGCGAGGGTTTCAATGGAGCCATGGCCCACACCACTGCACCCGACGTCACCGCCGCCATCAACCTGCGCCTGGCCCTGCTCGGCCAGCCGCTCGCCGCCCAGACTCCCGGCCAGGAGTCGGACCTGGTGGGCCCCATCATCAAGCGCCAGCGCGAGCTCTCGCGGCGGCTGGGCCATCGGCTGTGCGCCGCGGACCGCCGGATCCAGGACTTCGTCGACGACTACCTGGCCGGCACCGAGGCCCACCCGCAGCTGCCCAACCGCACCTTGGTGCTGGACGCCCCCGGGCTGGCCCGCGCGCTGAGCCTGCCGCACGACGGCGACGACTTCTCCTCCGAGCTGCTCAGCTCCTACCGGCTGGGCAACGGCGTGCTGCACAACCCGGCCAACGACCGTCGCACCACCGCCGGCGTCTTCCACGTCGCCGAGGGCGGGCTGCCCATCCCCGACGACAAGCTGGCCGTGCCACGCGAGGTCTTCGGGCGCCTGCTGGAGCTGGCCTTCCAGCCGCCCGAGCATGACATGGTGCTGCCCTTCACCGCCAACGACGCCGAGCCGGCCGCCTGCTTCGTGAGCCTGCTGCTGCGTCCCCTCGTGGTGCCCGCGGTGCCCGGCTTCACCGGCGAGCGCACCATGGAGACCCGCTTCATCGTGCCCGGCGGGCTGGTGGCCAACCTGGACTTCGTCGAGGGCATCTTCGGCAACGGCGGCGACCCGCACCTGCCGGAGAACGACGCCTCGCTGGACCCGGAGGGCTGGACCGGCACCACCGGCGCGGTCATCCTTGCCCCGCACCTGACCCATGTCACCAAGCAGGAGCTGGGCCTGCCGCACGTCGACCACGCCACCGAGCGACAGCGTCGCGACGGCATGTGCTGGAGCGAGGAGTCCGAGCTCTACAACGGCGGCCAGGCCTTCAAGGTCTGCGCCCGCGACGAGCGCGGCGTGATCGTCACCGTGATCGCGGACAACTACTTCGGCTACTGCAAGAAGGAGGTCAAGACCCAGATCTCCTATTCCGCCAACCTGTTCGGCCTGGCCGAGGAGGAGCACTCCGGCGGCGCCCTGGCCTTCCCCGCCTACAACCTGGGCCAGGAGTGGACCGACACCTACACCCCCGACGACTACACCGTCGCCGACGTGGTGGCTCGCGACCCGCAGCGCTTCGAGCTGCGCGAGGGCGGCTGGGCCGTCGACCGGGAGCAGCCCCACCTGGTGCTGGTGCCCGGGCGCGCCACCTACTCGATGCGCGAGCAGCGGATCAGCTGGACCAATCCGGACCAGAGCACCGGTGGGATCCAGCTGCTGGCCGGCATCACCTACCTGGCCCCCAATGGCTACCGGGTGCACGCCAAGCCGCGTGATGCCGACCCCACCCAGTGGCACCTGATCGGCACCTCCCCGCAGTCCACCCAGTGCCACAAGCCGGCCACCGTCTCCGGCGGCGGCAAGAGCGAGATCAGCAAGTCGCTGCTGGACGCCTTCGTCTTCGACAACGCCTATGCCGCCGACTTCGACGCCGACATGGACCTGGTGCAGGAGCTGCTGGAGCGCGACTACTCCGACCGCTTCAAGGATCCCGCCGCGCACGACACCCGCCCGCTGCTCAGCCCGGAGCGCTCGCTCGGCTCGGTGATCAAGCTGCTCACCCCGCGTGAGGAGTTCACCGAGGACTACAACCAGTGGCTGCACACCATCCCGGCCCACGTCAGCGAGCTGGTCTTCACCGTCAAGCGCTACTACCGCCCGGAGTGGGGCGAGGACTGGCGCAGCCACTTCACCGTCGGGCGGCTGAACGGCCGGCAGGGCAATGCGGTGCGCCTGGACGGCGAGAAGATCATGGTCAACATGCTGCGGGTGGGCTTCGAGGCCGACGGTGGCTGGCGGCTGTTCAGCCTGCGACCCGACTTCTCTCCCGCCGCGAAGGTGCAGACCGAGGACGACATCACCGCCTCCGTGGTGGCCCCTCCCGCGCAGCTGGACGACGACCCGGTGAGCGCCAAGTACGTCAAGAACTGCGAGCAGCTGCTCTTCCAGCGTCCCGACGACGCCATCCACCGCGGCTACGACAAGCAGACCGAGAAGGACATGTCCGGCACGGACTCCTTCATCAGCAACTTCCAGCCGATCACCCGTCCCGAGGCACGCGAGATGATCGCCGACGCGGCCGGCTTCAGCCGCTTCACCGAGCCGATGGCGAAGCTGGTGCGCGACTTCGCCGCGGGTGGCGACGACGACTCCCCCGCCTACCTGGCGATCAGCTCCGAGCCGCGGCTGGTGGACGGCAAGCGGTCCAAGAACCCGCGCTACCTGCAGCAGCGGCCCGACCTGACCAATCCGGAGGCCACCGCGGCCGCGGACCTGGCGGTGCACCTGCAGCAGCGGGTGCCGGCCGGCCAGGCGCTGCGGATGCCGGTGGACGTGGTGGCGGCCGGGCGTCGCAACAATGCCGCCGAGCCGGGCGTGCCGCCGTTGTGCGCCTACAACCCGTTGCACTACATGGAGCTGCCCGAGCTGTTCATGGAGTTCATCAGCTCGATGACCGGAAAGTCGCCCTCCACCACGGGTGCCGGTTCCGAGGGCGCCATGACCAAGGGGCCCTTCAACGCGCTGCCGGCCATCGTCGACCTGAACGCCGCCCTGCTCAGCTATGCCCTCACCGAGACCGACGGCTGGCTGTCCAGCGCCGGCGTGATCGGCCCGCAGGTGCGGGTGGACCACGACATCTCGCTGCTGGTGCCGGAGCTGTTCAGCCGGATGTGGCCGCAGGAGCGCAAGGCCTCCGCGCTCATCGAGGCCGGCTGCCTGGAGCGGATCAGCGACTTCGAGCACCAGGGCCGCACGGTGCAGGCCAGCCGGCTGGGCTACCGGATCAACGAGCTCTTCGTGAGCACCTACTTCGGGCGCATCTTCCTGCACCCCGACGTGGTCTTCACCGAGCAGATGCTCAAGCCCGAGCTGCAGGACCTGGATGTCTTCGCCGAGAGCGTCGACGTGATCGTGGCCACCCACCAGCGCGTCGCCAGGGCCTACTTCGACGACGGCACCATCCGGTTGGCCGTCAAGCCGCTGCGGGCGCTGCTGGAGATCATGGCCCAGGGGCAGAGCAAGGAGGGGTGGACGCTGGACAGCCCGGACTTCCGTCGCCTCTTCGAGCGCCGCACCATCCTGGACTCCGGCTGGTATGCCCAGCGGCTGAGCGCCAAGCAGGCCGCGGAGGTGGCGCACCTGAAGCAGGGCATCGCCGACCTGGGCCCCTTCGTGCACTCCGAGGGCAATGTGCAGCCCGTCGAGCGGCTGGACCTGGCCGACCGGCTGGCGCGGGTGCAGGAGCGGCTGGCCGAAGTGCAGTCGCCGGACTACCTGGCCACCATCAACGGCAGCCTGGGCCGCCAGGTCAGCTTCGGCTGAGCCCGGCGCGGCCCCTCTGTGGGCGCCCGGGCAGGTCGGCGCGCCGGCCCGGGCGCGAGAATATGTTGCAGTTTGGTGACGCGCGCTGCACGAGTGCTCGATTGCCGCCGCATCGGCCCTTGTCGGCAGTAGTGTGCCCGCCATGGCCGACCTCGTCGCCGGCCTCGACCAGTCACCGTCCGGACTCATCGACGAGCCGCCCGGAGGTGCTGTCACCGTCCTCGAAGGAGAGAAGCATGCAGCAACCCCAGCTCGACCGCCGCAGCCTGCTGCGCGGCGCCCTCGCCACCGCCGCCCTGGCCGGCACCGCCTCGTTCGCCGGCTGCGCCGGCAGCGCCAGCGACACCCCTGCCAGCTCCGGTGCCCCGGCCGCCTCCGGCTCCGGTTCCGCCGCGGCCGGTGCCGCCGACAACCCCTTCGGCGTCGCCCAGGGATCCAAGGTGGAGGCCGTCGTCTTCAACGGCGGCTATGGCATCGACTACGCCGAGAATGCCGGCAAGATCATGTCCGGCGCGTCCTTCAAGCCGTCGGTGCAGGTGGCGCCGTCCACCCAGATCGGCACCGAGCTGCAGCCGCGCTTCGCCGGCGGCAACCCGCCCGACGTGATCGACAACTCCGGCAAGGACCTGATCGGCATCAGCGCCATCGTGGACCAGCTCGAGGACCTCTCCAGCGTCATCGACGCCAAGAACCTGGAGGGTGGCACCATCCGCGACACCCTCTACAACGGCGTGCTGGAGCCGGGCACCATCGACGGCAAGCTGGCCGTGATCAACTACGTGCTCACCGTCTACGCCACCTGGTACTCCTCCAGCCTGTTCGAGGAGAACGGCTGGACCCCGCCGAAGACCTGGGAGGAGGCCTACGAGCTGGGCACCAAGGCCAAGGCCAAGAACAAGTTCCTCTTCCTGTGGGGCAAGGAGGCCGCCACCTACTACCAGACGATGGCGATCGGCTCGGCCATCAAGGAGGGCGGCGACGAGACCCGCCTGGCCCTGGACAACATGCAGGCCAACTGCTGGAGCCAGAAGCCGGTGCAGGACGTCTTCACCGCGATGAAGAAGATCATCGACGCCGGCATGGTGAAGCCGGGCGGTTCGGGCACCCAGTTCACGGCTGCCCAGGCCCAGTGGTCCAACAACCAGGACGCGCTGCTCTACCCCTCGGGCTCGTGGATCGAGAACGAGATGAAGAAGCAGACCAAGGACGGCTTCAAGATGATGGGCCTGAGCGACTTCTCGGTCACCGATGCCCCGAAGCTCGGCGCCAAGGCACTGCACTCCACCGCGGGCGAGGGCTACATCGTGCCCAGCAAGGCCGCGAACCCGGCCGGCGGCAAGGAGTTCATGCGCGTCATGCTCTCCAAGGAGGCGGCCACCAACTTCGCCAAGACCAAGCTGGCCCCCACCATCGTCAAGGACACCGTCCCCACCGATGCCTTCGGCTCCACCGCCCTGGCCAGCCAGATCAAGCTGCTGGAGGAGGCCGGCGACGCCATCTACTCCTGGCAGTTCGTCGACTACTACGGCACCAACAAGGACCAGCTGGTGCTGTGGAACTCCTTCCTCGACGGGAAGATGGACGTGGCCACGCTCACCAAGGAGCTGCAGAAGATCACCGACACCATCCGCGAGGACTCGTCGATCAAGAAGTACACCGCCAAGTGAGGCAGCCGGCGCCCTGAGCGCCGACGGGCCCGGCCGCACCGGCCGGGCCCGTCGTGCGCGGCGCCGCACGTCGTGGACCAGAACCAGCAGCAGGGGTGAGAGCGTGACCATCGCAGCAGTACCGCCACCCGAGGCCGGGGCACCAGCCCCGGTGCGGCGCCGGCGCAAGATGACCTTCGACCGGGCCAGCTTCATGGCCGTCTTCCTGGGCCTGCCGCTGGCCCTCTACCTGGTCTTCGTGGTCAGTCCCTTCGTGCAGGCCGTCTGGTACTCCTTCACCAACTGGGGCGGCTATTCCAACGAGCGCAAGTTCGTCGGCCTGGACAACTACGCCAAGCTGCTGCACAACGACACCTTCCGCACCGCCATCGGCAACAACCTGCTGCTGGCGCTGGTGCTGCCGCTGCTCACCATCGTGCTGGCGCTGGTGCTGGCCAGCCTGATCACGGTGGGCGGCTCCTCGCACGGCCAGGTGCGCGGCCTGAAGGGCTCGAGCTTCTACCGCGTCGTCTCCTTCTTCCCGTACACCATCCCGGCCATCGTGATCGGCCTGATGTGGGGCCGGATCTTCGACCCCTCGGCGGGCCTGGTGAACGGCATCCTGGTGAAGCTGGGCTTCGAGCGCTTCAAGGACTTCCCCTGGCTGGGCAATGAGGCGACGGCCATGCCGGTGACCATCTTCATCATCCTGTGGGGTTTCGTGGGCTTCTACATGGTGCTCTTCATCGCCGCCATCAAGGGCATCCCGCAGGAGGTCTTCGAGGCCGCCCGGCTCGACGGCGCGGGGCGCTGGCGAACGGCGGTGAGCATGACCATCCCGCTGATCCGCGAGAACGTGCAGACCGCCTACATCTACATGGGCATCCTGGCGCTCGACGCCTTCGTCTACATGCAGGCGCTCAACCCCGAGGGCGGCCCCGGCAACTCCACCCTGGTGATGGCCCAGCAGCTGTACACGACAGCCTTCACCAAGAGCCAGTTCGGCCTGGCCTGCGCCATGGGCGTGGTGCTGGCCCTGATGACCCTCGCCTTCAGCGCCATCGTCTTCGCGGTGAACCGGCTGACCGGCGGCAAGGACGAGGTGAGCTTCTGATGAGCACCGTCGTGAATCCTCCCCGGCTGACCGGGGATGTGCACCGTGACTTCGACCTGGGCCCGGAGCGCAAGCCGGTGCTCAGCTCCGGCGACCGCAGCTTCGCGGCCGTCGCCCACGTGCTGCTGGCGCTGTGGGCGGTGCTGGTAGTGGGCCCGATGCTGTGGACCCTGCTGACCAGCTTCAAGACCACCAACGAGATCTTCGCCTCTCCCTTCAGCCTGCCCGACCGGGTGCAGTGGGTGAACTATGCGAATGCCTGGACCACGGCCGGGATCGGGCGCTACTTCCGCAACACCGTGGTGGTGGTGGCCTCGGCGCTCTTCCTGGTGATGCTGCTGGGCGCGATGTGCGCCTATGTGCTGGCCCGCTTCGACTTCCGCGGCCGACGCGCCATCTACTACCTGATGCTGGCAGGGCTCACCTTCCCGATCTTCCTGGCGATCGTGCCGCTCTTCTTCGTGCTCAAGGGCTTCGGCCTGGCCAATACGCTGCCGGGCCTGGTGATCACCTATGTGGCCTTCGCGCTGCCCTTCACGGTCTTCTTCCTGTACGCCTTCTTCCGGGCGCTGCCGCACGAGATCAGCGAGGCTGCCGCCATCGACGGGGCCGGCGAATGGCGGACCTTCTTCTCGATCATGCTGCCGATGGCCCGTCCCGGCCTGGCCAGCGTGGCCATCTTCAACTTCCTGGGCCTGTGGAACCAGTACCTGATCCCGGCGGCCCTGAACACCAACGAGAAGAACTACGTGCTCAGCCAGGGCATGGCCCGCTTCGCCTCACAGGCGGGCTATGCGGTGGACTTCGGCGCCCTCTTCGCGGGCGTCGTGATCACCGTGCTGCCGGTGCTGGTGGTCTACGTGATCTTCCAGCGCCAGCTCCAGGGCTCGGTCTCCCAGGGCGCGATGAAGTAGCCGGCGCCGGCATCGGCCCCGGCGAGACCGTTGGCCGGGCCGGCCCACCGTGACGGCTCCGGGCAAGGAGCCCACGGCCGGCGCGGCAGACGATGCGGGCGCGACAGGAAAGCACGGCAGGGACCTGGGTCGCCCAGGCCTGACACCGCTGGCCACGAGCGACTCCCTCGCCAACGGCATCGGCAGGCACGGCAGCCCACGCACCTGGTCGCGTTCCAGTGCCATCTCAGGCCCGCTGCACGGCCTCGTGTCTCCTGCTCCAGGGCCCCGTGGACCACCAGGTCCGCGGGGCCTTGTCGCGTGCCGTAGCGCCGGGAGCACCGTGGGCCCAACAGGAGCACCGTGCGCTCACCACGACCACCTTGCCCCCCCACGACCACCTCGCGCCCCGCACGACGACCTCGCGCCCCAGAAGACGACCTTGCGCCTCACCGGACACCTCGCGCCTGAAATGCAACGTTGCGCTCGTAGTGCGGGGCGCAACGTTGCTCGGCAGGCGCGACGTGGACCCAGGAGGCGCGACGTGGACCCAGCAGGCGCGAGGTCGGTTGCTCGGCCCGGGTGCTCGGACCGGCACGGGTCCGGGCGGTTGGGTCTCCCCGACGCCTGGTCCGGGACACAGGCGGGCACGACGGCCCACTCCCCGGAAATCGACCGTTCGACGTCGGCCGCGGGGCGGGGCTCAGCGCACGGCGGGTCCTTGGCCGGATCGAGTGGTTGATTTCCGGGGACACTGCAGTGGCCTGGTCCGGCCTCCTGGCCCCACACCAGCCGGACCAACCCTGATTTCAGCACCCTCGATCGCGAAATCGGTCGGTGGCTTCAGGGGGTCAGTGCAACACCGATGATGTCTTGGAGTGTTTCAGCTGGGGGTCAAGTCCAGGCAAGTGGTGTAACGGCTGGTGACCCCGCCCTGCAGGATCACCAGCCGTTACACCACTTGCCTGGACTTGACCTCCCGCCCAACCTGCCACGCTGCAGCTTCACCCCAGCAAGCTTGGCCCAATCACCCACCGTCGTGTTGTGGGCCCCGACCTGCTCAGCCACTCGAACCGCAGGCCACCCCAGAGCCAACAACTCCAACGCCCGCTCACGAACCTCGACCCCATGCGCCATCACAACCCCTCCTCACAGAACCGTTGCGCTGACCACATGAATCCGCCGTCCGAAATCGGCAAGATCCGGCATCGAGTACGCGAATCTCAGGGTTGGACGCCCGTACCACCCAGTTCGGGTAGTGAGCGGCACCGCCCATCCGCCGGCGCGGGCCACGGTCCCCCGACCCTCCTGGCGCGCCGCGGGATGGGGAGTGATGGCGCCACGGCGCATGGAGTCAGACCAGCTGTGGGGTTTCCCACCCACCCCGCCAGGGCACCGGAGATTGAACGATCCAATCGCCGCTGACAGGCCCTGCGGGGCCACCCCGGGGGCAAGTCACCAAGAACTCGCTGTCTAGCGTGGGAGCCACGGACCACCCAGAGAGACGAGGCAATGTCGCAACGACTCGAGACCCTCCGCCAGATGCGCGAACAGGCGCTCCAGGGCGGCGGTACCAAGCGCATCGAAGCACAGCACGCCAAGGGCAAGCTGACGGCCCGGGAACGGCTCGCCATCCTGCTCGACGAGGCCTCCTTCCAGGAGCTCGGAGCCCTGGCCACCCACAACACCACCGACTTCGGCATGGCCGACCAGCGCTTCCCGGGCGACGGCGTCATCACCGGCTTCGGCAAGGTGAACGGGCGGCGCGTGGCCGTCTTCGCGCAGGACTTCACCGTCCTGGGCGGCTCCTTCAGCGAGGTCCAGGCCAACAAGATCAGCCGCATCCAGGACCTGGCCCTGGAGTCCGGCATCCCGCTGATCGGGCTGAACGACTCCGGCGGCGCCCGGGTCCAGGAGGGCGTGCGCTCGCTGGCCGCCTATGGCGAGGTCTTCTACCGCAACGTGGCGGCCTCCGGCGTGATCCCGCAGATCAGCCTGATCATGGGCCCCTGCGCCGGCGGCGCGGTCTACTCCCCCGCGCTGACGGACTTCACCGTGATGGTGGAGACCACCTCCAACATGTTCCTGACCGGCCCGGAGATCATCAAGGCCGTCACCGGCGAGCAGGTCAGCGCCGAGGACCTGGGCGGCAGCTTCGTGCACAACGCCCGCTCCGGCGTCGCCCAGTTCGCCTCCGGCAGCGAGCAGGCGGCCATCGAGATGGTGAAGCGGCTGCTCAGCTACCTGCCGCAGAACAACACCGAGGACCCGCCGCAGATCGTCGCCTACGACTCGCCCGACCGCATGGACGAGATGCTCAACGACATCATCCCCACCGACGACGCCATGGCCTATGACATGCGCGACGTGCTGGAGAGCGTCTTCGACGCCGGCAGCGTGATGGAGGTGCACGAGCAGTGGGCCGCCAATGCCATCTGCGCCTTCGCCCGGCTCGACGGCCACTCGGTGGGCATCATCGCCAACCAGCCCACCGTGATGTCGGGCTGCCTGGACATCGACTCCTCGGACAAGATCAGCCGCCACATCCGCATCTGCGACATGTTCAACATCCCGATCGTCACCTTCGTGGACTGCCCCGGCTACCTGCCGGGCGTGCAGCAGGAGTACGCGGGGGTGATCCGGCACGGCGCGAAGATCATCTACTCCTACTGCCAGGCCACCGTCCCGAAGCTGTCCGTCGTCACCCGCAAGGCGATCGGCGGCTCCTACGTGGCGCTGAGCTCCAAGCAGATGGGCAATGACGTGGCCTTCGCCTGGCCCAGCGCGCAGATCGCGGTGATGGGGCCGGAGGGGGCCGCGCGGCTGCTGAACCGTCGCGCCATCCAGGCTGCCGACGACCCGGCCGCCGTCGAGAAGGAGTTCATCGACGACTACCGCGAGAAGTTCTTCAACCCCTACCGCGCGGCCGACGTGGGCCAGATCGACGAGGTGATCGAGCCCTGCGAGACCCGTCCACGCCTGATCCGTGCCCTGGAGGTGCTGCGCACCAAGGTGCAGACCAACATCCCCAAGAAGCACGGGCTCTTCCCGGTCTAAGGAGGCATGAGGATGCACAACCTTGGATGGGGCCTCGAGATGACCGTGGTGGGCATGGGCGTGGTCTTCGGCCTGCTGCTGGTCCTGATGGGCCTGCTGCTGGCCATCGGCCGGCTCGACGCCGAGCCGAAGCCCGCCGTCGAGGCCGAGGCCACCCCCGCACTGGAGACCACCCCCGAGCCGGTGGCCGCCGCGGACCTGGTGCCCGACGAGCCCGCCAGCACGTCGGTGGAGATCCTCACCGACGACCTGACCGTGGACCAGGCCGCAGCGGTGGCGCTGGCCGTGGTCATCCACGCCCAGGTGCGCCGCCAGCAGGCCGCGCCCGCCATGCGCACCCATGCGCCCGGCAGCCAGATCCACACCTCGCGCTGGGTGGCCGTCGGCCGTGGCGCGCAGAACCAGTCCTGGAACAGGAGATAGCAGATGCGTCGCTACACCGTCTCGATCAACGGGTCGGACCACGAGCTCGACGTGGAGGAGGTGACCGCCAACAGCTTCCGGGTGCAGATCGCCGGACGCACCGTGGACGTGCGCCTGCGTGACCACCAGGACCTGGCCCAGGCGATGATCACCCCCAGCGTGGAGGTGGGCCAGGCGCCCGTGCAGCACGTCGCCGCGGCTCCTGCCGCCCCGGCGGCCCGTCCGGCGGTGCCCGCCCAGGGTGCGCCCAGCGGTCCTCCGCCGCGTCCGGCCGCGAGTGCCGGCGGGGGTGCGGCCGGGGCCCTGACCGCCCCGATGCCCGGCGTCGTGCTCTCCATCGCGGCCAGCCCCGGCAACGCTGTGAAGCGCGGGGACCCGCTGCTGGTGCTGGAGGCCATGAAGATGAAGAACGAGCTGCGCGCCCCGAAGGACGGCGTGGTCAGCGAGATCAACTGCGAGGTGGGCCAGCAGGTGGTCTTCGGCGACGTCCTGGTCCGCTTCGAGGGCTGATCGCGATGACCCTGGCCTCACTTGCCCCGCAGCTGGTCCCGATGGAGTCCACCATCGACCTGCTGCTGCGCGGCCTGACCCATGTCACCTGGCAGGGCGTGGTGATGATGATCGTCGGCGGCATCCTGATCGGCCTGGCCGTCGTCAAGGAGTACGAACCGCTCCTGCTGCTGCCGATCGGCGCCGGCTGCCTGCTCACCAACCTGCCGCTGTCCCCGCTGGTGGGCGACGAGGGGATGTTCAGCGTGCTGCGCCATGCCGGCGTGGACAACGAGCTCTTCCCGCTGCTGATCTTCGTGGGCATCGGCGCCATGACCGACTTCGGCCCGCTGCTGGAGAATCCCAAGATGGTGCTGCTGGGCGCCGCCGGGCAGTTCGGCATCTTCATGACGCTGATCCTGGCCGTGCTGCTGGGCTTCAGCCGCGAGCAGTCCGCCTCGATCGGCATCATCGGCGCCATCGACGGACCGACGTCGATCTATGTCAGCCGCAAGCTGGCCCCGGACCTGTTGGCGCCGATCACGGTGGCGGCCTATTCGTACATGTCGCTGGTGCCGATCATCATGCCGCCGATCATGCGCGCCCTGACCACCCAGAAGGAGCGCAGCATCCAGATGCCCTACTCCTCGCGCGCGATCAGCCGTCGCACCCGGATCCTGTTCCCGGTGATCGTGACCGTGGTGGTGGGCATCCTGGTGCCCTTCGCCACCCCGCTGATCGGCATGCTGATGTTCGGCAACCTGATGCGCGAGTCGGGCGTCGTGGAGCGCCTGGTGGGCACCTCGTCGAACGAGTTGGCCAACATCGTCACCCTCTTCCTGGGCCTGGCGATCGGCTCCACCATGGTGGGTTCCAGCTTCCTGAAGTGGTCGACGCTGATGATCCTGGTGCTGGGCCTGCTGGCCTTCTGCGTGGACACCGCCGCGGGTGTCCTGTTCGGCAAGCTGCTCAACGTGCTCTCGGGCGGCAAGTTCAACCCGCTGATCGGTGCGGCCGGCATCTCGGCCTTCCCGATGGCGGCCCGCGTGGTGCAGAAGGAGGCCTCGCGGGAGAACTTCGAGAACTTCATCCTGATGCACGCCATGGGCGCGAATGCGGCGGGCCAGGTGGCCTCCTGCGTCGCCGGCGGCGTGCTGCTGGCCCTGATGGGCACCGCCTGAGCCATCCGCTGGCCTGCTGCGACGACGGGCGCACGACGCCTGGCACGCCCTTCCTGTCCTCCGACGGGAACCGGCCCCGGACCCGAGCGGTCCGGGGCCGGGGCCGGTCCGGGCTCCCGGTCGGCGAGCGGCAGGCGCAAGGAGCCGCGCCGGATCGTCAGCGGTTGGGGTTGGTAGAGCAACCACGATCACCAACAATCCGTACAGTTCGTGGTCCATGCGCCGGATGGACCACGTCGCGCGGCGACGGCCGGGCCAGAATCCATCTCCCTCCCTGGCGCCCATCGTGAGGGACACGCAGTCATCAAGGCCACCGTCTCCCCGGGACGCTGTCACCCCGCTCGGTGTGCTCCGCCCCCGCTCGGTGTGCTCCGCCCCCGTTCGCTGCGCTCCGACCCTTCTCTGCGCGCTCAGACCCCGCTCGCTGCACTCCGACCCGGTAGTTGAGGGGTCGAAGCGACGGGAACGGGGTCGGAGCGGAGGCACTGCCGCGGGGTCCGGTCGGGGAGGAGGCACTGCCGCAGGGTCCGGTCGCGGCGGAGCCACTGCCGCGGGACCCGGTCGGGGCGGAGCCACTGCCGCAGGGTCCGGTCGCGGCGGAGCCACTGCCGCAGGGCCCGGTCGGGGCGGAGCCACTGCCGCAGGGCCCGGTCGGGGAGGAGGCACTGCCGGGGGTACCGGGCGGGTCGACGACGAGGGCCGCGGCCAGGCGCGCGTACCGCAACGAGCACACCGAAGACTCAACTCGGACGGATGTCCGACAAGCGGCTATGTCAGCTTGCTCGTTCAAAGTGTAATTTGTTGAAGCCAAAACCATCCAGATGCGCTGAGCCCCACCCCCGCGGACGCCGCGGTTGTTGCCCACCAGGGCGCTTCCCCGACGCAGCGAGCTGTCGGGCGCCGACCCCTCCATCCCTGCGACGCGGTCTCGCACCGCGCCTCACGGCAACCTGTCCGGGCATGGGTGACACTCGTGGTGTAACACTCTCGCCCCGACGGACGGTACGTGTTGTGAGCACCGACGAGAAGGCCGGCTTCGAGGCCATGTACGACCAGACCGCCCAGCGGTTGATGGCCTACTGCCTGCGTCATGCCGGCGCGCAGTCCGCCGAGGACGCCGTCGCCGAGACCTATGCGATCGCCTGGCGCAAGCGCGACCAGCTGCCGCCCGATCCGCTGCCCTGGCTGATCGTCACGGCCCGCAACACCATCTCGGCACAGCGACGCAAGGACCAGCGCCAGGGCCAGACCGCCCAGCGCCTGGCCCCGCTCGAGGACCTGGCCACCGCCTCCCCGGAGCTCACGGCCGTGAACCGGCAACAGATCCTGCAGGCCCTGTCCTCGTTGTCCGAGGATGATCGCGAGGCCCTGCTGCTGATCGCCTGGGACGGGCTCAGCACCCGCGACGCCGCCCGCGTCCTCGGCACCACCCCCGGCGCACTGCGCGTGCGCATCCACCGCGCGCGTGCACGACTGCGCACCGACGACCTGCAAGGAGCCCACCATGCCTGAGACGAGCCACCGCCCCGAGCTCGACGAGTTCGAGCTGCACGACCTGGCGCTGCTGGCCCCCGACGACCTGTTGACGGCCGCCCCTGACTGGGATCTGCGCCGCGAGACCATCCTCGACGAGGTGCTGCCCGCCGAGCCCACCGACAGCCGGGGTCGCTTCCTGCGCCTGGGCATCGCCGCCGCAGCCGTCGCCGCCGTGGGGATCGGCGGGGTCAACCTGCTGCAGTCCACCCACCAGGCCTCCCCCGCCGGCCCGTCGCCGTCCGCCAGCGCCCCGCAGGTGGCCGGCATGATCGAGGGAGGACGCCCCATCGCCGAGGGGCACCGGCTGCTGGTGCGCTGCACCGAGACCGTCCAGTTCGAGGGAAGCGCCACGGCGGACACCCTCCACAACCTGGACTCCTACGAGGCCGACGGCAGTCAGCGTCGTTGGCAGGACGGCCGGGAGCTGGAGCCGACGACCAGCGCGGCCGCGGAGCTGGGCCAGGTTCCTGCCGACGCCCAGAAGCTGTCGGCCTGGCTGCTGGCCGGCAAGGGCAGCACCTTCCGGCCGCAGCCCGCCAGCCCCACCACCGCGCCGATGCCCGAGGGCATGCAGCAGTGGCAGGGGGCCATCAGTTGGCTCACCAACCCGGCGATCAGCGATGCGATGCGCGCCTCCCTGGTGCAGCTGGCCCGCAGCAGCCGTGGCGTGACGGTGAGTGAAGCCACTCTGGACGGACGCGCCGTGCTGGTGCTGGACCACTCGGCCCCGGGATGGCCGACCACGCGCGACACGATCACCCTCGCGAAGGACAGCCTGCTGCCGGTGCGCCGCGTCGCGGTCCGTGACAGCGGCCCCGCCACCTCGCCCCAGCCCTACACCACCACGACCACATGGGACGAGATCACCGACACCACCCAGGAACCCCGGCCCTGATCGCACCCCGCGCCTGCCGGGACGGTCCGCACGACCGTCCTGGGGCGCGGATCAGCGTCCGGTGTGCCAGCGGCGGACCAGGCGGATCCGGGCGTCCACCTGGTCTGTGGTGGCCTTGGCCAGGGGCGGGCCGCCGGCCTGGCGTCGCAGCTCCGCGTGGACGTGGGAGTGCGGGATGCCGCGGGAGCGGGCGTACTGGCTGACCAGGGAGTTCAGCTCCTTGCGCTTGGTCTCCAGCGCCCGGTGCAGGCTCACCTCCGGGGGCACCCGCTCCTTCTTCTCCATCCGTTCGCGCCGGGCCATCTGGCGTCGCTGGCGCTCCTTGAGCAGGTCGGAGACCTGCTCGGGCTCCAGCAGGCCGGGCAGCCCCAGGAATTCCTGTTCCTCGGCGGAGCTGGGCTCGGCGTTCAGGCCGAACTGCTGGGCGTCGAACATGACGTGGTCGAACTGGGCGACGCTCTCCAGCGCCTCCCACTCACCGTTCAGCAGGTCGTCGGAGGCGCTCTCGGAGCGGTTCGCCTCCTCCATCAGGGCCTCCTCCTGGGCCCACAGGTCGTCGGCATCGGCCTTCTTGCGGCCGCCGAGGATGTGGTCGCGCTGCTGCTCCAGCAGGGCGGCGTGGCTCAGGATCACCGGCACGGTGGGCAGGAAGACGGTGGCCACCTCGCCGCGGCGCCGGGTACGCACGAAGCGGCCCACCGCCTGCGCGAAGAAGAGCGGCGTGGAGGTGGCGGTGGCGTAGACGCCCACGGCCAGGCGCGGCACGTCGACACCCTCGGAGACCATCCGGACCGCGACCAGCCAGCGGCTGTCGGAGGCGCTGAACTGCTCGATCCGCTTGGAGGCGCCGGTGTCGTCGGAGAGCACGACGGTGGGCTTCTCGCCGGTGATCTGCTCCAGCAGCCGGGCGTAGGCGCGGGCCTGGGTCTGGTTGGTGGCGATCACCAGGCCGCCCGCGTCGGGGACGTGGCGACGCACCTCGGTGAGCCGGACGTCGGCGGCCTGCAGCACGGCCCCCATCCACTCGCCCTTGGGGTCGAGCGCGGTGCGCCAGGCGTGGGCGGTGAGGTCCTTGGTGAGCGCCTCGCCCAGGTTGGCGGAGAGCACGTCGCCGGCCTTGGTGCGCCAGCGCATCGGACCGCCGTAGGCCATGAAGAGCACCGGGCGCACGACGTGGTCACGCAGCGCCTCGGCATAGCCGTAGGTGTAGTCGGCCCGCGACTGCTTGGCGCCGCTGGGCAGCTCCTCGTAGGTGACGAAGGGGATCGGGCTGTCGTCGGAGCGGAAGGGGGTACCGGTCAGGGCCAGCCGCCGGGTGGCCGGGTCGAAGGCCTCCTGGATGGCATCGCCCCAGCTCAGCGCGTCGCCGGCATGGTGCACCTCGTCGAGGATCACCAGGGTCTTGAAGTTCTCGGTGCGGGCCCGGTAGTGGTGCACCCGTGCGGCGACGCCGGCATAGGTGACGGCGATGCCGTCGTACTCCCGGGAGCGTCCGCGCATCGAGCCGCCCAGACCGGGGTCGATGTTGATGCCCACCTTGTGCGCGGCCTCGGCCCACTGCACCTTGAGGTGCTCGGTGGGGGCCACCACGACGATGCGGGTGATGATGCGGCGCTGCAGCAGCTCGCTGGCCACCCGCAGCGCGAAGGTGGTCTTGCCGGCGCCGGGGGTGGCGACGGCCAGGAAGTCGCGTGGTTCGTCGCGCAGGTAGATGTCGAGCGCCTCCTGCTGCCAGGCGCGCAGGCTGCGGGCGGTGCCCCAGGGGGCGCGACCGGGCCAGGCCGGGGAGATGTGCTCGAAGGCCGAGGTGCTCACTGCTGCTGGCCTCCGTCCTGCTCCGTGGTGCGGTCCTTCCCCCGCGCGGGCACGGCTGCGCCGTTGCAGACGGCGGGGGCGGGGAAGGGCTTCGGCATGGACGACCGAGGTTACTCCACCGGACGCCTGCGGCCGGAACCGAACCAGCGCACCTGAGGAAGCGGAAGGCTGTGCTCCGCGGGAAGTGAAGAACTGAACAGTTGGTCGACATAATTCTGTCCCAGCCGGTTGGCACAGATGTCCAGCACTTGCCATGCTGGACCCGAGGCGGCGCGGGGGAGGCTGCCGAACCATCCTTCGGACGCAGTACCGGGAAAGCCGGAGAACCCTTCCACCGCGGGGAGTGGAAGCCACCTGTCAGCCACACCCGCGGAGCCCCCCACATGACCGTTCTGCTGATCGCCCTCGTCGCCCTGCTCTGGGCCCTCGCAGCCCTGCTCTGGCTGGCCGACGGCCGCGACTCCACCCGCCTGGCCGTGAACACCGCACTGGCCCCCGAGCCCGGCCAGTCGTGGGCCACGACCCCGGAGGACGACCGGATCGCCGCCGCCTGACGGCCATCCGACCCACTGCGCGCCTCGACCTCATCAGCGCTGGTCAGAGCGGGATGAAAATTTTCCCGGATCCACTTCCTGAAGACTTGCTGAACCGCTACGGTGATCACGCCTCGCCGTCGAGGTGCGGTGTTCGGGGTGCACCGCCGACCCTTAGGAGTACCCACATGACCGCACTGATCTGTTTCCTGGTGGCCACCCTGTGGCTGGTTGCCGCCGTCGTCATCTGCCGGGCCCAGCCACGCCCGGCCGACCTGGCCCAGCTGATCGGCAGCACCCGCGCCGAGGAGCCGGTCACCGTCTGAGCTCAGCAGCGTCCAGCACCCGGCACGACGCAGCAGGGCCGGGCGGATCCCCTGGGGTCCGCCCGGCCCTGTCGTCGTCGGGAAGGCTTCGCTCCGGTTCAGGTGCCCGAGGCGATCACGATGTCGACGGCCTCGGGCAGGCTGTCGGCAAAGGCGTCGGGCTCGGGCAGATCCTGCGGCCAGGCGCGCCCGCGACTCATGTAGATGCAGCGCAGGCCGGCGGCCTGGGCACCCTCGATGTCCGTGTCGTGCGCGTCACCGACCATCCAGGCGCCCTCCAGCGGCTGGCCGGCCTGCTCGGCGGCGATGGTGAAGATGCGCGGGTCGGGCTTGCGCACCCCCACCACGTCGCTGACCACCCAGCCGTCCACCAGGGCGTCGAGGCCCAGGTTGGTGATCTTCAGGTCCTGCTGCGGCACCACGCCATTGGTGACGATGAAGGGGGTCCAGCCCGCGGCGCGCGCCTTCTCCAGGGCCACCGGCACGGTGGGGTCGAGGGCCAGGTGGTCCAGCACGCCCTGGCGCAGCACGGTGGTGATGGTGGCGGCCTGCTCGGCATCGAGGTCCAGCAGCTGGGCGATGTCAGCCTGCACCTCCGGCTTGGGACGCAGCCCGTCACCGTCGGCGCGCACCATCTCCTCGAGCAGCGCGGGGTCGGCCCCCTGCTGGGCCAGGAAGCCCTGCGCCCACAGGCGGTAGGCGGCGGCGCGGTCCACCAGCGTGTTGTCCAGGTCCAGGAAGAGCAGCGGCATGGTCCCCAATCTAGTGGCGGGGCAGCATCATGACGGGCAGTAGAATCTTTCCGATTCAACTACTTGAGGAGACCCGATGAGCGTCACGCTCCACCCCTACATCAACTTCCGCGGCACCTGTCAGGAGGCCATGGAGTTCTACCGCAGCGTGCTGGGCGGCGATCTGCAGGTCATGTCCTTCGCCGACTCCGGCATGCCCGAGATGCAGGGCGTGATGCACTCCATGCTCACCACCGCCGACGGCCTGGTGCTGCTGGCTTCCGACACCCCCGACGAGATGCCGCTGACCTTCGGCGACAACATGTCGGTCTCCCTGGTGGGCGACGAGTCCGAGGCCGAGAAGATGCGCGGCTGGTTCCAGGGTCTCGCCCAGGGCGGCGAGGTGACCGTGCCGCTGGCGCAGCAGATGTGGGGTGCCGAGTTCGGCATGATCACCGACCGCTTCGGCGTGCGCTGGATGGTCAACATCGGCGGCTGATCAGCCCCGGCCGGGGCCCCGGTGCCGCGACGGCGCCGGGGCCCCGCCATGCACGGGGGACGGGCGCTGGTGACCGCGGCTCAGAACAGCTGGGGGATGTTCTGGCCGCCGATCCACAGCGACAGTCCCACCAGCAGGCAGGCGAAGGCCAGTTGCAGGGTGCGCGGGTCGATCCCGCGGGTGAGTCGACCACCCACCAGGCTGCCGAGGCTGGCGCCGACGGCGAAGGGCAGCACCACGCCCCAGTCGAGGCCGATGCCGCTGCCCACCCGGGAGGCGAGCGCGGTGAGACAGTTGATGCAGATCACCAGCAGCGAGGTGGCGATCGCCTGGTGCATCGTGAAGCCGAGCACCAGCGTCAGCGCCGGCACCACGGCGAAACCGCCGCCCACGCCGAAGAAGCCGGTGAGCATCCCCACCCCGGTGGCGGTGGCCAGCAGCGGCCAGAAGCCGCGCCGCACCGGCGTGGCGGCCGCGGCTCCTCGTCGGCGCAGCATCAGCCCCGCCACCACCAGCAGCAGCACGGCGAACAGGCTCATCAACAGTTCGGCCGGGATCCTCACCGCGGCCGCGGTGCCCAGCATGGAGCCGACGATGCCCATGCCGCCGAAGACCGCGCCGTCGCGCCACTGCACCCGTCGGGCGTGCGGCAGCAGCCCGACCACCGAGGAGATCGCCACGATCACCAGGGACCCCAGGGTGGCCGCATGGGGCTCCTGGTGCAGCACGTAGACCAGCAGCGGGATGGTGAGGATCGCCCCACCACCGCCCAGGCTGCCCATCACGGCACCGATCACCAGTCCGAGCGGCAGCGCCCACCACACCAGCTCCATGGGGCCAGTCTCCCAGCCGCGCAGGCCGATGCGGTCCGGCCGGCTCAGCGGGTGCTCAGTGCCTCAGCGGCCGGGGATGCCCAGGCAGCCGTCGCTCAGCCCTGGGTGTCGAGGGCGACGATGCGGCCGGGCAGGCTGAGCACCCGGAGCCGGCCGAACTGGGCGCCCACGGCCTGCGGGATGGGCAGATGGAAGGCCTCGGGCCGGGATCCGGAGACCTGGTTCACGGCGCCGCGACGGGTGTCCATCCGGGTGCTGCCGTGGTACCAGGGTTCGGCGCTGGGCACGTCGACCAGGACCGTGCTCCAGGTGGCGTCGACGGCGGTGGCACGGCGGGTGACGCCGGTGGTGACGTCCACCACGATGCGTCCGTCGGTCTCCTCCACCACGACGCCGTCCCCGGCCTGCCCCAGCCGGGCGGCGATCCGTCCGGTGACGAAGAGCGGGCGGGTGGTCCACAGCGCCTTCCCGGTGGTGGGGTCCAGGCGTTGCAGGACCATGCGGCCGCCGTCCAGCAGCCCGGAGGGCAGCACCCGTCCGGCCTGCCAGCGGCAGGCCAGCACCACCTCGGTGGTGGAGGCGCAGCCCAGGTCCGCGCCGGGCAGGCTCCACAACCGTTTCCCGGTGCGCGCGTCGAGGCCGACGCCCAGGTAACGGACGGGCAGCTGGTCGGTGCTGCGGGGACGCGCCAGGCCCACCGAGCCGTGGATCACGTCACCCTCGCGCCGGAAGTACCAGCCACCGTCGGTGGACAGCTTGCCGAAGAGCTCCTTCTCGGACTTCTTCCAGCGCAGCTTGCCACCCTGTTCCACGCCGATCGTGACGGTGCGGGTGGCGGGGTCCAAGAAGCGCACCAGGCCACTGCTGGCCAGGTCCTGGTAGCTGTCGCCGGAGTCGGCCAGCCGGACCTCGCGGGCCGGGCTGCCGGGCCTGAGCCTCACCTCGACGGCGGTGGTGCCGCGCACGGCGCGGGCGCAGACCGAGGAGCTGTCGTCGGGGCAGGTCTCCGGGAAGGAGGTGAACTGGTAGGTGCCGCTGCCGCCCACGATGCGGCCCTTCTGGGTGACGTCCAGCAGCTGCAGCCGGGCACGCTGGCCGCCGCCGGACAGCGGCTCCAGCACCGCGACGTAGCGGTTGGCCAGGGCGGTCACGTCGATCGGCTGCTGGGGCGAGACCAGCGAGGCGGTGACCCGGTGGGCCCAGACCACCTCGCCGGTGGCCAGGTTCAGCGACTGCACCTCGAGGCGTCGGTCCACGCCGGCCACCACCAGCGCCTGACCGGCGACGGAGGTGACGTCGCTGAGCGGCACGGAGTGCGTATTGGTCCAGGCGACGGCGGCAGTGACCGTCTCCCGCGAGGCCTGCGGGGATACGGCCGGGTCGGGATCGGAGCCGGCGGCGGTGCTGCTGGCGGGGGCGGGAGCGGTGGGAGCGGTGGTCTGGGGGGTGGCGCTGCACGAGGCCAGGAGCAGGGCTGCGAGCAGGCTCGCGCCAGCCGCCACCAGCCCCCCACGCCTGCCACCCCTGACCATGACATCGAGCCTACGTCGTGGCGGGGGCCAGCCTCCGTCGATGTCCAACACGGCCACCGGTGGTCAGAATCTCCGCAGATGCGGTTGAATGAAGCATGGAATACCGCATCCGCGAAGCCGCCGAGCTGCTGGGCGTCAGTGACGACACGCTGCGACGGTGGATCGATTCAGGCCGTATGGACAGCGGGATCGACGAATCCGGCCGGCAGGTGGTCTCCGGTGAGCGGCTGGCCGCACTGGCCGTCGAGCTGGCCGGGCCGGATGAGCTGCCCGGTCACCGCGCCCTCACTCCGCGCAGCGCCCGCAACACCTTCACCGGGCTGGTGACGCGCGTGGTGCGCGACACCGTGATGGCCCAGGTGGAGATCCAGGCCGGTCCGCACCGGGTGGTCAGCCTGATCAGCCGGGAGGCCGCCGACGAGCTGGGCCTGGAGCCCGGCGTGCTCGCCGTCGCCAGCGTCAAGGCCACCCACGTCGTGGTCGAGACGCCGCGAGAGAACTGAGGACGGCCCATGGACAAGCCGATCCGCCCCGCCGCCCTGCTCGCCGCCGCTGCCCTGGGGCTGGCCGCCTGCTCCGGCACCGCCTCCACCGGCAGCAGCGCCAGCGCTGGCGCCAGCAAGGCCGGCAGCGACACGATCACCGTGCTGGCCGCGGCCAGCCTGAAGGAGAGCTTCGACCAGATCGCCACCGACTACGAGGCCGCCCATCCCGGCGTCGACGTCCAGGTCTCCTACGGCGGCTCCTCGGCCCTGGCCAAGCAGATCACCGACGGCTCCCCCGTCGACGTCTTCGCCAGCGCCTCCACCAGGAACATGGACACCGTGGTGGCGGCCGGCAAGGCCAAGGACCCGGTCACCTTCGCCAGCAATGTGCTCGAGATCGCGGTGCCGCCGGCCAACCCGGGCAAGGTGGACGCCCTGGCCGACCTCACCGACCCTGAGCTGAAGCTGGCCCTGTGCCAGGCCGAGGTGCCCTGCGGTGTCGCGAGCACCAAGCTCTTCACCCAGCAGAAGATGAGCGTCACGGCCACCACCCAGGAGCCGGACGTGAAGTCGGTGCTGACCAAGGTGAGGCTCGGCGAGGTGGACGCCGGCCTGGTCTACGCCACCGACGTGAAGGCCGCCGGAGACCAGGTCAAGGGCATCGAGATCCCCGCCGACCAGAATGTCTCCACCAGCTACCCGATCGCCGTGCTCACCGACGCCCCGCGGGCCGAGCAGGCCAAGGGCTTCGTGGACCTGGTGCTCTCCGAGCAGGGACGCTCCGTGCTGGAGCAGGCCGGTTTCCAGCGTCCGTGAGCCCACGCCCCCATTCCGCCGCCAGCCGCCCCCTGGGCCTGCTGGCGCTGCTGGCCACCCTGCTGCTGGCCGTCCCGCTGGGCAGCCTGCTGCTGCGGGCGCCCTGGCGACGGATGGGTGAGCTGCTGGCCGGTCCCACGGTGGGCCCGGCACTGGGGCTCTCCCTGCTCTGCGCGACGACGGCCACCCTGATCTCTTTGCTGCTGGGCGTGCCACTGGCCTGGTGGCTGGCCCAGGGCCATGGGCGCGCGGCCGGTCGGCTGGCCGCCGCGGTGCGGGCCCTGGTCACCCTGCCGCTGGTGCTGCCACCCGTCGTGGGCGGCGTGGCCCTGCTGCTCGCCTTCGGCCGGATGGGCGTGGTGGGCAGCAGGCTGGACGTGTGGTTCGGCATCACCCTGCCGTTCACCACGACGGCCGTGGTGCTCAGCCAGGTCTTCGTCGCGATGCCCTTCCTGGTGGTGAGCCTGGAGGGTGCGCTGGCCAACCGGGACCCGGCGCTGGAGGAGGCCGCGGAGACCATGGGCGCCTCCTCCTGGCAGGTCTTCCGGCACGTCACCCTGCCGCTGGCGGCACCGGCCGTACTGGCCGGGACGGTGCTGTGCTGGGCCCGGGCGCTGGGCGAGTTCGGCGCCACCATCACCTTCGCCGGCAACTTCCCGGGCCGCACCCAGACCATGCCGCTGGCGGTCTACCTGGCCATGCAGAACGATCCCGACGCCGCCGTGGCGCTCTCGGTGGTGCTGCTCGCGGTCTGCGCTGTGGTGCTGCTGGCCCTGCGGGGACGCTGGGTCTCCAGCCTGGGCCGGCTTCGGGGTTGACCACGCCAGGAAGGCCGCGCCGATCAGGCGACGACCCAGCCCCGTTCCGCCGCGATGTGCACCGCCTCGGCGCGGGTGGCCGCGCCGGTCTTGGCCATGGCCTGGCTCAGGTGGTTGCGCACCGTGCCCTCACTCAGGTGCACCCGTCGGGCCACCTCCGCCACGGTGGCGCCATCGGCGGCTGCCTGCAGCACCTCGGTCTCCCGGGCGGTCAGCGGGGAGTCCCCGAAGACGAGCGAGTCGGCGGCCAGGGCAGGGTCCACGACGCGCAGCCCGGCGTGCACCCGTCGCACGGCCTCAGCCAGCTCGTCGCTGGGGGTGTCCTTGACGATGAAGCCGTGCGCCCCCGAGGACATCGCCCGCTTCAGGAAGCCAGGGCGCCCGTAGGTGGTCACGATCAGCACCCTGGTGCGGGGCAGCTCACGCAGCAGCTGGGCGGCGGCGGCCAGCCCGTCCATGCCGGGCATGTCGACGTCCATCAGGACCACATCGGGGCGGTGCGCCTGAGCCGCGGCGAGCACCTCGTCGCCTCGACCCACCTGGGCCACGACGTCGATGTCGCCCTCCAGCGTGAGCAGTGCTGCGAGCGCACCGCGCACCAGGCCCTGGTCGTCGGCCAGCATCACCGTGATCATGCGTCCACCCTCGCCACTCGTAGTTCGGCGCCGCGACCGCCGATGCCGGCGGCCAGGTCCACCCGACAGCCGGCCGCCGCGGCCCGCTGCCGCAGCCCTTCCAGCCCGTGCCCGTCGGTGGGCCCGGAGATGCCGCGGCCGTCGTCGGCAACACTGATCCACCCCGCGCCGAGTTCCACCCGGCAGTGGCGCGCCTCGGCGTGGCGGACCACATTGGTGACGGCCTCACGCAGGCTCCAGGCGAACAGTTCGCGCAGGTCCAGCTCCACCTGGTCAACACTGGTCGGCAGCTCTGCCTTCACCCCCGCACTGCCCAAGGTCTTCGCGGCCCGCGCGATCTCGCCGGCCAGCGACATCTCCCGGTAGTTGTTCACCGTCGCCCGGACGTCGGCCAGCGCGGAGCGGGAGAGTGACTGCACCTCGGCCAGCTCCTGCTTGGCGGCCTGCGGGTCGGCATCCACCAGCCGGGCCGCCAGGTCCGCCTTCAGGGTGATGACGGTGAGCGAGTGGCCCAGGATGTCGTGCAGGTCACGCGCCATCCGGTTGCGCTCCTCACTGATCTCCAGCTGGCGGGCGTGCTCGGTCATCGCCCGCGCCTCACGACCACGCTGGGAGGCGATCCGGCCGAAACCTGCACCGGCCATGGCACCCAGGGTGCCCAGGGCCATGCCGTGCGCCTCGCTCCACCCGGCATCCAGCGGGTCGGCCAGGAAGACGGCGGCGGCCAGTACCAGGTTCACCGGAAGCGCCACGTGCCAGTCGTACATCAGCGCCAGGGCCACCGCGACGAAGGGCACCAGCTGGAGATGGGCGGCCTCCCGGGTCACCTGCCAGCTCACGAAGCCCGCCACCAAGCAGGCCGCCAGGGCCAGCAGGGCAGCCGGGTGAGTGGTGGTGCGGCCTGCGTGCAGCTGGGAGGTGACCCACATGGTGAGCACCACGGTCAGGACGGTGCCGGCCAGAACGAGCCCTCCGGCGAGCCAGTGGTCTGTGCCGCCGTGCTGTGCATCGCGCCAGGCCAGCGGCGCGATGTTGATGCCCCACAGCAGTGGCCAGCCCACCCGGAAGGCCCGCCGGATGCGGCCCACCGCCGGCGAGGTCTCGACGGCGGTGGACTGGCTCATGGAGCTGATCGTAGGTGGCATCAGACGCGATCGGTGTCGCGGGCCATCAGCCAGGCCGCACCGCCGACGAAGATGACGAACCAGGCCGCCACATTCGCCACGGCGAGCCACGTGAACTGGCCATCGCCGAAGGGGCTCATGGCCAGCCGCCGCAGACCCCACATCGGGGTGAAGCGGGCCACATGGCCCCAGAAGGAGTCATCGCTCATCGGCGTGAACAGGCCACCGAGGAAGCAGAAGGCGGTCATGCCCAGCGAGACCAGCTGCATCGCGTTGTCGGTGGGCATCAGGTAGCCGACGAACAGACCGAAGGCGGCGAACACGGCAGCACCCAGCCAGACCACCAGCATGGCGGGCAGGATGACCTGCAGCGGGGTGCCGTCGTGGCGAGCGATGCCGCAGCCGGTGACGGCGAGCACGCCCGCCAGGCCACCGGCCATGCCGGCGAGGGTCTTCGCGACGACATAGGCGACCGGGCTCAGCGGGGTCAGACGCAGCTGGCGGCTCCACCCCACAGCGCGCTCCAGCCCGACGGCTGCGCCCACGGTGGCGGTGCAGGCACCAGCGCCCCAGAGGCCCATGCTCACCATCAGCAGGCCGCCGACGGTGCCACGGCCCACCTTCTCCGAGGCATCGAGGCCCTGCGTGATCATCAGGTACATCAGCGTGGGCAGCGCGATGGTGACGAACAGGGAACGGCGGTTGCGCAGCAGGCGGCGCACCTCGAGGCCCAGCAGGGTGCGGTTCAGGCCGCCCCAGGCGGGTCGGGGACGCCCGGCCAGGATCTCCTCTCGAGTGGTGGGTGCGGGGGTGACGACGGGTGCTGCGGGAAGGGTGAGGCTGCTCATGACTGGCTCCTGACAGGTGAAGGGTGGCTCATCGGGTGCCGGCGAGGGCGTTCTCGCCGGGGGTGCTCGAGGCAGTGGCCTGGTCTGCGGTGAGGGCGACGAAGGCGTCCTCCAGGCCGCGGGTGGTGATCTCGACGTCGCGGGCCAGGCCCTGCCCGATCAGGGCGTGGGCGATCGGGTCGGTCTGGTCTGCCACCAGGCTGAGGGTGGCTCCCACCAGCTGCACGTCGTGGGCACCCAGCGGCTCCACCAGCGCGCGCACCTGCTCCAGCGGCGCCAGCAGCCGGGCCCGCAGGGTGCGGCCGGAGACCATGGCGCGGATCTGGGCGGCGGTGCCGTCGGCGACCACCTGGCCGTGGCGCAGCAGGACGATCCGGTCGGCGAAGTCGTCGGCCTCTTCCAGGTAGTGGGTGGCGAAGAGCACGGTGCGGCCCTGGGCGGCGTCGGCGTGGATCGTCTCCCAGAAGGCGCGACGGCCCTCGACATCCATGCCGGTGGTGGGCTCGTCGAGGATCAGCAGCTCGGGATCGCTGACCAGGGCCATGGCGAAGCAGAGGCGCTGCTGTTGCCCGCCGGAGCACTTCTTGACGATCCGGCCGGCGATGTCGGCGATGCCCGCGCGACGCAGCGCCTCGTCGACGTCGGTGGAGTGCACGAACAGGCTGGCCGTGAGCTCGACCGTCTCGCGCACCGTGATGTCGGGCAGCAGGCCGCCGGTCTGGACCACCGCGGAGACCAGGCCGTGGGCGACGGCCTGCTGCGGTGCCATGCCAAAGACCTCGACGCTGCCGCTGGTGGGACGGCCGAGGCCGAGGACCATGTCGATGATGGTGGTCTTGCCGGCGCCGTTGGGGCCCAGGAAGGCCACCACCTCGCCAGGCTCGATGGTGAGGTCGATGCCGCGCACCGCCTCGACGGCGCCGAAGCTACGGGTGACGCCCTGCAGGTTGAGGGCGGGGATCGGGTGGTTGCTCATGGCTCAACCCTCCCGTCGGGAGGCTGCGGGCTCCCGGGCCGAACCTCACGTTCTGGCCATGACAAATCTCATGGCTCTGTGCGACCGCTGACGCGGCCCCAAGGGTCAGCGGGCAGGGTGCTGCAGGCGCTCGTCGGGGCGGATGGCCTCGGCCTGCGGGGACGAGCCGGCCACGGAGCGACGCTGGGCGAGCCGGGCCGCGGCCAGGCCGAACAGACCCGATCCCAGCGTCTCGGCGATCTCCTCGACGGTCATCATCTCGGTGTAGCCACGGCTGACGTGGCGCTCGCCGTTCCACTCCAGGATCTCCAGGGTCTGCGCCAGCACCCAGCAGCAGCCGCCGAGCAGCAGCGCCAGGGCGGCGGGCCGGGCGAGCTGCCAGAGCCTCGCCACCAGGTAGAGCGAGCCCAGACCTGCCAGCAGGATCAGCGGGGCATAGGCCACCAGCCACTTCACGCGCAGCAGGTGACCCACCTGCTCGTGGATGCCCAGCAGCTCGTCGAGGGCCATGAAGAGCAGGAAGCCGGACAGGACCAGGCCGGCCAGACGCACACCCGTGGCATGCACCCGGGCGGCGCGCCACCACAGCAGGCCGGCACCGACCAGCGTGAGGAAGCTGAGCAGGGCCGGGATCGGGATGGTCCACTGCGAGGGGCCGCCCGCCAAGGAGAGCTCACGGTCCAGGCTGAGGATGCGGCCGCCTGTGCCGGTGAGGTGGTAGACCGCCTGGCAGGCCGCGGTCAGGCCCACCGCCAGCGCCACCCAACGTGCCCAACGTGCCGCCGTCATGCCTGCTCCCCCGAATTCGTCCATCACAAGAGGATCGCCCATTGTTCACCGACTGGTCACCACGCCGTTGTTGACCGTGACCCAGCACCGGCCGGCAAAACCTGCCCTGACTAGGATCTGGCGTGTTTGCTGTTCGCTCGCAGGGGAAAGCCCCCGGCCCCGATGCACAGCAGATCCCAAGCCGTCACGACGCGAGCGGACCGGCCCGCAGGGGTCGGTCCGCTCGTCGGGTGTGCGGTCCAGGGATCAGCTGTTCAGCACGTAGACCGTGGTGCCACCGATGGTGGTGGCCTCGTAGTTCGCCTGCACCCAGGCGGTGATCTCGCTGGCCGAGCCGTTGCCGCCCTGGCCACCACCCATGCCGCCGCCGGCGATGAAGTAGGTGATCTCGCCGTTGGCCACGTAGGTCTTGAACTGCTCCATGGTGACGTTCTCGTCGGTACCGCTCCAGCCGCCGATCGACATCACGGCGGTGTCGGAGTCCAGGATGTAGCCGGCGGCCGTCTGGTCACCGATCACCGCTGCGGACCAGGTGCTGCTGGTGGCATTGAGCGCCTCGATCAGCTCGCTGTTGCTCGACGAGCCCATGCCGCCCATCCCGCCGTCCTGTCCGTCCTGGCCGGAGCCGTTCTGGGAGGAGGTGGACTGGTCTGCCGCCTGCTGGGCCTCGGCCGTGCCGGGCTGCACCGTGGGGGTGGTCCCGGTCTGGCTGGTGCCGGTCTGGCCGGTGCCGGACTGGGCGGTGCCCTGCGCGGCAGTTCCCTGCGGGGCGCCGTCGCCGCTGGGCGGGGTGCCCATCTGGCCGCGTCCGCCACCCATGCCACCGGTGCTGGCCGAGGCCGGGCCGGAGGCGGGCATCGAGCCGGTGTGGCCGGTGCTGATCGTCGCGGCCGTCCAGGCAACCGACGGGGCGGCGGCAGCCAGGCTGCCCACCAGCAGCGCGCCGACGGCCACGCTGCGGACCCAGCGCGTCTTCTGGTCCAGCACACTGAGGCCGACGAAGACCATCGGGGCGGCGACGCCGAGCACCAGCGCGCTCCAGCGGATCCAGGAGTGCCAGCCGGCCGCGTAGTGGCCCAGCTGCCAGAAGCCCCAGCCGGCGGTGACCGAGACGGCCAGGCCCAGCACGGTGCGCCAGACGATGCTGCCGCTGCGCTCCCACATCTCCCGACCGCCCACCGCGATGGTGGCGGCGAGGCCGGGGACCAGGGCGATGGCGTAGTAGGAGTGCACGGTGCCCTCCATCAGGCTCAGCACCAGGCCGGTGGACAGCACCCAGCCGCCCCACAGGACCAGCGAGGCACGCACCCGGTCGGTGCGCGGCGCGCGGCCGCGGGCCACCAGGCCGGCCACCAGCAGGAGCAGGGCGGCAGGCATGAACCAGCTCACCTCGGTGCCGAACTGGCTGTTGAACATCCGCAGCAGGCCGGCGGTGCCACCGAAGCCGCCGCCACCACCGCCGCCACCGTTGCCGCTGCCACCCAGGATCCGGCCCAGACCGTTGTAGCCCAGCGCCAGCTCCCACTCGGAGTTGTTGGTGGAGCCACCGATCCAGGGACGGGCGGAGGCGGGCCACAGCTCCACCAGCACGACGAACCAGCCGGCCGAGACGACCATCGAGACCAGCGCGGCCAGCAGGTGGCCGATCCGGGCCTTCCAGCTGCGCGGGGCGGCCACCAGGTAGGCCAGCACGAAGCCGGGCAGCACGAGCATGCCCTGCAGCATCTTGGTGAGGAAGGCGAAGCCGATCGCCGCACCAGCGGCCACCATCCAGCCCAGCGCACTGCGGCCGCGGCTGGTCTCGATGGCGCGGACCACGCAGTAGGCGGCACCGGCCATCAGCAGGGTGAGCATGGCGTCGGGATTGTCGAAGCGGAACATCAGGGCCGCGACGGGGGTGGCCACCACCAGCGCACCGGCCACCAGCCCGGCCAGGTGGCCGTGCCAGCGTCGCACCGCGGCAGCCACCAGGGCCACCGTGCCGACGCCCATCAGGGCCTGCGGCAGCAGCAGCGAGAAGGAGGAGAAGCCGAACAGCCGGGCACTCAGCCCCATCACCCACAGCGCGGCCGGGGGCTTGTCCACGGTGATGGCATTGGCGGAGTCCAGCGAGCCGAACAGCCAGGCCGTCCAGCTCTGCGTCGAGGACTTCACCGCCGCGGCGTAGAAGTCGTTGGCGTAGCCGGAGGCGGTCAGGTTCCACAGGTAGGTGACCGCGGCGACGAGCAGCAGCCCCCACAGGGCCGGGCGGGCCCAGGCGGGGTCGGTCTCGGAACCGGCGAAGAGCCGGACCACGGGATTGCGGCGCCTCGTCGTGGGGGCGGCGGCCGGAGCCGAGGGTTCCACCTCGGGGGCCGTCCGCGCGACACCCGGGGTGGCGAGCGCGAGGGCGGGGGTCTGGGACATGGGAAGCCTTTCGGGTTCAGGTACTGCTCCACACTCGCCAGCGGGTCTATGCATCTGCTGTGAGCCTGCACTGGGCCGTCTGTGCATCCCCCGAGGCCGGGATCGGCGCTCGCGACGAGGGGCAGTCGTCGCCACCACGCGCCGCTCGCGGATCCTCGCCGCTGTGCCCCCCCACCAGGGTCTGGCCGCCCACGCTCCAGTCTCGGCCGATGGTCCCGGCCCCGACCCCGTTTCCGTCGCCTCGACCCCTCAACAACCGGGTCGGAGTGCAGGCAGCGGGGTCGGAGCGCAGTGAGCAGGGTCGGAGTCGGGGAGTGCGGAATATCTCACTGCCCAAAAGGGGGTAACTCCCTGAGACGCCTTACCAGCAGAAGGTTCCGCGGTGAAGCATGTCCCCCACGGGTGCGATGTAGCACCCCGGCCAACAGGGGGAAGTGATGACAGCGAACATGATCGTCGTGGTGGAACGGGAGTTCCCCTATGACCGCGAGGACGTCTTCGACGCGTGGACCGCGCCGGAGCAGATGAGCCAGTGGCGCGGCTCGCCGGGCTGGCACGTGGACACCGAGACCGTCACCAGCGACCTGCGCGCCGGTGGCCGCCACCACCACGACAAGGTCCGCGAGTCCGACGGCCTGGTGGTGAGCACCGATGCGGTCTTCACCGAGTTCTTCCGGCCCGACGTCTTCGTGGCCCAGCAGCGGATCAGCGGCGACGAGGCGATCGACGCCGGTGCCCAGATGGAGCTGCGCGTCGAGTTCACCAAGCTGGGCCGCGGCACCCTGGTGCGCATCATCCAGGGCCCCTATGACCCCGAGATCGCCACCGAGCACGCTACCGGCTGGGAGGCCGAGCTGGACCGCCTCGAGACCTGGCTGCAGGCCCATGGCCGCCGCATCGAGCAGAAGGGAGCCCGTCGATGAGCGACGTCTCCGCCACCCCCACCGGGGGCCTGGCCAGCAACCCCACCGTGGTGCGCACCAAGTCGCTGATGACCATGAAGCAGATCCTGCTCATGAACCTCGGCTTCTTCGGCATCCAGTACTCCTTCGGCATGCAGCAGACGGCCATGACGCCGCTGTACTCCATGCTCGGCGCCAATCCCGAGGAGCTGCCGCTGCTCAACCTGGCCGGCCCCATCACCGGCCTGTTCATCCAGCCGCTGATCGGCGCGCTCAGCGACCGCACCTGGGTGGAGAAGGGCTTCTTCCGCGGCCGTCGTCGCCCCTTCTTCCTGATCGGTGCCATCGGCTGCTCGGTCTGCCTGTTCCTGTTCCCCTTCGTCTGGGCGGTCTGGATGGCGGCCCTGCTGCTGTGGCTGCTGGACGCCAGCAACAACACCGCGATGGAGCCCTACCGCGCCTTCATCGCCGACAAGCTGCCGCCCTCGCAGCTGGGCAAGGGCTTCCTGGCGCAGTCCTTCTTCACCGGCCTGGGCATCACCTTGGCCAACCTGTCGATCAGCCTCTTCCAGGCGCTCTTCGGCCTGGGCACCGGCATCGGCATCCCGAAGTGGGCCTTCGGCGCCTTCATGCTCGGCTCGGTCTGCTCCCTGGTCAGCGTGCTGATCAGCGTCACCAGCACCCCGGAGAACGAGCCCAGTGCCGCCGAGATGGCCGATCTCAAGGCCAAGAAGGCCCAGGGCGGCGGCGCCGGTGCCTTCGTCCGCGAGATCTGGGAGGCCATCGTCGACATGCCCACGGCCATGAAGATCCTGGCCGGTGTCTACTTCTTCCAGTGGTACGCGATGAACTGCTACTGGCAGTACATCTCGCTGGCGATCGCCAAGGTGCTCTACGGCACCCAGGACCTCACCTCGCACGGCGGCCAGCTGGCCGTGGCCCAGACCGGCCGGGTGAACGCCACCTACAACATCGTCACCTTCTGCGTGGCCTTTGGCCTGGTGGCGCTGGCCAAGAAGCTGGGCGCCAAGTGGGTGCACGCCATCTGCCTGTGGTGCGCGACGGCCGGCCTGTTGGTCTTCCCGCACATGAACAGCCAGGTGATGCAGATGGTGGCCATCGTCGGCCTGGGTGTGGCCTGGGCCTCCATCATGGGCGTGCCCTACATCATGATCGTGCGCATGGTGCCCTCCACCCGCTACGGCGTCTACATGGGCATCGTCAACATGATGATCGTGATCCCGATGCTGATCCAGACGCTGACCTTCGGCTGGGTCTACAAGCACCTGCTGGGCGACAACCCGGTCAACGCTCTCACCTTCGCCGCGGCCTTCCTGGCCATCGCCGGCCTGGTGATGCTGATGATCAAGGAGCCGCCGATCGTCAAGGACGTCGAGGACGTCACCGCCGTACCGATGGGAGCGCACTGAGATGGCGACGATGAACGGATACCGCACGATCGTGGTGGGCACCGACGGGTCGGCCCTGGCCGAGCCGACGGTGGCCCGCGCCGCCTGGCTCGCGGCCGAGGAGGATGCCGACCTGGTGGTGGTCTGCGCCTGGTCGAGCCTGTCGCGGCGCCAGGAGGCCCGCAACACCAACACTCTGGGTGGCGACACCTCCTTCGGGCAGGTCAAGGGTCACGTGGCCGCCACCGAGGCGGTCCGGCAGGGCGTCGAGGTGGCCCGTCAGGTGGGTGCGCGCGTGAAGGCCGCCCTGCTGGTGGACGGTGAGCCGGCAGCGGCCCTGCTGCAGGTGGCCGGGCAGCACCAGGCCGACCTGATCGTGGTGGGCGCCATCCAGGATGTCTCGATCGCCGACCGGCTGCTGGGCACGGTGGCCACCGACGTGGTCAAGCGCGCCACCTGCGAGGTGCTGATCGTGCGCCCGCAGATGCCGGTCACCGAGCTGGAGGTACCGGAGGACGTGGTGGAGACGCCGCTGCCGCCCGAGCAGGTGCCGCTCGACTGAGCACGCGCAGCCGGTGCAGGACTGCGCCGGGTGCAGTACAGGAGCAGGGGTCGGACCGTCGGGTCCGGCCCCTGTTCTGCACATCTCCGTGCACTCCGACCCCGCTCTGTGCGCTCCGATCCGGTAGTTGAGGGGTCGAGGCGTCGTGAAGGGGGTCCAGGCGCCGTGAAGGGGGTCGGAGCAGCGGGAACGGGGTCGGGGCATCGTGAAGGGGGTCGGGGCGTCGTGAAGGCGGTCGGGCGTGAGAAGTGGGGCCGACGCTTCTACCCGTCCTACGTCACCACGCCGAACCCGTCCGCGGCGCGTCGCGACCCCGCTGGGTGCGCTCCGACCCCGTTCCCTTCGCTCCGACCCGGTTGTTGAGGGGTCGAGGCGGCGGCAACGGGGTCGGGGCGGGTACTGCCCTGGGCGGACGTCGGCTCGTGTGGAGAAGGGCGAGGGCGAGTCGGTGCGGATCAGCGGTGACCAATTCGTGCTGGCGACCGCTTCCTTGTACTCCGACCCCGCTCCCGGCGCTCCGACCCCGCTCCCGGCGCTCCGACCCCGCTCTCTGCGCTCCGACCCCGCTCTCTGCGCTCCGACCCCGCTCTCTGCGCTCTGACCCGGTTGTTGAGGGGTCGGGGCGTCGTGAAGGGGATCGGGGCGTCGTGAAGAGGGGTCGAGGCGGGCGACGGCGGGGTCGGGCGGGAGACGGCGGGGTCGGGCGGGGCGACGGCAAATCCCGCCCACGACGGCGAGCTCAGAGCAGCTGGTCGCCCAGCCGCTCGGGCTCGTCGTCGATGAAGCCGTCGTCGGGCACCGGCTGGGTTGCCAGCGAGGTGGCCAGCGGGTTGCCGTCGGCGTCCGGGCCGGGATCATTCGCCAGCCGGGCCACCACCACGTCCAGGGTGGTGTCGGCACGCCCCCCGGCCACGGTGTACTCCTCCTCGGCACCCAGGTAGCGGATCCGCACGGTGCCGTCCTCGGCGATCCGGGCGTCGACATCGCCGGTGATGGCGCCGACCTGGTTGGTCAGCACGCCGCCGGGCGGGGTGGTGAACTGCATGGGGCACTCCTCGCGCTGCTGGTCAGGGCCTGTGCTGCGACCCTACTGCGCCCCGGACGGGCTCGCCGTAGGGTGGGGCGACGCAGCAAGGAGCAGCCATGAGCGAATTCTTCGAGGCCTTCAACCCGGCAGGCCGCCATGCCCGCGAGCAGAAGGACCTGGACAAGGTGCTGGTGGTGCAGATGAAGCGCGGCGGCACCGGACCGCGCCCGCTGGACCTGGACTCCGGGCGGATCGTGCTGGTGAGGCCGGGCGAGGCGGTGGCCGAGGCCGGGCCGGTGGTGCGCCTGGCCCGTCCGGCTGATCTGCCCCGGGCCGGGTCGGTGGCGGTGCGCTCCTACCTCGATGCCTCTGAGCTCTCGCACACCGACCCCTACCTCGACGTGCTGCGCGATGCCGCCGGCCGCGCCGAGCAGGCCGTGGTGCTGGTGGCCGTGGAGCCGGATGCGAAGGGGCGCGAGCAGGTGCTCGGCACCGTGACCTGGTGCCCGCCCGGTTCGCCGCTGCACGAGGTGGCCACCGACGACGAGGGGGAGTTCCGGATGCTCGCGGTCGATCCCCGCGCCCAAGGACGTGGCGTGGGCCGGCTGCTCGTGGAGGCCGTGCTGGAGCTGGCCCGCCAGGCCGGGTTGGGCGCCGTCGTGCTCTCCAGCGCCGACTGGATGACCTCGGCCCACCACCTCTACCGATCGCTGGGTTTCCAGCGCCTGCCCGAGCGTGACTGGCGCCCGCGCGAGGACATCGCGCTGCAGGTCTTCCGCCGCGCACTCTGAGCCCCGCAGCCGACGAGACGCGCGGCCCGCCGGGCTCGCCGCCTCGAGACCGGCCGCCTGCAGGAGTGTGGCGATCGTCCAACCCTGAAATCCGCCCCCTCGATCCCGGAATTCGCCCGAGATCGCCGCTCCAGCCGATCGACGGCGCGACTTTCAGGGTTGGGGCTGGGCCACCTCCGGGTTGGGCCTCCAGACCCGGACATGACGACGGCGCCCCGGGAATCCCCGGGGCGCCGTCGTCGATGCGTCAGGTCAGCCGAGCTGGGCGCGGGCGATGTCACGCGCCTCCTGGGTGCTGCGCGCGGCCAGGACGGCCTCGGCAGCGGCCTTGCACTGCTCGGTGGTGACACGGGCCAGCTGGGCACCCACGGCCGGGATGGCGGCGACGGCCATGGACAGCGAGGTGACGCCCAGGCCCACCAGCACGCAGGCCAGGTGGGGATCGGCGGCGGCCTCGCCGCAGACGCCCACCGGCTTTCCGGCGCGCTGGCCGGCGGCGGCGGTCATGCCGATCAGCGAGAGCACGGCCGGCTGCCACGGGTCGGTCAGCGAGGCGAGCTGAGGGCTCATCCGGTCGGCGGCCATCGTGTACTGGGTCAGGTCGTTGGTGCCGATGCTCAGGAACTCGACGTGCTCCAGGAACTTGTCGGCCTGCACGGCGACGGCGGGGATCTCCACCATGATGCCGGGCTTCAGGCCGCGGGTGCGGCACTGCTCGGCGAAGTCCTTGGCCTCGTCGATGGTGGCCACCATCGGCGCCATCACCCAGGTGGCCTTGCCGTCGCTGGCCGCCTTGATGGCGTCGAGCTGGTTGGTGAGCAGGCTGGGCTGGCCGGTGGCCAGGCGCAGGCCGCGCACGCCGAGGGCGGGGTTCTCCTCCTCGTCGAAGTTGGCGAACTTCAGCGGCTTGTCGCTGCCGGCGTCCAGGGTGCGCACCACGACCTTCTTGCCCGGGAAGGCGCCGATCACCTCGCGGTAGATGCGGGCCTGCTCCTTGATGCTGGGCTCGGTCTCCGCGCTCAGGAAGCACAGCTCGGTGCGGAACAGGCCGATGCCCTGGGCCTGGCTGGCGGCGGCGCGTCCGGCGCCGGCCCCGTCCTGCACGTTGGCCAGCACGTCCACCGGGGTGCCGTCGGCCAGCTGGGCCGGGCCGCGCCAGCTGCGGATCGCCTCACGACGCTCGAAGTCCGCCTTGACCAGGGCCTCCGCGTCCACCGCGTCCATGCCGGTGGTCAGGGTGCCGGCGGCACCGTCGATCAGCAGCTCGGTGCCGGCCGCGATGTGCTGCAGACCGCTGACCGCCACGATGCAGGGGATGCCCAGCTGGCGGCTGATGATGGCGGTGTGGCTCGTGGGGCCGCCGAGCTCGGTCACCAGACCGATGACCAGGGTGGGGTCCAGACCGGCGGTGTCGGCGGGGGCGAGGTCGTCGGCCAGCAGGATGGAGGGGCGCTCGGGGGTGGGCACGCCGGGCTCGGGCTTGCCAAGCAGCTCGGCGATCACGCGGTCACGGATGTCCTTGAGGTCGGTGGTGCGCTCGGCCATCAGGCCGCCGATCTTCTCGAACATCACCACGAACTCGTCGGTGGCGCGGGCCACGGCCAGGTGGCTGGGCATGCCGGTCTTGATCTTCTTGATGATCGCCTTGTGCCAGCCCTTGTCGCTGGCCATGGAGGCATTGGCCTCGAGCACGTTGGCGGCGACACCGGTGGCGTGCGAGGCGCGCTGGGACAGGCGGCTGCTGACGGCCGCCGCGGCGGCCTGGAAGCGGCCGGCCTCGGCCTCGCGGCCCTCCTCGGCGATGTTCGGGCTGTGCTCGGGCAGCTGGGGGCGGGGAGCCGTCCAGATCGCGGGAGCGTGGGCGACGCCCGGGACGACCCCGGTGCCGCGCAGTTCGGTGGTGGTGCTCATCTGTGAACCCTTCGTCGTGCGTCCGCCGGGCGGACCCCCCAGGCCGACACCTGCGCGTCGGCGATCTTGGGGACCACTGTAGAACACGGGCCCATCCCACGGACGGACAACCCTCTTGCGAGACCCCACACAAGGAGGTATGGTTCAAACACAAACAGACACTTTTCATTGTTGAGTTGTGTTTGATCTGATCGATGGACGAGACCATCGGCCGTAGTCAGGAGGGCGACGAAGCCTATGTACGCGGAGGAACGACGCAAGCTGCTGGTGCAGCTGGCGCGCAGCGAGGGCCGGCTGTCGGTCAGCGGCGCCTCCGCCCACTTCGGCGTGACGCCCGAGACCATCCGTCGCGACCTGGAGGTGCTGGACCGCCAGGGCCTGCTGCGTCGTGTGCACGGCGGCGCCATGCCCGCCGACTTCCTGCCGCTGGGCGATCTGGCGCTGGTGGACCGGGAGAACAGCGCGGCGGAGCAGAAGGAGCGCATCGCCCAGGCCGCCGTGGCCCACCTGCCCGAGCAGCCCTATGCCTCGATCCTGCTGGACGCCGGCACCACCACCAGCCGGCTGGCCCAGCTGCTGCCGGCCGACTCCCACCTGGCCGTCTTCACCCACTCCGTGCCGATCGCGGCCAACCTCTCGGTGCGCTATGCCGGCGAGGTGGAGCTGCTGGGCGGCCGGGTGAAGGGCATCACCCAGGCCTGCGTCGGCGCCGGCACCGTCGCCCGGCTCGAGGAGCTGCGCGTCGACGTGGCCTTCGTCGGCACCAACGGCATCACGCCTGGCCACGGCTTCTCCACCCCCGACGGAGAGGAGGGCGCGGTCAAGGCCCGGATGGTGCGCAATGCGCGCCGCGTCATCGTGCTGGCCGACTCGCGCAAGTTCGACGTCGAGGCCACCCACTCCTTCGCCAGGCTCGAGGACGTCGACGTGATCATCACCGACGCACTCACCCCTGACCAGCACGAGTACTGCTCCAACCGAGGAATCGAGGTCGTCGTCGCATGATCGTCACGTTCACCCCCAATCCCAGCCTGGACCGCACGGCCCGGCTGGAGGGCCGGCTGGTCCGCGGTGGCGTCAACCGGCTGGGGCAGGCCACCGGCCAGCCCGGCGGCAAGGGCGTCAACGTCGCCCGCGCGGCCCACCTGGCCGGCGCCCCCACCCTGGCCGTGCTGCCCGCCGACGCCGGCGACCCGGTGCTGGCCGGGCTGGACGCCCTCGGCCTACCCTACCGCAACGTGCCCACCGGCAACCCGGTGCGTGCCAACCTGACCCTCACCGAGGCCGACGGCACCACCAGCAAGTTCAACGAGCCCGGCGCCGCCCTGGACGCCGAGCAGGTGACCGCCTGCGTCGAGCAGCTCACCGAGGCGGCCCGCGAGGCCGACTGGGTGGCGCTGTGCGGCTCGCTGCCGCCCGGCGCCCCCGCCGACTGGTACCCGCAGCTGGTGGCTGCGCTGCGCCCGCTGGGCGTGCGGATCGCCGTCGACACCTCCGACGCCCCGCTGCAGGCCCTGGCCGCCGCGCTACCCGAGGCCGCGCCCGACCTGATCAAGCCCAATTCGGAGGAGCTGGGACAGATCGTCGGCGCCGACGGGCTGGCGCTGGAGGCGCAGGCCGCCGCCAGCAACTGGGCGCCCGTGCTGGAGGCCGCCCGCGGTCTGGTGCAGCAGGGCGTCGGCGCGGTGCTGGTCACCCTGGGTGGCTCCGGCGCGCTGCTGGTCACCGCCGACGGCGCCTGGCACGCCACCCCGCCGCCCATCGAGGTGGCCTCCACCGTGGGCGCCGGCGACTCCTCCCTGACCGGCTACCTGCTCGCCGAGCGAGAAGGGCTGGACGCGCCGGAGCGGCTGCGGCGCGCGGTCGCCTATGGTTCCGGGGCAGCAGCCCTTCCCGGATCCTCCCTCCCGAGCCCCGAGCAGACCACTCCCGACGCCGTCGTCGTCACCCCCGTCAGCTGAACAGTGCAGTACCCGGGGCGGTGCAGCCGACCACCCCGTCCACCGGAAAGTAGGAAGTCATGAGCACACCATCACTGATCGAACCGGGCCTGGTGGCCCTGGACGTCGACCTGGGCCAGACCAAGGAGGAGGTGATCCGCGGCCTGGCCGGGATCGTCGCCTCCACCGGACGCGCCGAGGCCGAGGGCCTGGCCGCCGACGCCCTGGTCCGCGAGGGCAAGTCGCCCACCGGCATGCCCGGCGGCTTCGCCATCCCGCACTGCCGCTCCGCCGCCGTGAACACGCCATCGCTGGGCTTCGCCCGCCTCACCACCCCGGTGGACTTCGGGGCCAAGGACGGCCGGGCCGACCTGGTCTTCCTGATCGCCGCGGCCGAGTCCGGCGGCGCCGACCACATGAAGCTGCTGACCAAGCTGGCCCGCGCCCTGGTGAAGAAGGACTTCCTGATCGCCCTGCGCGAGGCTCGCACCGCCGACGAGGTGGTCAGCCTGGTGCGCGACGTCGTCGAGCCCGACGGCGTGGCCCCGGCCACCGCCCAGGTGGCGACGGGCGACGCCGCCACCGGTGCCGCCGCGGCCGTCGGCAACGTGGTGCCGATCAACGGCGAGCCCGCCCCGGCGGCCTCCGCCCAGAGCGCCGGCTCCGGCCAGCGCTCCGTGATCGCCATCACCGCCTGCCCCACCGGCATCGCACACACCTACATGGCCGCCGACTACCTCACCGGCGCCGGCGAGGAGATGGGCGTCGAGGTCATCACCGAGCCGCAGGGCTCCTCGGCCACCGACCCGGTCACCGCCGAGCAGATCGCCCGCGCCGATGCGGTCATCTTCGCCACCGACGTGGGCGTCAAGGGCCGGGAGCGCTTCGCCGGCAAGCCGGTGATCGAGTCCGGCGTGAAGCGGGCCATCAACGAGCCGAAGGTGATGATCACCGAGGCGCTGGCCGCCGCCGACGATCCCAACGGGCCGCGGGTCAAGGGCGATGCCGCCGCCGCGGCCGCCGCCGGCTCCGGTGCCTCCAGGAGCCAGCTCAGCTGGGGCAAGCGGATCCAGCAGGCGCTGATGACCGGCGTCTCCTACATGGTGCCCTTCGTCGCCGCGGGCGGTCTGCTGATCGCGCTCGGCTTCCTGTTCGGCGGCTACGACATCACCGCCACGGCCGCGGACATCATGAAGAACAACTCGATCACCAACCTGCCGAATGCGGCGGAGCTGGCCCCGCACGCCTTGGGCCACAGCAGCCTGATGGCGTACCTGGGTGCGCTGCTGTTCACCCTGGGCGGCACCGCGATGGGCTTCCTGCTGCCCGCGCTGGCCGGCTACATCGGCTTCGCGCTGGCCGACCGTCCCGGCATCGTGCCGGGCTTCGTCGCAGGTGCGGTGGCCGGTGCCACCGGCGCCGGCTTCCTGGGCGCCCTGGTGGGCGGCCTGATCGCCGGTCTGGTGGCGCAGTGGATCGCCTCCTGGCGGGTGCCCGCCTGGATGCGCGGCCTGATGCCCGTCGTGGTGATCCCGCTGCTGGCCACCCTGGTCTCGGGCGGCCTGATGTACCTGGTGCTGGCCCGTCCGATCGCCGTGCTGATGCGCATGATGACCAACGGCCTGAACGGCATGACCGGCGCCTCGATCGTCCTGCTGGGCGTCGTGCTCGGCCTCATGATGTGCTTCGACCTGGGCGGCCCGGTCAACAAGGCGGCCTACCTGTTCGCCACCGCCGGCCTGAGCGCGGGCAGCACCAGCTCCTTCAAGGTCATGGCCGCCGTGATGGCCGCCGGCATGGTGCCCCCGCTGGCGCTGGCCCTGGCCACCGCGCTGCGTCCCAAGCTGTTCACCAAGGTGGAGCAGGAGAACGGGCGCGCCTCGTGGCTGCTGGGCGCCTCCTTCATCAGCGAGGGCGCGATCCCCTTCGCCGCCGCCGACCCGCTGCGCATCATCCCCGCCACCATGGTGGGCGGCGCCGTCACCGGCGCGCTGAGCATGGCCCTGGGCGCCATGTCGCGTGCCCCGCACGGTGGCGCCTTCGTCCTGTTCGCGATGGACGGAACCTGGTGGAAGTTCCTGCTGTCGATCGCCGTCGGCACGGTGATCTCCGCGATCCTGGTGATCGTGCTGAAGTCCACCCGCAAGCCCGCAGACGCCGCCCCGGCTGTTGCTGCGGCCTGAGATCAGTCACAATTGAGCAATTCACTGCTGAAAGGAACCACCATGGCAAGCAAGACCGTTTCCGTCGGTTCGAGCGTCGGCCTGCACGCGCGTCCCGCCGCCCTGATCGCCGAGGCTGCCGGCGAGTACGACGAGGACATCACCCTGTCGGTGGATGGCGAGGAGGGCGTCGACGCCTCCTCCCCGCTGCTCATCATGACCCTCGGTGCCGAGAAGGGCGCCCAGGTCACCATCGAGAGCGAGAACGCCGAGGCCGTCGAGGCCATCGCCGCCCTGGTGGAGAAGGACCTCGACGCCGAGTGATCCTGACGCGGGGAGTGACTCCCTGCTGAGACACCCGAGGGGCCGGACGCGATGAGCGTCCGGCCCCTCGTCGCGTCCCGGCGTCCGCTGATCGGGGCCGCTGTTGCCGGAGACGGAGCACGCCGAGGCGCTCGATTCGTCGTCGAGCACGGGCACCCGGTAGAGTGGTGAGACGCACCCCGCGGGTGTAGTTCAGTAGCAGAACACCCACCTTCCTGGTGGGAGAGCCTGGTGCAATTCCCGGCGCCCGCTCCAGATCCGGAGGGCCTCGTCACATGACGGGGCCCTTCGTGCACCTCCGGCGCCATGCCTCGGGCGCGGAGCCGGAGGTCTCGTCGCCGCGGACAATGTCACAGTCTGGTGGGGGTGTACGCCCACCAAACCGTGACACTGTGGCAGGACCACGGGCCGACGCCGGGCCTCCCACCAGACCCTGGTGGGAGGCGCCCATTCGTGGCCCTGTCATAGATTGGCGGGCATGCTGCGCCGACTCCTGCGAACCCTGCTCGTGCTCACCCTGGTGGGCGCGGTGCTGCTCGCGGCGGTGGTGCTGCGCAGCCGATGGGAGACCGGTCACACCCGGCTGGAGACCGTCGAGCACCGCACCGACCAGCTCAGCCAGGAGCTGCGGATGCTGCAGATCACCGACGTGCACGACATGCGCCCCGGCCCGCAGCGCGACGGCATCGTGGCCCAGGCCCGTGAGCTGCGCCCCGACCTGGTGGCGCTCACCGGCGACCTGATCAACAGCTACACCAAGGACCTATCCCGGATCGAGCCCTTCGTCGCCGAGCTGGCTGCCCTCGACATCCCGCTCTTCTACGTGCCCGGCAACCACGAGTGGGCCTCGGGCCTGCTGCCGCAGGTGGTCGAGATGCTCGAGCGGCACGGCGTCGTCGTGCTGCGCAATGCCAACCAGCGCTTCGACGGACCCTGGGGCAGCCTCGACGTGGTGGGTACCGACGACTACCACACCGGCGTCGGCAACCTGGAGCAGGCGCTGGTGGGCGCACGGCCCAAGGCCTACCACCTGGTGCTCACCCACTCCCCCGAGAAGCTCTTCGACGACCTGGGCCGCCTCGACGCCGACCTGGCCGTCTGCGGTCACACCCACGGCGGCCAGGTGCGGCTGCCTTGGCTGGGCGCCCTCTACACGCCAGGCGGCGGCTTCCTGCCGCGGCTGGACAAGGGCCTGTTCCGCAACGGCGCCGCGACCCTCTACATCGACTCCGGGGTGGGCCAGTCCACCCCGATGAGGCTGGGTGTGCAGTCCCAGATCACGCTCCACCGCATCAGCCCTTCCTGAGGCCAAGTAGCATCCCAACATGCGTCTCGGACTGGTCTCGCTCCACACCTCACCGCTGGACTCCCCCGGCTCCAAGGACGCCGGCGGCATGAACGTGGTGGAGGTGCACCAGGCCCGCGCGCTCGCCGACCGCGGCCACCAGGTGGAGCTGATCACCCGTCGTGACAACCCCGAGCTGCCCGAGCTGACCGAGATCCATCCCGGCGTCGTGGTGCGCCAGCTCGACGCCGGCCCGGCAGAGCCGCTCGCCAAGAGTGCGCAGGAGGAGTGGATCGAGGACTTCTCCCGCGCCCTGGCCGACCTGCCGCCCCATGACCTGCTGCACTCGCAGCACTGGATGAGCGGCGTGGCAGCGTTGCCGGTGGCCCGGGCCTGGGGCGTGCCGCACGTGCAGTCCTTCCACTCCGTCGCGGCCCCGCCGGACTCCCCGCTCAGCGAGGGAGAGCCGCCGGAGTCGCCCGGTCGCAATGCCGGTGAGCGGCTGATCGCGCAGGGCTCCGACCTGGTGGTGGCGGTCAGCGAGTACGAGGCGCGCACCATCATCGAGCGCTGCGGCGCCCCCGCCGAGCGGGTGGTCGTGGTGCACCCCGGCGTGGACACCGAACTCTTCCACCCGCTCTGCGAGGCAGACCGCCGCTGGGCCCCCGAGCTCGACGGCGACGACGAGCCGCCCCAGTTCGGCCCGGTCTGCGTCGCCCCCAATCCCAACGGCTATGTGCTCTTCGCCGCCCGCCTGCAGCCGCTCAAGGCCCCCGACCTGGCGCTGGTGGCGCTGGCCGGGATCCCCGAGCATCGACGTCCCACCCTGGCGGTGGCCGGGGAGGCCAGCCAGGACTTCGCCGGCTACCGCGACGAGCTGGTGGACCTGGCGCAGAGCCTGGGCATCGTGGACCGCACCTGCTGGCTGGGCAGCCAGACCCGCGAGGACCTGGCCCGGCTGCTGCGCGGTGCCCGCGCGGTGCTGGTGCCCTCCTTCAGCGAGACCTTCGGGCTGGTGGCGCTGGAGGCCCAGGCCAGCGGCGTGCCCGTGCTCGCCGCGGACTCGGGCGGTCTGCGCGAGGCGGTCGAGGACGGCGTCACCGGCATCGTGATGGCCTCCCGGCAGGCCGACGACTGGAGCCGCGCGCTGGACGAACTGCTCTCCGATCCCCGACGCGCCGACGCCATGGGCGAGGCCGGTCGGGAGCGCGCCCTGCGCTTCGGCTGGGACAGCGTCGCCGAGCGCCTGGAAGAGCACTACCGCACCCTGCTGGAGAAGCGATGACCACCATCACCCACGAGATGCGGCGCGTGCTCTTCTGCCACGCCCACCCCGACGACGAGACCATCGCCACCGGCGCCCTGATCGCCCACCTGGCCGACGCCGGCAAGCAGGTGCAGCTGGTCACCGCCACCCGCGGCGAGATGGGCGAGGTGGTGCCCGCCGTCGCGGACCGGGTCGCCGGCAAGGACCTGGAGGAGCACCGGATGGGTGAGCTGGCCGGCGCCCTGGCCGTGCTCGGGGTGGAGCGCCACGCCTTCCTGGGCACGGCACCGGCCCGCGCGGCCGGTCTGCCGGAACGCCGCTACCGCGACTCCGGCATGGAGTGGATCCGCCCCGGCCTGGCCGGGCCCGCCGACACCACCGACGCACGCGCCTTCAGCGTCGCACCGCTGGAGCAGGAGGTGGCAGACCTGTTGGCACTGCTCGACACCTGGCAGCCCGAGGTGCTGGTCAGCTACGACGCCGAGGGCGGCTACGGCCATCCCGACCACGTGCGGATGCACCAGGTGGCCCGGGCCGCCGCGCAGGCACGAGGCCTGCCCTTCGTCGAGGTGCGTCACCATCGCGGCCCCGGCGTCGAGTGGTTCGAGTACCCCGAGCTGCTGGACCGCGTCGCCACCGCCCTGCGCCACCACGCCTCGCAGCTCACCGTGCTGGACGACGGCGCGACCCTGCAGCACGTCGGCGGGCAGACCGAGCCGATCGCCGTCGGCTTCGGCCTCGCCGCGGGCTGAATCGACCACCGGCGGACCAAGCCCTTCCGCGCTGGACCACTGCGGGCATAGCCTGCCCTCCGGCGACGCCACCGCGGCCCGCCTCGACCGGCGGGAGGAGGGCCCATGGGAGCCATGGCCAACCCGACGGAGGCGCTCTGCCTGGCCGTCATGGTGCTGGTGCTGGGCTTCGCCGTGATCCGGCCACGCGGGCTGCCGGAGGCCGTGGCCGCGGTGCCCGGCGCCCTGCTGCTGCTGGCAGCAGGCGCGATCAGCCTGCACACCGCCGGCGAGGAGGCCGCCTCGCTGGGCCCCACCGTCGCCTTCCTGGCCGCGGTGCTGGTGCTCTCCGACCTGTGCGAGCGCGAAGGCCTCTTCCACGCCGCCGGCCAGCTGATGGCCCGTGGTGCGCGTGGTGAGCCGGTACGGCTGCTGCGGCTGGTCTTCGTGGCCGCCGCCGTCACCACGGCCGTGCTCAGCCTGGACGCGACCGTGGTGCTGCTCACCCCGGTGGTCTTCGCGACCGCCTCGCGGGTGGGCGTGCGGCCCCGTCCGCACGTCTATGCGACGGCCCACCTGGCCAACTCGGCCTCGCTGCTGCTGCCGGTCTCCAACCTCACCAACCTGCTGGCCCTGCAGGCCTCCGGACTGGGCTTCGGGATGTTCGCGGCCGTGATGTTCCTGCCCTGGGCGGTGAGCCTGGCCATCGAGTACCTGGTCTTCCGGCGCCACTTCGCCAGCGACCTGTCGGTGCACGAGCAGGGAGGCCGCGGCGACGAGGAGGAGGTGGCCGTCCCGCGCTTCGCCGTGGCGGTCCTGGTCCTGGTGCTGGTGGGTTTCGTGGCCTGCTCGGCGCTGGGCGTGGAGACCTTCTGGGCCGCGCTGGCGGGCGTCGTGCTGCTGGGCGGCAAGCGACTGGTGGAGGCCTCGGGGGCGCAGCGAGGCGAGGAGGCCGTCGCGCTGGCCCGTTCGGTGAACCTGTGGTTCGTGGCCTTCGTGCTGGCCCTGGGCATGGTGGTGCGCGCCGTGGTGGACAACGGCCTGTCCGAGGCGATGGGCCACCTGGTGCCGCACGGTGCCGGGCTGGGCAGCCTTCTGGCGCTGGCGCTGACCGCGGCCCTGCTGGCCAACCTGGTCAACAACCTGCCCGCCGTCCTGGTGCTGCTGCCGCTGGTGGCGCCCGCCGGCCCGGTGGCCGTGCTGGCGGTGCTGATCGGGGTCAACATCGGCCCCAACCTGACCTATGTGGGCTCACTGGCCACGCTGCTGTGGCGACGCATCGTCGCCGACCACGACCACGACACCGAGGTGGCCGAGTTCACGAAGCTGGGCGTGGCCACCGTGCCCGCCAGCCTGGTGCTGTGCACGATCGCCCTGTGGGGCGCCGCTCGAGTGATGGGAGTCTGAGGATGAGGGTGCTGGCCTGGATCGAACCGGGAACCTGGCAGGCCGTGGTGGAGGCCGCGCGACGCCGCCCGGCCGAGGACGAGCTGCGGCTGGTGGCCGCCGTCGACGCCGAGGAGGCGCTGCCCAGCTCGATGATGGGCGGGCTGATGGGGCGGGGGCGCCGTCGCGAGGAGCACCAGCAGGTTGGCGAGCGGCTCACCGAGCAGGCCGCCACCGAGCTGCTGGCCCGCGCGGCGGATGCGCTCGGCCGGGACTGCCGCACCGAGGTGCTGAGCGGGCGCGTCGAGCGGGTGGTCACCGCCGCCTGCGACCAGGCCGACCTGCTGCTGCTGGCCCGCGACGGGGACCGGTCCCGGCTGGGGCCGGCCAGCCTGGGGCGGCACACCCGGTTCGTGCTGGACCACGCGCCGTGCACCGTCGCGCTGCTCTGGCCCGGCGAGACGCCCTCGTTGGACTCCATCCCGGCCCCGCCGCCGCCCGGCCACCGGCCTCCCCCGCCGCCGCACGAGCGGTGAGCTCGCCCCAACCCTGAGATCCGCGCCCTCGATCCGGAGATCGGCGGGTCCCGGGCCATCTTCACGATCGACGGGCCGGTTTCCGGGGTTGGGCGCCCGGCCGATCCGCAGACGGCAAGGCGCCCCGGACCACCAGGTCCGGGGCGCCTCGTCGGTCAGGGGTCAGGCGACGACGTCGCTGCGGCCGTTCTGCTTGGCGCCGGTCATGGCGTACAGGCCGACGGAGGCCACCACGAAGGCGATGCCCAGCACGACGTGCAGCCACTTCATGGCGCCGGCGCCCTGGCTGGCCTCGATGATGCCGATCTGCACCAGCGCCAGCACGGGCAGGCTCAGGGCGTGGAAGAAGGTGCCCTTGAAGCGGGCCGAGAGCTTGCTGAGGTTGAAGGCCAGGACGGCCGCGACGATGGAGGCGATGAAGGTCACGTAGCCGATCCAGCCGTGGATCTCGTTGACCTGGGGGTAGCCGGTGAGGGAGGCGATGCCGAGCGCCGCCTGGACCAGCACGCACGCCACGATCACCAGGGCGGTGGTGCGCAGGCGGGACAGGGCGGTGGAGGAAGTGGTTGCCATGGCGCCAATCCTAGGCGAGGTGACGCCGCGGACCCGCATCGTCGCCGGGTGGGGGCGGCCAGGTGGTCGGGTGGGGCGGCCCGTCGACCAGCCGACGGCATCCCCGCAGCCCGGGGCCGTGCCGCGCCAGGATCGCGGGACCGGGCCCCGCCCACGGCATCTGGCACTACTGTGGTCCGGTCAGCACCACTCGCCCGGAAGGCACCCGCGTGAAGGACAGGGACATCGTCGTTTTCTCCGGCTCGGCGCACACCGAGCTGGCCGAGGAGATCTGCACCAACCTGGGCGTGCCACTGAGCAAGGTGGACATCAAGCGCTTCAGCAATGACTGCATCCAGACCCAGCTGCTGGCCAACTGCCGCCGCCGCGACGTCTACATCATCCAGCCGCTGGTCCCTCCCACCCAGGAGAACCTGATGGAGCTGCTGATGATGATCAATGCCGCGCAGGGCGCCTCGGCGGCTCACATCACCGCCGTGATGCCGCACTTCGCCTATGCCCGCAGCGACAAGAAGGATGCCTCGCGGATCTCGATGGGCGGCCGGCTCGTGGCAGACCTGATCACCACCGCCGGCGCCACCCGGGTGCTGACCATGGCGCTGCACTCCCCGCAGGTGCACGGCTTCTTCTCGGTGCCAGTGGACCACCTCACCGCGATCGGCGTGCTGGCCGACCACTTCCGTGGCCGCGACCTGTCCGAGTACACCGTCGTCTCGCCGGACCTCGGCAATGCGAAGCAGGCCACCATCTTCGCCCGCCTGCTGGGCCTGCCGGTGGCCGCCGGCTCCAAGCAGCGGCTGGCCGACGACCGGGTGGTGATCGACTCCATCGTCGGTGACGTGATGGGACGCAAGGCCATCGTGCTGGACGACGAGATCGCCACCGGCGGCTCCATCGTCGAGCTGCTGAACCGGCTCAAGGACTTCGGCTGCGTCCAGGCCTCGGTGGCCACCACCCACGGCCTGTTCACCGGCAAGGCCGTCGAGCGGCTGCGGCGCCACCCGATGGTGGACGAGGTGATCACCACCAACACGGTCCCGCGCCCCGCCGACTGGCCCGAGCTGGAGGTGCGCAGCGTGGCCGGCCTGTTCGCCGACGCCATCGCCCGCACCCACGAGGGCAAGAGCGTCAGCAAGCTCTTCCGCGGGGTGGATCCCTCCTACGCCCCGCCGCCGGAGCCGGACAGCCTGTTCTGAGGCCGGCGACCGGGCGCTCTGCGCGTCGGGTCAGCCGGCCAGTCCCGGCACCTCGGCCTGCTCGGCGCGACGGTTCACGCCCGCCTCGAAGCGGGCCTGGTCGAGCACGGCGCGGGCATGGCGCCCCTCACCGATCGGACCCAGGTCGTCGAAGGCCTTGACCTCCCACCAGACGGTACGGCCGTCCACCTCGGTGACGGTGCACTCGTAGCGCACCTCCATGCCGGGCAGGGTGGCCGCGGTGTGCGAGATGTCGACGTGCACCCCGACGCTGCCCTGGCCGGGCTCCAGGTGGGGGCGCAGCGCCTCCATGCAGGCCCACTCCATGGCGCCCACCATGTAGGCGGTGGCGAAGACCCGCGGCACGGTCTGGAATTCCGGCGACTCGGGGAAGACATCGGGCACGCACCGGTTCTCGGGCACCCGGTAGGTCATGGTGTGGCGCTCACCCACGGCGATCTGGCTCATGGAAAACGATTGTGCTGAACCGGGCTGCCCTTGGGAAGGGGTTCGGCGTGACCGACCCGTCATGCCCCGGGCCGCCCGCCGCGTCGTGGGCTCAGTCGAGCGGGGTGAAGGGCCAGCCCTCCTGCAGGCCGTTGGGGCGGCCGTGCTCGCGGTAGAACTCGCGGCCGAAGCCCACCTCGAAGGCCTCGGCGGGGATGCTGGTCAGCATGCCGATGTCGGTGGTCTGCGAGGCGTGGCAGAGCAGCGCCTCACGCTTGGCCACCAGCTGGCCGGTCACGTCGACGGCCCAGTGGATCTCCTGCTCCGGGGTTCCCATCGGGTTGCCGTCGTCGGCGGGGCCGCTGGGGTCGAAGTCCATCTCCATCCCGGCCTCGCGGGCGGCGCCCATGGTGCGGGCGAACAGGTCGCGATTGGTGGTGACCTCCAGCACGCGGGGACGACGCTCGGCGAGCTGGGCGGCGCGATAGGCCACCGGGTGCACCTTGACGTGGTCCGGGTGGCCGTAGTTGCCGTGCCAGTCGTAGCCCACCAGCACGTCGGCCTGCTCCTCGTCGAGGATCCGGGCCAAGCGCCCGGCGGCCTCGTCCAGGTCGGCCGAGCAGAAGGCGCCGGGGACGGTGTTGGACTCCCAGCCGGTCATGCCGGAGTCGTCATAGCCCAGCCACTCGACGCGCGCGGTGCCCGTCACGCGGGCGGAGGCCTCGGCCTCGGCGCGGCGGCGCTCCACCAGCGTCTCCCCCTCGGCCAGGTCCTCGGGAACCTCGCCGTGACAGCCATTGGTGGCATAGACCACCACCACCCGATCGCCCTGCTGGGAGGCGCGGGTCATGGAGCCCGAGGTCGACGACGCCTCGTCGTCGGGATGGGCGTGCAGGAAGACGATGGTGGCCATGGCTCCATGCTTCCACGCCGTTGACGGCTCAACAATTCAACGGCGGGCGGGTCCTCCCACGGGCCTCACCCCTCCCGGCTCGCGGTGCCAGATCCGCCGTCCGGCCCCGGAAATCGACCGCTCGACCACCCCGTCGGGCACCGATGCGGGCCCGGGCGTCATCGAGCGGTCGGTTTCCGGGGGCCGTAGCCTTGGGGCCATGAGCGTTGGAGTGATTGCCGTGGTCGTGGCCCTGCTGGCCCTGGTGGGGCTGTGCGGCATCGTGGTCCCGATGCTCCCGGGAAGCCTGACGGTGGCCCTCGCCGCCCTGGTCTGGGCCATCTGGGGCACCTCGTCGTGGGGCTGGGTGGCCTTCGGCGTGGCCGCGGTGCTGCTGGCCATCGGGATGACCGCCTCGCTGCTGCTCACCCGGCGTGACCTGGGCCGCCGCGAGATCCCGCAGTGGCCGGTGGTCGTGGGCCTGGTCTGCGGCCTCGTGGGCGCCTTCGTGCTGCCGGCGCTGGGTCTGCCGATCGGCTTCGTGCTCGGCCTCTTCCTGGCCGAGCTGGTGCGCCTCAAGGACGCCCGCCTGGCGCTGGAGACCAGCGTCGCCGCGGTGAAGACGATCGGGCTGGGCATGGCCGTCGAGCTGGGCTGCGCCATGGCGGCCACCGCGGTGCTGTCCACCAGCGTGCTCACCGCCGTCTTCTGATCCCCAGCCCCTGCGGGGTGTCGGCTGCCGCAGCCGGGCGCGCAGGCCCGTCGGGACCGGGTGCCGGTGGCACCGCGCCTGGCGCTGCTCAGGCCAGGTAGGCCGCCCGGGTCCACAGGTGCAGGGCGGCGAAGGAGCGCTCCGGGCGCCAGGCCTCGCCGAGCCGCCGGCAGGCCGCGTCGGTGGTCACGTCCAGTGCCTTCTTGAGCACCAGGTCCCCGGCGGGGAAGGCGTCCGGGTCGCCCAGGGCTCGCAGGCACAGGAAGTCGACGGTCCACGGCCCGATTCCCGGTAGCGCCAGCAGGTCACGTCGCGTGTCGGCCAGCTGCTCGGGCGACTGCCCCACCGACAGGTCCAGGCCCTCGGCGACGGCTCGGCTCACCGCCAGGATGGTCCGCGCCCGCGAGGCCATGAAGCCGCAGGAGGCGCGCAGCGCGTCGACCTCCAGGCCGGCCAGGTCCTGCGGCCGCGGGAAGGCGACCAGACCCCCGGGGCCAGGAGCACCGTGGGCGCGCACCAGGCGGCCGGTCACGGTGCGGGCCGCGGCCAGCGAGATCTGCTGGCCCACGACGGTGCACAGCAGCGCCTCGAAGGGGTCGGGGTGGCCGGTGACCCGCAGCCCGGGGCGGGCCGCCACCAGCGGGCCCAGCGTCGGGTCGGCGGCGAAGCGGGCGTTGCGGGCGGCCTGGTCCACGTCGAGCTCGAACCAGCGACGCACCACCGCAGCGGCCTGCTCCGCGTGACGCGGCGCCACCTCCAGCAGCACTCCCTCCGGCCTCGGCTCGACGGCCACCGGCACCAGCTCGCCGTCGAGGCGCAGCAACCGTCGGTGCACCCCGTCGAGCGTCTCCTCGGCCGGCGCGACGGTGTGCGCCACCAGCAGCGCCAGCGCGGCCTCGGCGTCGAGGGTGCCATGGGCCGGCAGCAGGGCGGAGGACATGAAAACAGTCTGGCAGCAGCGCGGATGCTCGTGCGGCAGGGGATGATGGGGGCACGAGCCCTGGAGGGAACCACCATGAGCAGCTGTCCGGTCGACCGTCGCAAGACCAACTACCCGGGCGAGAGCCGCGCCCACGGCATCGAGCTGGTGGACGGCACCTGGCAGGTGCGCAGCATGGAGGCGGTGCGCCAGGTGCTGCGCAGCCGCGCCACCACCCAGGCCGGTTTCAATGCCGAGTCGGTCACCATGCGCGGCCTGCGCAAGCCGATCCTGTTCGCCGACGGGGAGGGCCACCGCAGCCAGCGCTCCGCGATCGCGCGCTACTTCGCGCCGAAGACGGTGGACTCGCGCTACCACGGGGTGATGGAGCGCAGCGCCGACGAGCTGGTGGCGGGCCTGGTGCAGCGTGGCGAGGTGGACCTCTCGCAGCTGTCGCTGCACTACTCCGTGGTGGTGGCCGGCGAGGTGGTGGGGCTGACCAGTTCCGACACCGCCGCGATGGCCCGTCGGTTGGAGCGCTTCTTCGACATCCCGGTGGTGCCGGCCGACGCGAAGGGCACCGCCAGCCGTTTCGACACCATCGCGATGGCCACCCGCAGCCATGCCACCATGGCCGCCTTCTTCCTCAAGGACGTCCGCCCCGCCATCCGCGCCCGTCGCAACCCGGCGCCGGGCACCGAGCGGCCGGCCGACGTGATCAGCCACCTGGTGGATGCCGGCTACAAGGACCCCGAGATCCTCATCGAGTGCATCACCTACGGTGCCGCGGGGATGGTCACCACCCGCGAGTACATCTCGATGGCCACCTGGCACCTGCTCGGCGACGAGCCGCTGCGTCGTCGCTACCTGGCCGCCGACAAGGCCGAGCGCTACACGATCCTGCACGAGATCCTGCGTCTGGAGCCGATCGTCGGGCACCTCTACCGGCGCACCACCGAGCCGGTGGAGGTGGAACTGGACGGCACCACGCACCACATCCCCGCCGGCGCGCTGCTGGACCTGTTCATCCGCAATGCCAACACCGATCCCGAGGTGGTGGGCGAGGCCGCCTACGACCTGTGCCCGGGCCGCGAGCTGCCGCCCCGGGTGGGTGAGGAGGTGATGAGCTTCGGCGACGGGCCCCACAAGTGCCCCGGCAACGCCCTGGCCATCCAGGAGGCCGACGTGCTGCTCACCCGTCTGCTGGCCCTGCCGGTGCGGCTGACCACCACCCCGGTGCTGGGCTGGGACGAGCTGATCCGCGGCTACTCGGTGCGCAGCATCCACCTGGCGCTGGACCGCGAGGAGGCACCGGCCGGCTCGCCCGGCTGAGGCCCTCGCGGCAGTTCACGCGACGTAGGCGGCCCGTCGCGACGGTTCGCGCGACGCAGGCAGCCCGTCGCGATGGTTCACCTCGGTCCAGGCGCTCTGACCCCGCCCCACGCGCTCCGACCCCGCCCCACGCACTCCGACCCCGCTCTATGCGCCCTGGCCCCGCCCCACGCGCTCCGACCCCGCCCCATACGCTCCGACCCGGTCGTGAAGGGGTCGAGGCGATCGTGAAGGGGTCGAGGCGATCGTGAAGGGGTCGAGGCGATCGTGAAGGGGTCGAGGCGATCGTGAAGGGGTCGAGGAGTGAGAGAGGGGGCCGACGCCCGTACCCGTCGAACACCACAAGCAAGCCGGCCACTTGCGCCGCAATCGGCGCCGTCGACGCCCCGACAGCCCGGCGCCGCCGCTGTCCCATCCTCCGGCGGATCGCGGCCGAGCCACCCTCAACACGACGCGCAGTGCCACACACCCGCCAATGTCAGCATCACCCCTGCGGCAACAGGGGCGATCAGCACGGTCCAGCCGCCGCCCCGATAGCCCGACGCCGCCGCTGTCCCATCCTCCGGCGGATCGCGTCCGCACCACTCTCATCACGGCCGAGCCACCCTCATCGCGGCCGGTACCGCCACATCGCCCCTGCAGCAACGGGGGCGACGGAGACCTCCGGGCCGTGATCCGCGCACCGGGTGGATTCCTCGCCCGAACCGGGCGGACAGCGCGACCGGATGCTGCGGCGGAAGCTGGCCCGGTCCATGGGCGGCCGAAGGTGCAGACTTCGGCCGCGGAGCGGCGTCTTCGGGCGGCGGACCTTTCGCGGGGGCGGCGGGCGGGTCTAGGTTCTCCCCATGAGCGAGAAGAACCTGCCGCAGGGCGTCAGCATCGTCACGGAGAACGGCCTGGAGGCGGTGCGCATCGACACCGAGCTGTGCACCGGACTGGTCTACCGCAACGGGGCGCACGTGGCCGAGTGGACCCCCAAGGGCTCCGAGCCGGTGCTGTGGATGAGCGGCTCGTCGCACTTCACCGACGGCACGGCGATCCGCGGCGGGATCCCGTTGTGCTTCCCCTGGTTCGGACCCGGCCGCGACGGCGACCGGACCCCCGCCCACGGCTTCGCGCGGCTCTCGCCGTGGAACCTGACCAGCGCCGAGCTCAGCCCCAACGGCCTGGTGCGGCTGGTCTTCACCCTCACCGGGGACGACGTCGCAGACCTGGGTGGCTTCCCGGCGGACTTCGAGGCCAGCTATGCGGTCACCATGGGCACGGCCATGCAGCTGGCGCTCACGGTGCGGGCGGGCGAGCAGCCGCTGGAGGTGGAGGAGGCGCTGCACACCTACTTCGCGGTGGGCGACGCCCGCCAGGTGCGGATCGAGGGGCTGGACGGCGCGGACTACCTGGACAAGGTGGCCGGCGACCGTCGCACCCAGTCCGGCGACGTGACCTTCACCGCCGAGACCGACCGGGTCTACTTCTCCGAGGCCACCACCCGGATCGTGGACGAGCAGCTGGGCCGCACCATCGTGGTGGAGAAGGCCTGCAGCGCCAACACCGTGGTCTGGAACCCGTGGGTGGACAAGTCGGAGGCGATGGCCGACTTCGGCGACGAGGAGTGGACCGGCATGTGCTGCGTCGAGACGGTCAACGCGCTGGGAGACGCCACCCAGCTCTCCCCGGGGGCCTCCCACACCATGAGCGCCACCATTTCACTGACGTGACAATTCACCAACTTTGGCTTCATTTCGTCACTACCCCCTTGGGGGTGCAAATCTTACGGATCCAGAAGAAATTTGCGTCAAGTGAACAAGTTTCTTGTGCGGATGGCAGGGGATGTGATTTGCCCCAGTTAGCCTTGACTGGTGCCTGATTCCCCGAATACGAACCCGATGGTCATCGACGTCGGCCAGACCCTGCGCGAGCTCACCGACGTCGGTGAGCAGCTGCGCCAGGCCTGCGCCCACGCCTGCGGTCTCCATCCGACCGACTTCAAGGCGCTGGGCATGATCCAGCGCGCCAAGGACGAGGGCAATGCGCTGACCGCCGGTGACCTGGCCACCCGACTGGACCTGTCCAGCGGTGCCGTGACCTACCTGGTGGAGCGCCTGGCCTCGGCGGCCCTGGTGGAGCGCGACAGCGATCCGCAGGACCGCAGGAAGGTGCTGCTCAAGCCCACCGCCAAGGGCTACGAGCTGGCATACACCGCCCGCAAGAACAACCACGAGGTGATCAAGCAGGTCCTGTCGGAGCTCAGCCAGGACGATGCCGAGACCTCGCTGCGTGCCATGCGCCTGCTGCGCGACGCCCTCCAGCACCGCGTCGAGGTGGTCCGCACCCGCGAGCCCGGACAGGGGGCCTGAGCACCAGCCCCCGGGCCCGTCCGGCCCGATGTGACACAGTTCCCCCATGAGAACTGCCACGCCCGCCCGCCACCAGACGTGGTCGAGGCGGGCGTGGCTGGTCCTGGGCCTGCTGGCGGTGGCTTTCCAGGCGTGGGCGCTCTACACCCCCAGTCCGCCCGGCGGCGTGAATTTCACCCATGCCGACAAGCTGGTGCATTTCGCCCTGTTCTTCATGCCGGTGACATTCTTCTGCCTGGCACAATTGCGCCCTGTTCTGGTGGCCGGCGCATTTGCCGTGCACGCGGTGGTGAGCGAACTGGTGCAGTACCGCTTCGTCGCCGGGAGGTCGGGCTCCCCGGCGGACGCAATCACCGACCTGGCAGGGATCATCGGGGGATGGCTGCTCGCGCGCGGCGTCGCGGGCCGCCGCGGCAGGTAGGGGGAGACGTGGCCGAAACATGGACGCAACAGGCTTCTGGCACAGTGTCGAGGGTGAACCACTTCGACGGCTATCCCACCCGTGCCGAGGTCTTCGACGAGATGTTCGACGGCTCCGGCACGCGACAGGCCTACCAGGGCCTGGAGCAGGCGGTCTCCCAGCTGGGTGCCGACGAGATGCGCAGCCGCTCCGAGTACCTGAAGAGCACCTACCTGGACCAGGGCGTGACCTTCGACGTCGGCGGCGAGGAGCGGCCCTTCCCGCTGGACATCGTGCCGCGCATCGTCCCGGAGGCGGACTGGGCGGCCACCTCGGCGGGCGTGGCCCAGCGGGTGCGAGCCCTGGAGGCCTTCCTGTCCGACGTCTACGGCGCCGGTCACGTCTTCGACGACGGCGTCATCCCGCGCCACGTGGTCACCTCCTCGCCCCACTTCCACCGCGTGGTGGCCGGGCTGCGCCCTGCCAACGGGGTGCGGGTGCACGTGGCCGGCATCGACCTGGTGCGCGACCGGGAGGGCACCTTCCGCGTCCTGGAGGACAACGTGCGGGTGCCCTCGGGCGTCTCCTACGTGCTCACCAACCGGCGCGCCATGAGCGCCGCCCTGCCGGAGGTCTTCGGCCACTACACGGTGCGCTCGGTGCACTCCTACGCCTCGCGGCTGCTGGCCGCCCTGCGCGCCGCCGCTCCCAGCGGCATCAGCGACCCGAACATCGTGGTGCTCACCCCCGGCGTCTACAACTCCGCCTACTTCGAGCACGCCCTGCTGGCGCGTCAGATGGGCGTCGAGCTGGTGGAGGGCCGCGACCTGGTCTGCCAGAACGGCCAGATCAAGGCGCGCACCACCCGCGGCCTGCGTCGGGTACACGTGATCTACCGCCGCGTCGACGACGACTTCCTGGACCCGGTGCACTTCCGCCGCGACTCCATGCTGGGCATCGCCGGGCTGGTGAACGCCGCCCGCGCCGGCAATGTCACCATCGCCAACGGGATCGGCAACGGCGTGGCCGATGACAAGCTGGTCTACACCTATGTGCCGGACCTGGTGCGCTACTACCTGGCCGAGGAGCCGCTGCTCAAGCAGGTGGACACCTGGCGGCTGGAGGAGCCGGAGCACCGCGCCGAGGTGATGGACCGGCTGGAGGAGCTGGTGGTCAAGCCGGTGGACGGCTCCGGCGGCAAGGGCATCGTGATCGGCCCGCTGGTGGAGCGTTCCGAGGTGGATGCGGTGCGCGCCAAGATCCTGGCCGACCCGCGCGGCTGGATCGCACAGCCCATGGTGCAGCTGTCCACCGTGCCCACCATGATCGACGGTGCCATGCGCCCCCGCCACGTGGACCTGCGCCCCTTCGCGGTCAACGACGGCGAGGAGGTCTGGGTGCTGCCCGGCGGCCTGACCCGCGTCGCGCTGCCCGAGGGCGAGATGATCGTGAACTCCTCGCAGGGCGGCGGCTCCAAGGACACCTGGGTGCTGGGCACCGGCGAGGACGTCGAGCCACCCCGCCCCATCGCCGCCCCGCAGGGCCCGCACCACCCCCTGGTGGCCAAGCAGGCGCAGAGCGTGCAGCAGGCCCAGCAGGCCGCCGGGGCCGGAGGCATGACGCAGACCATGGGCTCGATGAGCCAGACCCTCACGCCCTTCGGGGAGGCCTGACATGTTGAGCCGGATCGCCGAGAACCTGTTCTGGATCGGCCGCTACCTGGAGCGGGCCGAGGACACCTGCCGGATCCTGGACGTCCACATCCAGCAGATGGTGGAGGATCCCACCGCCGACGAGTACCTGACCGCACTGGGCCTGCTGGGCGTGATGGGCATCGACGCCTCCGAGGCCATCCGCGAGAACCGGGTGACCCAGAAGTACGTGCTGGCCCAGCTCTGCTACGACCCCCAGACCGTCAGCTCCATCGTCTACGCGCTGGGCGGGGCCCGGGAGAGCGCCCGTCGCGCCCGCGAGACGGTGAGCGTGGAGATGTGGGAGGGCATCAACACCACCTACCTGGAGGCCACCGGGCACCGCTTCCGGCTGATCCGGCCCACGTCCGCGCTGAAGCAGGTCCGTGAGCGCTGCGCCACCATCTCCGGCATCGCCGACCAGACGATGGTGCACGACGAGGGCTGGCAGTTCCTGCGGCTGGGCCGCAGCCTGGAGCGCGCCGACATGACCGCCCGCCTGGTGGCCTCGGCGGCGCTGAACCCGTCGAGCACGGTGGCCTGGAGCAATGCGCTGCGCGCCTGCGGTGCCCACCACGCCTTCATCCGCAACTACGGCGGCGACGAGGTGGACGTGACGGCGGCGGAGTTCCTGCTGCTGGACCGGCTCTTCCCGCGCTCGGTGGTGCACTCGCTGGGGATCGCGCTGGAGGCGCTGACCGAGCTGGACCGCGCCGAGGTGGCCCGCTCCACCATCACCGACCGGGCCAGCCTGCTGGCCGGACGGGCCCGCGCCGAGCTGGAGTTCCAGACCGCCGACTCACTGCTGACCGACCTGCCGGCCCGGATGGAGCTGGTGCAGGTGGCCTGCCGCCAGATCAGCGAGGCGGTCACCAAGCGCTACTTCGAGGTCTCGGACGTCGCCGAGTGGCAGGGAGGCCAGGCATGAGCAGGATCCGCATCGTCCACCGCACCGGCTACCGCTACGGCACGCTGGGCGCCAAGGCCTCCTTCAACGAGGTGCGCATGACGCCGCTGAGCAGCCACGAGCAGCTGGTGATGAGCAACAAGGTGGACATCAGCCCCACCGCCTGGCAGCACGCCCACACCGACTACTGGGGCACCCAGGTGCTCAGCTTCGAGGTGCACGAGCAGCACGAGCAGCTGATGATCACCGCCTCCAGCGATGTCGACGTGCACCGTCCCGTCGTGGAGCACGTGCCGCAGCTGACCTGGCAGGACCTGGCCGACCCGGTGCTCGCCGACCGCTGGTGCGAATTCCTGCAGCCCACCGAGTACACGACGCTGGGCGATGTGGCCCAGCGGCTGCCCGAGATGCGTGAGGTCTACGACCATCCTGCCGACTACGTCCGCGTGGTCTCGGCGATGGTGCGCGAGCGGATCGACCGCGTCTGGGGCGCCGGGCGTCCCCGCCAACAGGCCCGCGAGGCCTGGCAGGAGGGCGCCGGGTCGGTGCAGGACGTGGTGCACCTGGTGATCGGGGCGCTGCGCCACGTGGGCATCCCGGCGCGCTATGTCGCCGGCTACGTGCTGCCCAGCCTGGACCCGCCGCTGGGCGTCTCCCAGCCGGCCAACCTGCACGCCTGGCTGCAGTTCTGGGACGGCGAGTGGGTGGGCCTCGACCCGCTCAACGCCTGCCCGCCCGGCGAGGAGCACATCGAGGTGGGCTACGGCCGCGACTATGCCGACGTGATGCCGCTGTTCGGCATCTTCACCGGCGGCCAGACCTCGGAGACCTTCGTCGAGGTGGAGCTCACCAAGGTCTCCTGAGCAGGCCGACGGCTCGACGAGGGGACGTCCCTGCCCGCTAGGGTGGGGCCAGCCCACGGTGCAGGAACCCGGTGAGAGTCCGGGGCGGTTCCGCCACTGTGACCCCGCGAGGGGCAGCCAGACACTGGCCGTGGGTGATCCCTGACCCACGTACCGGGGCGAGAACCCCGGGGGAGGAGACGCCGCCGTGCGCATCGCCCTGCTGTCCACGTCCGACACCGACCTGCTGAGCGCCCGCGCCAGCGGCGCCGACTGGCTGCTGGCCAACCCGGGCCGGCCTGCCCACCAGCAGCTCCTCGAGCAGGTGGCCGCCTGCAGCATCGTCGTGGTGCGCCTGCTGGGCGGCCCGCAGGACCTGTGCCCGGGCTTCGAGCAGATCGCCGGCAGCGGCCTGCCCCTGCTGGTCCTGGGCGGTGAGCAGGCCCCCAACCCGGAGCTCATGGAACTCAGCCGCAATGTGCCGCCGCGGGTCGTCGCCGAGGCCCACCGCTACCTGGCCCAGGGCGGGGCCGAGAACCTCGACAACCTGCACCGCTTCCTCTGCGACACCCTGCTGCTCACCGGCGAGGGCTTCGAGCCGCCCGTCGAGCTGCCCGTCTGGGGTGAGCTGGAGCGCCCGGCGCCCGACCCCTCCACCGCGCCCGCGGCGACGCTGGCCGACGGCAGCCCGGTGCGACCCCGCGTCGGCGTGCTCTTCTACCGCGCCCAGCAGGCGGCCGGGAACACCGCCTACGTGCAGTCCCTGTGCGAGGCGATCGACCAGGCCGGTGGCATCGGTGTCGCCATCTTCGCCACCTCCCTGCGTGATGCTCCCGACGACCTGCTCGCCCACCTCGGCAGCCTCGACGCGCTGGTCACCACCGTGCTGGCCGCGGGCGGCACCCGGCCCGCCGCGGCGCAGGCCGGCGGTGACGACGAGGCCTGGGACGTGCACCAGCTGGCCAACCTCGACATCCCCATCATCCAGGGCCTGTGCCTGACCTGGAGCCGTGCCGACTGGGAGGCCTCCGAGGACGGCATGAGCCCGCTCGACGTCGCCACGCAGGTGGCGGTGCCCGAATTCGACGGTCGCCTGATCTCCACCGTCTTCTCCTTCAAGGAGACCGGCGAGGACGGCCTGCCCCACTACGTCGCCGATCCGGAACGCTGCGCCCGGGTGGCCCGCACGGCCGTCAACCACGCACGCCTGCGCCAGATCCCGCCCGCCGAACGACGCATCGCCCTGGTGCTGTCCGCCTACCCCACCAAGCACTCCCGGATCGGCAATGCGGTGGGCCTCGACACGCCGGTGTCCACCATTCGCCTGCTGCGCGCCATGGCCGAGGCCGGCTATGACCTGGGCGAGCCCGGCGCCATCCCCGGCCTGGGCGAGCTGGAGCCCGTCGACGGTGAGGACCCGGACACCACCGCCGGCAATGCCTTCATCCACGCGCTGATCGCCGCCGGAGGGCAGGATCCGGACTGGTTGAGCCAGCAGCAGGTCGAGGGCTTCCAGGTCCGGATCCCGGCCAGCACCTACCGGCAGTGGTTCGGCGAGCTGCCCGAACAGCTGCGCGAGCAGATGACCGAGGCCTGGGGCGAGGCGCCCGGCACCCTCTACGTCGACGACTCCGGCAACGAGCCGCACATCGTGTGCGCCGCGCTGGTGAGCGGCAATGTGGCGATCCTGGTGCAGCCGCCCCGCGGCTTCGGGGAGAACGCGATCGCCATCTACCACGACCCGGACCTGGCCCCCACGCACCACTACATCGCCACCTACCGCTGGCTGGAGCAGACCTTCGGCGCCCATGCCGTGGTCCACGTCGGCAAGCACGGCAACCTGGAATGGTTGCCCGGCAAGAAGGCGGCCCTGTCGGCCGGCTGCGGCACGGACGCGGCGCTGGGTTCGATGCCGCTGGTCTACCCCTTCCTGGTCAACGATCCCGGCGAGGGCACCCAGGCCAAGCGTCGGGCGCACGCCACGATCGTCGACCACCTGGTGCCGCCGATGGCGCGCGCCGAGAGCTATGGCGACATCGCCCGGCTGGAGCAGCTGCTCGACGAGTACGGCAACGTCTCCGCCATGGACCCCGCCAAGGCCCCCGCGCTGCAGGGCGAGATCTGGACCCTGCTGCGGGCCGCCAGGATGGACCAGGACCTGGGCGTCGAGAACCGCCCCGAGGGCGAGGCCTTCGACGACATGGTGGGCCAGATCGACTACCACCTGTGCGCCATCAAGGACGTGCAGATCCGCGACGGCCTGCACGTGCTCGGCCAGGCGCCCGAGGGCGAGGGCCTGGTGAACCTGGTGCTCGCCATGCTGCGCGCCGGACAGATGTTCGGCGGCCGCACCGACGGTGTGCCCGGGCTCCGCAGCGCACTCGGCCTGGCCGACGACGCCGGCACCCAGGAGACCGACCGGGTGGAGGCCCTCGCCCACGAGCTGGTGCAGCGCATCGCCGACACCGGCTGGGACGCCTCCCGCGTCGAGGAGGTGGTGCAGGCCGTCACCGGTGCCCCCAATACCGGTGCCGCGGCCTCGCTGGGCTTCGCCTGCACGGAGGTGGTGCCGCGCCTGGCCGCCACCACCCGCGAGATCGGGCAGGTGCTGCACGCCCTCGACGGCGGCTACATCGAGGCCGGCCCCTCGGGCTCGCCGCTGCGCGGGCTGGTGAACGTGCTGCCCACCGGCCGCAACTTCTACTCCGTCGACCCGAAGGCGATCCCCTCCCGGCTGGCCCACCAGACCGGCCAGGCGATGGCCGACTCGCTGCTGCAGCGCCACCTGGACGAGACCGGCGCCTACCCCACCTCGGTGGGGCTGAGCGTCTGGGGCACCAGCGCGATGCGCACCAGCGGCGACGACATCGGCGAGGTGCTGGCCCTGCTGGGGGTGATGCCGGTCTGGGACGAGCAGTCACGGCGTGTGATCGGGCTGGAGGTGCTCTCCCTGGAGGAGCTGGGACGCCCCCGCATCGACGTGACGGTGCGCATCTCGGGCTTCTTCCGCGATGCCTTCCCCCATGTCATCGCCCTGCTGGACGACGCGGTGCGGATGGTCGCCGAGCTGGACGAGCCCGTCGAGCAGAACCACGTGCGGGCCCACATGCTGGCCGATGCGGCCGAGCACGGCGACGAGCGGCGCGCCCGCACCCGGATCTTCGGCTCGAAGCCGGGCAGCTACGGCGCCGGCATCCTGCAGCTGGTGGAGTCGGGAGGCTGGCGCGACGACGCTGACCTGGCCGAGGTCTACACCGAATGGGGCGGCTTCGCCTACGGCCGCGACCTGGACGGGGCGCCCGCCAAGGACGACATGCAGCGCAACTACCGTCGCATCCAGGTGGCGGCGAAGAACATCGACAACCGCGAGAGCGACATCCTCGACTCCGACGACTACTTCCAGTACCACGGCGGCATGGTGGCCACGGTGCGTGCGCTGACCGGGGCGGAGCCGAAGGCCTATGTGGGCGACTCCACCGCCCCGGAGGCGGTGCGCACCCGCACCCTGGGCGAGGAAACGAACCGCATCTTCCGCGCCCGGGTGGTGAACCCGCGCTGGATCGCGGCGATGCAGCGGCACGGCTACAAGGGGGCCTTCGAGCTGGCGGCCACCGTCGACTACCTGTTCGGCTTCGACGCGACCGCCGGCGTGGTCCCCGACTGGATGTACGACAAGCTCGCCCACGAGTACGTGCTCGACGCCGACAACCAGGCCTTCATGCGCCATGCCAACCCGTGGGCGCTCCAGGGGATCGTCGAGAAGCTGTCCGAGGCCGCCGAGCGCGGCCTGTGGGAGAAGCCCGATCCCGAGGTGATGGCCGCCATGCAGCAGGTCTACCTGGACGTCGAGGGCGACCTGGAGGACGACCAGGTCTGAGAGGCGGCCCGGCCCTGGCCCCGGCCCCGGCCTCAGGCCGGGGTCAGCCGGCGGCCGGCACCGGCCGGGTGTGGCGCCCGACGGTGCTGGTCAGCGCGTCGGCGGTGACCTCGGCCACGGCCAGGTGCTCGGCGCCCAGGTGGGCGGCGAGCCGGCGCGCCAGGCCCAGCCGCATCGGGCCGGCCTCGCCGTCCACCACGACGCTGGTGATGCCGGTGCCGGCCAGGTGGTCGGCAGCCTGCAGGGCACGGGCCACCGCCTCCGTGCCGCTGTTGGCGCGGCCGTCGGTGACCACCACCAGCAGCGGACGGGTGCGGGGATCGCGCAGTTTCTCCCGGCGCAGCACCCGAGCGGCCTCCAGCAGCCCCTCGGCCAGCGGGGTGCGGCCGCCGGCGGGCAGTTCGTCGAGCCGGGTGGCGGCGATGTCGATGCTGCGGGTGGGCGGCAGCGCCAGGTCGGCGCCCTGGCCGCGGAAGGTGACCAGGCCCACCCGGTCGCGGCGGCGGTAGGCGTCCAGCAGCAAGCTGAGGATGGCGGTCTTCACCTGCACCATCCGCTTGCGGGCGGCCATCGAGCCGGAGGCGTCGACGCAGAAGAGCACCAGGTTGGCCTCGCGCCCCTCGCGCACCGCCAGCCGCAGGTCCTCGCCCCGCAGCTCCAGCCGGCCGGGGCCGGGAGCGCGGCGGTTGCCCTGCTCACCGGCCGCGGCGCGCAGCGTCTCCACCAGGTGCAGCGAACCGGGGCCGGTGTCGGGGCGGCGGGCACCGACCCGTCGGCCGTCACTGGTGACCGCGCGGCTGCGACGCCCCGAGGCCCCCTCCCCCAGTCCCCGAACGGTCAGCAGCCGGGGCCGCGGGCTGGGGCGGCCGGCCCGGTCCACCCGTTCCGGGGCCAGCCCCACGGCGGGCCGCTCCTGCTCGCCCCGGTTTTCGACCTCTCGATCCTGCGGCTCGCCCGGCTCCTCGCGGGCCTCGGGCTGGTCGCGCCCGTCGAGCGGTCGATTTCCGGGGTCGTGGGCAGCAGAAGGGTCCTGGGGCTCGCCCGAGGTCTGCTCCTGAGCGTCGTCGGGCTCGGCGGGCTGCTCCGGGCCCTGGTCGGGACCGTCCTCGGGGCCGCCGTCCGGGCCCTGCTCCGGGGGCTCGGGGTCGCTGGGGTCGTCATCGGGCGGCAGCTCGTCGCCCAGCAGCTGGTCCAGCAGGTCGGTGTCCAGGCCGGGGGCGTCGAAGGGATTGCGGCGGCGCCGGTGCGGCAGGGCGAGCAGGGCGGCCTGCCGGATGTCGGCGCGGGTCACCTCCTCGCGGCCCTGCCAGGCGGCGTGGGCGACGGCGGTGCGGGCGGTGACGATGTCGGCGCGCAGCCCGTCCACCTCGAAGGCGGCGCAGACCTCGGCGATCTTGCGCAGCGCGGCACTGCCCAGCCGCACCCGGTGCACCCGGTCCATGGCCTCGGTGACCCGTCGGGTGAGTTCCTCGTCGCTGGCGCGGTAGCGCTCGGCGAAGGCCTCGGGGTCGTCGTCGTGGGCCATCCGGCGGCGCACCACCTCCGCGCGACGCTCCCAGTCACGCGGGGCGGCCACCTCGACGGTGAGGCCGAAGCGGTCCAGCAGCTGGGGCCGCAGCTCGCCCTCCTCGGGGTTCATGGTGCCGATCAGCACGAAGCGGGCGGCATGGGTGATGGAGATGCCGTCGCGCTCCACGGTGGAGGTGCCCATGGCGGCGGCGTCGAGCAGCAGGTCGACCAGGTGGTCGTGCAGCAGGTTCACCTCGTCGACGTAGAGGATGCCGCGGTGGGCGCGGGCCAGCAGGCCGGGCTCGTACTCGACGCGGCCGGCCGCCAGCGCGCTCTGCAGCTGGATCGAGCCGAGCACCCGGTCCTCGGTGGCCCCCACCGGCAGCTCCACCAGCCGCACGGCTCGACGGGCGCGGGGCGTGGTGGCGTCGAAGGGACCGTCGGGGGAACTGGCCCGCGGATCGGCCGGGTCGATGCTGAACCGGTCGCCCTCGTAGACCTCGAGCGGGGGCAGCACGGCGGCCAGGGCGCGCACGGCGGTGGACTTGGCGGTGCCCTTCTCACCGCGCACCAGCACGCCGCCGATGGCGGGGCTGATGGTGGTGAGCACCAGGGCCAGGCCCATCGGTTCCAGGTCGTCGCTCTCGCAGCCGACGATGGCGGTGAAGGGATAGCTCATCAGGCCCTCCTGGGGGTGGGGTCGGCGCCGGCCGGGGAGCCGGCCAGCAGGTGGTACAGGTCGTCGAGGGTGCGGGGCGCACCGGGCAGGTGCAGCCGGGCGGCGAGCTCCAGCGGCCAGGGCCGGTGCAGCCGGGCGCGCTGCAGCAGCTCGCCGTCGGCCAGCAGGTCGGTGGGCGCCCCTTGGTGCACCCGGCCGTCCAGCACCACGGCCACCTCGTCGGCCCAGGCCAGGGCCAGGTCGACGTCGTGGGTGGAGAGCAGGACGGTGGTGCCGGCGGTGTGCAGCCGCTCCAGGGCGGCCAGCAGCTCGTGGACGCCCACCGGGTCGAGGCCGGCGGTGGGCTCGTCGAGCAGCAGCACCTCGGGCCGCATCGCCACGGCGCCGGCGGTGGCCACCCGCTTGCGCTCGCCGTGGGAGAGCTGGTGGGTGGGGCGGTCGGCCAGGGCCTCCAGACCCAGCAGCGCCAGCGCCTCGGCCACCCGTTCGCGCACCTCGGACTCGGGCAGGCCCAGGTTCATTGGGCCGAAGGAGATGTCGGCGCGCACGTCGGCGCTGAAGAGCTGGTCGTCGGGATCCTGCAGCACCAGCTGAACCCGGCGACGGTGCTCCCGCAGCCCGGCGCGGGAGTGCTCCAGGGCCGCGTCGGGGCGCTGCACGCTTCCCGGCCAGGGCCGGTGCGCGCCGGACAGGCAGCGCAGCAGGGTGGTCTTGCCGGAGCCGTTGGCGCCCAGCAGGGCGGTGCGGCGACCGCGCGGCAGCTGCAGGTCGGCGCCGTCCAGCACCCGATGGCTGCCGTGGCCGGCCACCAGGCCGCGGGCGGCGAGCACCGCGGGCGCCGTCGTCGGGAACACGCTCACCGGGCGACCACCCAGCAGCAGGCCCAGATGGCGGCCAGCACCGCCACGACGCCGAGCCGCAGCGGGTGTGAGGCGGCCGGCGCCTGCTGCAACGTGGGCAGCGGACCGGTGTAGCCGCGTCCCGCCAGGCCGTCCTCGAGCCGTCGCGCCCCCTCCCAGGAGCGCACCAGCACGGAACCGACGGTCGCACCGCTGGTGGCCAGCCGCCGACCCAGCGGGGCGGCATCACCCAGCCGGGCGTGCTGCGCCTCGCGGATGGTCAGGACGCTGGCCAGCAGCACCCACAGCAGCCGGTAGGTGAGCCCGGCCACCTCCACCAGCGGGGCGGGCAGGTGACAGCGGCGGGCCCAGGCCAGCAGGTCGCTGATCGGGGTGGTGGTGGCCAGCAGCACCATCGCCAGGGCGCCGGCGACGGAGTGGGCGGCCAGCTCGGCGGCACGTCGCAGGCTGGCCCCACCCACCGAGAAGGGGCCGCGCTGCCACCAGGCGTCGACGGGAGTCCCGCCCACCTGGACCGCGACGGGCAGCACGCCCACCGCGACGAAGGCCAGCGGTGCGGCCACCACCAGCGCCAGCACGCGCGGTCTGACCCGGGCGGACAACAGCATCAGGCCGAGCGCGGCCAGCGCCACCAGCAGGCAGCCGGGCCAGGCGGGGGCGAGCAGGGCGGTGAGCACCAGCCCGAGGCTCAGCACCACCTTCTCCCCCACCTGGTGGCGACGCCAGGACGAGGCCCAGGCCGCGTCGTCAAGGACGCTCGCGTGCACCGTCGTCCACCTGCTCCGGCACGACGGGGGCAGGGCGTCGGGCGCTGCGACGGCCCCGCAGGTTGCCCAGGGCGTAGCCGAGCACCCCGCCGCCGAGGGCGGCCTGGAGGGCGAACAGTCCGGACTCGATCTCGCTGCTGCCGGGCTGGAAGACCGAGCTGAACCAGGGCTCGACCCCCTGCTCCTCGAGCACCTCGGTGACCGCGGCATCCGTGCCACCGAAGGATTCCCCGTCGCCGGAGGGCTTGGGGGCCAGGGCGAGGCAGAGGGCGAAGATGGCGACGATGGCCAGCAGCAGGCCGACCACCTTCCATCGGGAGGCAGTGCGCTCAGACATGGGCCACCCCCTGCTGGGTGGCGGTCACGCCGAGCCGGCGCAGGTCCTCGGGGGCGACGCGGGCCAGGAAGCCCATCACCAGGATGCCGAGCAGGCCCTCCATCACGGCCAGCGGGATCTGGGTCAGCGCGAAGAGGGAGAGGAACTTGGCGGCGGAGCCCGCGATGCCGGTGGAGGCGTCGGGGTAGGCCAACGCCAGCTGCAGCGAGGTGACGCAGTAGGTGGCCAGGTCGGCGACGAACATGGCCGCGAAGACGGCGGCCCAACCGGGCAGGTGGAGCCGCTGGGACAGCCGGTAGGCGCCGTAGCCCAGCCAGGGTCCGGCGACGGCCATCGAGAAGACATTGGCGCCGAGCGTGGTGATGCCGCCGTGGGCCAGCAGCAGGGCCTGGAAGAGCAGCACCACCGTGCCGAGGAAGGCCATCACGGGTGGTCGGAAGAGGATCGCGCCCAGGCCGGTGCCGGTGGGGTGCGAGGAGGAGCCGGTGACCGAGGGCAGCTTGATGGCCGAGAGGACGAAGGTGAAGGCGCCGGCGGCGGCCAGCAGCAGCTTGTTCTCGGGATTCCTGCGCGACTCGGCGATCACGGCGCGGGCACCGTGGACGACGAAGGGTGCGGAGGCGGCGTACCAGATGGCGCACTGGACGGGCGGCAGAAAGCCTTCTGCGATGTGCATGGAGTCTCCTTCACGAGATGGCGCGTCTCGTTGGTCGGAACCTCGACGGGGGAGTTCCTGACTCCCGTCGCCCGTGGGCGACGATCACAGTGGCGCGACCGTGCCGGCTCATCCGGCTTCCTCGCACCCGTCGGGGTGTCGTTGTGCAGTTGTGACGCCGGGGCGTCTGCCGCCCATCCTGCCACAGGCTCCGGTGGCCGGCTGCAGGCCGGGCGGCCGGTCCGTCGACGTGAAGCTGGCAAGCTGGTGAACCTTCTCGCATTCCCTTCCCCGCACGCCCCGGGAGGGTCACAGTGGTGGCATGGCACAGATGACACTGACGTTCCTTGGTGCCGCGGGCACCGTCACCGGATCCAAGCACCTGGTCACCATCGGGGATCGCAGGGTGCTGGTCGACGCAGGCCTGTTCCAGGGCGAGAAGCGGTGGCGGGAGATGAACTGGGCGAAGTTCCCGGTGGATCCCGGATCGATCAGCGACCTGCTGCTCACCCACGCCCACCTGGACCACTGCGGCTACATCCCGGCGCTGGTCAAGGCCGGTTTCCGGGGCACCATCTGGTGCACACCGGACACCATCGAGCTGGCCGAGATCGTGCTGATGGACTCCGCCCACCTGCAGGAGCAGGACGCGAAGGATGCCGCCGAGGGCGGCTGGTCCAAGCACAACCCGCCGCTGGCGCTGTACACGCAGGAGGACGTGCAGACCACCATGCGGCTGTTCCGGCCGATCGACTTCGACGTCGACGTGGACCTGCGCGAGGGCCTCATGGTGCGGCTCACCCGGGCGGGGCACATCCTGGGCTCGGCCTGCGTGAACCTGACCCACGAGGGCCGCTCCATCCTCTTCTCCGGAGACCTGGGCCGCCACGACCATCCGGTGCTGAAGCCGCGCGGGGTGCCGCAGGGTGCCGACCACGTGCTGATGGAGTCCACCTACGGCGACCGGGAGCACCCGGAGCCCGAGGGGCTGCCCCACGAGGAGTTCGCCGAGACCATCCGACGCACCGTGGCCCGCGGCGGCTCGGTGCTGGTGCCCGCCTTCGCGGTGGACCGCACCGAGGCGGTGCTCAAGGTGGTCACCGAGATGCGCAAGGCCGGGCGGATCCCGGAGGTGCCGGTCTTCGTGAACTCCCCGATGGCGCTGGCCGCGCTGAAGGTCTACCGCAGCTCCGAGGAGCTGCGTCCCGACATCCACGTCGACGACTTCACCGACCTGAAGGGGCTGCGTGAGGTGACCTCGGCGGAGGAGTCGATGGCGCTGAACGACCCGAAGTTCCCCTGCATCATCATCAGCTCCTCGGGCATGGCCACCGGCGGCCGGGTGGTGCACCACCTGGAGCACATGCTGCCCGACCCGCGGCACTCGGTGGTGCTGACCGGCTACCAGGGCGCGGGCACCCGCGGACGGATGCTGCTGGACGGCGCCAAGGAACTGAAGATGCACGGCCGCTACGTGCCGGTGCGGGCCACGATCGTGCAGGACAAGGAGTTCAGTGTCCACGCCGACTGCTCCGACCTGCTCGACTGGCTGCGCGACCTGCCCCGCAAGCCGCGCACCGTCTACCTGGTGCACGGCGAGCCGGACTCCGCCGAGGCGCTCAAGCAGCGCATCGTGACCGAGTTCGGCATCACCTGCGTGGTCCCGCGACACGGCGAGGTGGTCTCGGTGGAGGCCGGGGCGGCGCAGCCGGCCCCCGAGGTGCCCACCCCGGACCACGTCGGCAGCCCGGTGGTGGTGCCGCCGGCCACGACGACGCCTGCCCCGTCGGCGAGCGGCGGGCTGACCACGCTGCAGCTGGCCAACCGGATGGCGCGGGCGCTCGAGTCCGGCGACGGTGCTGCCCTGGCGCAGGTGCTGGCCGGGCCGGTGCTGGTGGACGGCGCGACGGCGGACACCTCCGTCTGGGCGCAGGAGCTGCGCGGCTTCGAGCTGGTGGACCTGGTGGACGCCGGCCGACGGGCGGTGGCCCGGGGACTGGCCGCCGGCCGCGAGGTGGTGCTCTTCCTCTCGCTCGACGGCGGCCGGATCACCGGCGTCGAACAGGTGGGCGGCCCGAGGCCCGCCTCCCCCGGCTCGTCGGTCCTTGGGGGATCGGCGCCCCAGCCAGCGCCGCAGGCACCGGACTCACCTGTGGACCGGGCGCCCGCGGGGCAGGAGGACTGAGGCTCCCCGGGGCTGGTGAAAAATCGCGACGAAAACGGGGGTCGGATTGGATTATCCAATCCGACCCCCGTTTTGGGCCTGATTTTTCATTCGTCTTGATCGGTGGCCTCACCGCAGCAGCGGCACCCGCGGCTGATCACGGCCGTTCGCTCGTCATCGCCCCTGTTGCAGCAGCCGTGATGAGCACCGTCAGGCCGTGATCCCGAGGCAGGCGCCGCGATGGCGAGTGCCCGGGGGTCCGAGGGGGTCGTCTCCCGAGCCCTTCCTGACACGAGCGCAGCTCCGAGCCAGCGAGGAGCGAGGCGCGCGAGTGCCCGGGGGTCCGAGGGGGTCGTCTCCCGAGCCCTTCCTGACACGAGCGCAGCTCCGAGCCTGCGAGGAGCGGGGCGCGCGAGTGCCCGGGGGTCCGAGGGGGTCGCCCCCCGAGCCCTTCCTGACACGAGCGCCGCTCCGAGCCTGCGAGGAGCGGGGCGCGCGAGTGCCCGGGGGTCCGAGGGGGTCGCCCCCCGAGCCCTTCCTGACACGAGCGCCGCTCCGAGCCAGCGAGGAGCGAGGCGCGCGAGTGCCCGGGGGTCCGAGGGGGTCGTCCCCCTCGCGATCAGAACGTGCTGGTGTCGATCACGTAGCGGTAGCGGACCTTGGACTCCACGACCTTGTCGTAGGCCTCGGTGATCTGGTCGCCGGAGATGACCTCGACGACGGGGGCGATGCCGTGCTCGCCGCAGAAGTCGAGCATCTCCTGGGTCTCGGCGATGCCGCCGATGTTGGAGCCGGCGAAGATCTTGTTGCCGATGATCAGGCTGAAGACGGCGACGTCGACCGGCTTCTCGGGCGCGCCGACGTTGACCAGCGCGCCACCCACCTTGAGGGTGCCGAGCAGGGCGTCGACGTCGTAGTCCGCACTGATGGTGGACAGCACCATGTCGAAGGTGCCCCTGAGCTTCTTGAGGGTGCCCTCCTCGCTGGTGGCGTAGTAGTGGCTGGCGCCGAACTTCTTGCCGTCGGCCTCCTTGCTCATGGTCTGGCTGATGACGCTGACCTCGGCGCCCATGGCAGCGGCGATCTGCACGGCCATGTGCCCCAGGCCACCCATGCCGACCACGGCCACCTTCTTGCCCTCACCGGCACCCCATCGCTTCAGCGGGGAGTAGGTGGTGATGCCGGCGCACAGCAGCGGCGCCGCCTTCTCGAAGGGGATGGAGTCCGGGATGCGCAGCACGTAGTCCTGCTCCACGGTGATGCCCTGGCTGTAGCCGCCGTCGGTGGGCTTGCCGTCGCGGCCGGTGGAGGCGTAGGTCATGACGACGGGCTTCTCGGTGGAGGTGCAGAACTGCTCCTCACCCTGCTGGCAGTACTCGCACTCGCCGCAGGAGTCGACGAAGCAGCCGACGCCGACCTTGTCGCCCACCTGGAACTTGGTGACCTCGGAGCCCACCTGGGTGACGATGCCGGCCAGCTCGTGGCCGGGGACCAGCGGGAAGTTGACCGGGCCCCACTCCTCGCGGGCGGTGTGGATGTCGGAGTGGCAGATGCCGGCGTACTTCACCTGGAAGAAGACCTCGGTGGGTCCGGGCTCGCGGCGGGTGATGGTGGTCTTGTGGAACTGGCAGTTCTTGTCGTCGGTCGCGTAGGCGAGGACCTCGGGCATGTGCTTCTCCTTGAGGGAAAGGAATCTGTCTGTCCCCCATTGTTGCGCGCCGCGACGCCGGCCCGACAGGGCCTGCCAGTACTCCGCCCGGGCCACGAGTCCGCCCACGGACGTGCTACGGCCCGGCGGGAGCGGCAACCCAAGACCCGACCAGCACCTGGCGGCAGGGCCTCAGCGCTCGACGTCGGGCTGCGGCTCGAGGTCGTCCTTGGGCAGTCGGACGGGCGCCTGCGGCGTCGTGCGGGCGGGCGCCGGGGTGGCCAGCGAGCAGTTCGGCTTCGCGCCGGGAGCCGGGCCGAACTCCTTGCCCTTGAAGACGGTGCTCTTCACGTGCTGGTAGTAGGGCGCGAACTTCTTGTCCTGGTAGGGATTGTCCTTGGCGCAGCGGGCCACGTAGTAGCCGATCACCTCGGAAAAGTTCTCGTTCAGGTTGTAGGCATAGGGGCCGAAGTTGCCGCCCCGCGCGTAGAGCCGGTTGAAGCCGTTGTAGGAGGCCTGCGCCTGCGGGCTACGGGAGTAGGCATGGCCCAGCTCGTGCACCAGGATCCGCACCAGGCGTCCCTTGTCTCCGCCCTGGTAGGCCTGCTGCCACTTCGCGAAGTCGAGGGTGAGCGCCCCGGGGCGGGTCAGGCCCCAGTCGCCCCAGGCCCAGCTGCGGGTGGGGGCGGCGTTCAGATCGATCTTCGGGTTGTTGCGACGGATCACGTCGAGGTAGTCGGTGCAGTTGAGCCCGTCGAGGGTCTCCCAGACGATCCGCACGATCCCGGCATTGGCACCCGCATCCCAGCCGCCGCCCACCAGCTTCATGCCGCTGAAGGCCTGCAGCTGGCGTCGCACCTCGGCGGGCGTAGCGCCCTCGGGGTAGGCGTGGTTGGCCCTGCAGGGCGTGGGGATGCCGGTGACCGGGTTGCCGGTGGTCGCGGCGCGCGCGGCCTTGGTCGGCTGCTCGGTGGGCAGTGCCCCGGCCGTCGGGAGCACTGCGGACAGGCCGGCGGTGAGCGCGGCAATCGCCGTGGTGACACGGATTGCGCTGCGAGCCACGGGCCCCTCCTGACGATGCCGAGAAGTGCTGCGTTGAGCAGTTTCTCAGGCAGAACGGCCGAAACCAAACCGGCGGCCCTCGTCTGCACCCGCCCTTGAGGGCTCGCTCGGGACTCGCGGACGCGGCGTCGGCCCATCGCCTACCCTCGCCTGCATGAGCGAGCACCAGCACTCCGGACCCGTCCACGACCCGCACTCCGCCGCCGGCTGGGAAGCCCGCTATGCCGACGAGCCGGTGTGGAGCGGCAACCCCAACGGGGCCCTGGTGGCCGAGGTCACCGGCATGACGCCCGGTCGGGCCCTGGACGTCGGTTGCGGCGAGGGAGCCGATGCCGTCTGGCTGGCTGAGCACGGGTGGGAGGTCACCGCCCTGGACATCGCCGGCAATGCGGTGCACCGCACCCTGGCCGCGGCGCGCGAGCGCGGGCAGCAGGTGGGCGGCGTGATCGCACCCTTCGCCGAGGCCCTGCTGGACGGCCCCTATGACCTGGTCAGCTGTCAGTACCCGGTGCTGGCCCGCACCGCCGACGGCAGCACCGAGGAGAAGCTGCTGGACCTGGTGGCGCCGGGCGGCACCCTGCTCTTCGTGCACCATGCCGACATCGACCCCGAGCACGCCCGCGCCGGCGGCTGGGACCCGGAGGCCTTCCTGCAGCCCGCCGACGTGGCTGCCCTGGTGAGCGCGCACCCGCAGTTCACGCTCGAGCGCGAGGAGCGCCGCGACCGCCATGTCAGCAGCGGGAACGGCGCCGGCCACCACGTCGACCTGGTCGTGCGGGCGCGACGACTGCCCGCCTGATCCGCCCCGACCGTCCAGGCTCGGCGGCAGATCAACCCGGATCCGCCACGATCGCGCCGCCAGGGTCCGGAACGGGGCCCTGGGGCGCAGACCCTGGCGGATCCGGGTCGGCGCTCAGTGCTGCGATGCCTCAGTGCTGCGAGGCGTCGGTGGGCTGGTCGTGGGCCACGGGCGTCGAGGCCACGGCCTGGTCGGCGGGCTGGTCCGGGTCGGCCGGGCGCTTCGAGTCGCTGGCCGGGCGGCAGATCAGGTGGGCCACCATCGCGGTCCAGCCGGTCTGGTGGGAGGCGCCCAGGCCGGTGCCCACGTCGCCGTCGAAGTACTCACTGAAGGTGGGGTGCTCGTCCCACAGCGGCCCGGTGGGGATGTCGCGCTGCTGGCCGGGGCGACGGCCGTCGGGGCCGGGACGGAAGAGGTCCAGCATCCGCTGCTCCAACCGCTCGGCGGCCTCCAGCAGGCTGATCCGGTGACCCGAGCGGGTGGGGAACTCCACCTGCAGCTTGTCGCCGCCCACGCCCAGGGCGCGGTGGCGCAGGGCGTCGGCGATCAGCGTGTTCAGCGGGAACCAGATCGGGCCGCGCCAGTTGGAGTTGCCGCCGAACATGCCGTCCTCGCTCCAGCCGGGGGTGTAGCGGATGTGCATGTCCTGGCCGGCCAGCTGCAGGGTCATCCCGTCGCGGTAGGCGGCCGAGAGGGAGCGGATGCCGTAGGGCGCGAGGAACTCGTCCTCGTCGAAGAGCCGCTCCAGCAGGCGCGGGTAGCGGTCCAGGTCCACCAGGCTGAGGGTGAGCTCGCCGAGGTCGTCCTTGCCCTGGCCGGCCTCGGTGAGCATGTAGCGCATCATCTCGGGACGGTTGCGCTTGAGCCAGGCACGCCGCTCCTGCAGCTCCGGCACCCGGCCGGGCAGCTGCCGCGGCGAGTTGGCCACCGCCAGCAGCGGCACGAAGCCCACCAGCGAGCGGACCGTCACCGGCGTCACCGCGTCCTGGTCGTCCACCAGGATGTCGTAGAAGAAGCCGTCGGCCTCGTTCCACAGGCTCTCGTGGCGGCCGCCGAAGTTCTCCACCGCCTGGGTGATGGACAGGAAGCGCTCCAGGAAGGTGGTGGCCGCATCGCCCCAGGCCGGCTGGGTCACCGCGAGCTCCTGCGCGATCCGCAGCATGCACAGGCAGGTGAAGGCGATCCAGCTGGTGGCATCCGACTGCTCCAGCCGCTGGCCGTCGGGCACCTGGTTCGAGCGGTCGAAGACGCTGATGTTGTCCATGCCCAGGAAGCCGCCCTCGAAGAGCTCGTTGCCGGCCTCGTCCTTGCGGTTGACCCACCAGCCGAAGTTGAGCAGCAGCTTGCTCATGATCCGGGTCAGGAAGTCGGTGTCGGTGCGCCCGTCGGCGACGTAGACCAGCCAGGCCGCCCAGGCGTGCACCGGCGGGTTCACGTCGCTGAACTTCCACTCGTAGGCGGGCAGCTGGCCGTCGGGGTGCTGGGCCCACTCGCGGCAGAGCAGCAGCAGCTGTTGCTTGGCGAAGGCCGGGTCGATGTGGGCGATCGCCACGCAGTGGAAGGCCAGGTCCCAGGTGGCGAACCAGGGGTACTCCCAGTCGTCGGGCATGGAGATCACGTCGGCCAGGTCCAGGTGGCTCCAGCCGGCATTGCGGGCCCAGGGCTCGCGACGCTCCGGCGGCGGCACCGGCCCGGCCGGGTCGCCCTCCAGCCATTCGGTGACGCTGTAGCGGTAGATCTGCTTGTTCCAGTTCAGGCCCGCGAAGGCGCGACGGGCGATGTGGCGGTCCACCTCGTTGGTCTCGGCGGGGATCACCGCGGCGTAGAACTCGTCGGCCTCGGCGCGGCGCTTGTCCAGGGTGGCCTGGAAGTCCGGGCCGAAGGGCTCGGAGGGCCCGTCGCCGTCGGACAGCCGCAGCCGCACCGTCACGGTCTCGCCGGGCTGGACCGCCTCGAAGAAGTAGTCGAAGGCCACCTTGGTGCCGTTCGGGTCCGGGCTGAGCAGGCTGTCGTCGCCGTGCACGATCGCCCGGTCCACCGCCGACTTCGGGAAGGGGGCGGTGTTCTCGGCGGCACCGAAGGCGGCCACCTCGTCGGTCTCGTTGTCGCACCAGAGCACCCGCGGGGCGCCCTCGGCGGACAGGGTGTGGCGGTTCAGCCAGGCGTGCTCGGCCACCACCTGGACGAAGTTGCGCTCCTGCTCGGTCTGGGTCTGCTGCATCGAGGCACGGCGCTTGTCGCGGCCCCAGACCCAGGTGTTGCGGAACCACAGCTGCGGCACCAGGTGCAGCGGCGCGGCCTCGGGGCCGTGGTTGGTGGCGGAGTAGGTGATGCAGATGTCGCCGGAGTCCACCTTGGCGTGGGTGGTCACCACGTCGAAGAAGCGGTTCTCGTCCAGCACGCCGGTGTCGGCCAGCTCGAACTCGTCGACGTCGTAGCCCCGCTCGCGGTTGGCCTCGCGCAGCTGCTGGTAGGGGAAGGCGGCCTGCGGGTAGCGGTAGAGGTGCTGGGCCCAGGAGTGGGTGGGGGTGGCGTCCAGCGCCCAGTAGTACTCCTTGACGTCCTCGCCGTGGTTGCCCTCCGGTCCGGTGAGGCCGAACCAGCGCTCCTTGAGCCGGTCGTCGTGGGTGTTCCACAGCGCGACGGCCAGGTTGAGGAAGCCGTAGCGATCGGTCAGGCCGGCGATGCCGTCCTCGCCCCAGCGGTAGCCCCGGGTGTGCGCCTGGTCGAAACCGAAGGCATTCCAGGCGTCGCCGTCGGCGCTGTAGTCCTCGCGGACGGTGCCCCACTGCCGGGCGCTCAGGTAGGGACCCCAGCGGCGCCAGGCCGAGTCCTGGGAGGAGGAGGTGGCCAGCCGCTGGCCCTCCGCGGTCTTCGCAACGCTCTCGAGCATGTCTCGAGCCTCTCAACCGCTGTGGCCTCGATGCCAATGCCTGCGGCAAGTTCAGCCATCAGGGGAAAGCCCGCCGACGAATCACTGGCGGCCCTGTGCGCCGTGCCGGGCGAGGTGGCAGCGTGGTGGCCATGGTGGAGGTCCGGATCGGCACGTCGGGGTGGAGCTATGACCACTGGGAGCACGTGCTCTACCGGCCCGGACTGCCCGCCCGGGAGCGGTTGGCGGCCTACTGCGCCGAGTTCGACACCGTGGAGCTGAACGCCTCCTTCTACCGCTGGCCCCGAGAGGCCTCCTTCGCCTCCTGGCACCGCCGGCTGCCGCCGGGTTTCCTGATGACGGTGAAGGCACCGCGGGGGCTCAGCCACGCCAAGCGGCTCTTCGCCCCGGAGACCTGGACCGGCCGGATCGAGGCGGGGATGCACGCGCTGGGCGATCGGCGCGGCACCCTGCTGGTGCAGCTGCCGCCCACGCTGGAGCGCGACGACGCACGGCTGGACTGGTTCCTGGCGGGGCTGCCGCCGTGGATCACCGCTGCGGTGGAGTTCCGCCACGCCTCGTGGAACTGCGAGGAGGTCTACGGGCTGCTGGAGCGACGCGGCGCGGTGCACGTGGTGACCAGCGGCGCCGGCCTGCCGTGCGTGCTGCGCGCCACCCACCAGCTGGTCTACCTGCGGCTGCACGGGCCCGACGAGCACTGGCTCTACGGCGGCAGCTATTCCGACGAGTCGCTGGGCTGGTGGGCCGACCGGATCCGGGAGTGGACCTGGCAGAGCCGTTCGGTGCACGCCTACTTCAACAACGACGGCGACGGGAATGCGGTGCGCAATGCCCGCACCCTGAAGTGGATGCTGGGCATGTGAGCCGGCGGCGACCCCTCAGCCCGGTTCGGGCGCCACTCCCCTGCCCAGCTCCGCCACGAGGCACGGTCCTAGGATCGGCTCATGGACATCCGAGACATGCGTCGCGACTACATGGCCGGCCCGCTGGAGGAGTCGGCCGCCCCGGCAGAGCCGCTCGAGCTCTTCGACCGGTGGTTCACGCAGGCCACCGAGAGCCAGGTGGTCGACGCCAATGCGATGACCCTGGCCACGGTGGGGGCCGACGGCCGCCCGTCGGCGCGGATCGTGCTGGTCAAGCAGTTCGACGCCGACGGCGTGGTCTTCTTCACCAACTACGACTCCCGCAAGGGCCGCGAACTGGCCGGTGACCCGTTCGCCGCACTGCTCTTCCACTGGCGCGAGCTGGACCGCCAGGTGCGCATCGAGGGCCGGGTGGAGCAGGTGGAGGCCGCCGTCTCCGACGAGTACTTCGCCTCCCGCCCGGTGGCCTCCCGGATCGGGGCCTGGGCCTCGCCGCAGAGCCAGGTGATCGCCGGTCGCGAGGTGCTCGAGGCCAATGAGCGGGCCGCGGCGGAGCGCTTCGGCGACGAGGTGCCGCGTCCGGCGCACTGGGGCGGTTTCCGCCTGGTGCCCGATCGCGTCGAGTTCTGGCAGGGGCGACCGAGCCGGCTGCACGACCGGCTGCGCTACCAGCTCGTCGACGGCGCCTGGCAGCGCGACCGGCTCGCCCCGTGAGCCGCGAGAAGCGCGAGGACCGTCCGGACCGCGCCGCGGCGGTGCTGCTGGACGAGGGCAGGGTGCTGCTGATCCGCCGCACCAAGCCGGGTGAGGACTACCTGGTGGTGCCCGGCGGCAAGGTGGAGCCGGGCGAGAGTCCGGAGCAGGCGTGCCGTCGCGAGGTGCTGGAGGAGGTCAACCTCACCGTCGAGGTGGGTGAGCTGCTGGACGACTTCCGCGACGAGGGCCGCACCCAGTTCTTCTTCCGGGTGCGCCGCACCGGCGGCCGGGTGCGGCTGGGCGATGGGCCGGAGCGTGCGCGGGCCGGAGCGGAGAACGGCTACGAACCGGTCTGGGTGCCGGTCTCGGAACTGGACGAGCACGAGCTGCGCCCGCGCGAGGCGCGCCGGATCATCGAGCGCGCCGCCGGGGACTGAGCCCGCCACACCAGGCGCGGCCCTTGCAGACATGGCGAGGCGCCCCCGTCCTGCGACAGGGGCGCCTCGTGCTGTGTGATGGCTCGCGTCGAACGCGGCAATCTCAGGCCTCCGCGTCGCCGGCCAGCAGCCGGTAGACGTCCTTGCGGGCCTTCTCCAGGATCTTGCGGGCGGCCTCCACCTGGTCGGCATCGCCGGTGACGACCACCTGCTGCACGGCCATGCCGAGCTGGTGCATGTCACCGCGCACGTCCAGGAAGCCGCGGTGCGGCTCGGCGACCTTCTCCCAGGGCTTGCCGATCTGCTCGGCATGCTCCTCGACGTGCTGGCGACCGGCCTCGGTGAGGCGGAAGACCTTCTTGCCCTCGGCCTCGGAGGGCTCGATCAGGCCTTCGTCCTCCAGCAGCCCCAGGGCCGGGTAGATGGAGCCCGCGCTGGGACGCCACAGCCCGTTGGACTTCTCCGCGATCTGGCTGATCATGCCGTAGCCGTTCAGCTCCTGCTCGGCGAGCAGGGCCAGCACGGCATTGCGCACGTCGCCGCGACGACCGCGACCGGGGCCACGGCGTCCGCCGCGGCCGCCCCGCGGGCCACGCCCCTCGCCCATCGGGCCCAGGTCCAGCCCGCCCATCGGGCCGCCGAAGCCGGGGCCCATGCCCTCGGCACCGAAGCCGGGCCCACCGTGGTGGCCGCGTCCGCGGCCCCGGCGCTGCTCCCGACCCTCGCCGCGACGCTCGTCACGGCGATCCTCGCGACCATCGGGGAAGCCCCCGTGGCCCTCGTCGAAGGGATGACCGCCGTGACGGTCACCGCCCCAACCCTCACCGCCGGGGCGCTGGCCGCCCTGGCCGGCATGACGACCGCCCCGGCGGGGCCAGCCGTCCTGGTGTCCACGTCGACCGCTGCGGTCGGCTCGTCGCTGTTCGACGTTCTCGAAATCGTGGTGGTTCTTCATGGTGTGCTCCTTGAAAGCTGTCGTGATGACCTCGCCCGCTCGTCGGGCCCGGACCGCCGGGTTCTGCACAGCTCATCTCGGTAGGTCATCGTTATATCGAAATAGTATCTAGAACAATTCGTCGATGCAAGTCTGCGGAGTCGGCCAGCCCAGCCAGGAGGCGGCCAGACCCGGTTCGGGTGAGGACGCAGGGCGGGTACGGGTGCGCCGCGGAAATGGGCATGCACACGTCCCTGCACACCTCGTGTGCGCCACCAGCCCCCTCGCCCGCTCCACCAAGCACCTCGCCCTCGCCCCCCTGCGGCACCATCCGGCCGACGTGGAGACCCCTCCACGTCCACACCAGCGGGGGTGCTGCGGGCCGGGAGCGGCGCGTAGCGTCGCAAGGGTGTCCAGTTCTGCCCGGGTCCATCCGTCCCTCTCCGATGCCATCGGCAACACCCCCGTCATCGCTCTGACGAGGCTCTTCGACCGGAGCGACGTGAGCCTGTTCGCCAAGCTGGAGGCGCTCAACCCCGGTGGCAGCGCCAAGGACCGCTCCGCCCAGGGGATGCTGGACGACGCGCTGGCCACCGGCCGGCTGCGCCCCGGCGGCACGGTGGTGGAGTCCAGCTCGGGCAACCTCGGCGTTGCCCTGGCCCGGGCCTGCACCATCGCCGGCGTGCACTTCGTCTGCGTCGTGGACAGCCGCGCCAACCGCTCCACGGTCCAGACCATCCAGGCGCTGGGCGGCGAGATCAGCCTGGTGAGCGAGCCCGACCCCGTCACCGGTGACCTGCTCACCGCCCGCCATGCCCGGGTCCGCAAGCTGCTGACCACCATCGACGGCGCGATCAGCCTGGACCAGTACGCCAACCCCGCCAATCCCCGCGCCCACCGTGACGGCACCATGACCGAGCTGGCGCAGGCCCTGGACCAGGACATCGACGTGCTGCTGGTGGCCACCTCCACCACCGGCACCATCGGCGGCTGCCAGGCCTACCTGCGCGAGCACGAGATGGACACCACGCTGGTGGCGGTCGACGCCCAGGGCAGCGTCCTGTTCGACGGCACCGCCGGGCCCCGGCTGTTGCCCGGCATGGGCGCAGGCCTGGTGACCAGGCTGTCCGGGCAGGTGCAGCCCGATCGCGTGGTGCGGGTCTCGGACGCGCAGTGCGTGGCGGGCTGCCGCGCGCTCGCCGCCCGCGAGGGCATCCTGGCCGGCGCCTCCGCCGGCGGGGTGGTCTGGGCGCTCGGAGCGCTGCTGCCGGAGCTGGACGCGGGGGCGCAGGTCGCCGTCGTGCTGCACGATGGTGGCATGGCCTATCTTCCGACGGTCTACGACGACTCCTGGGTGCACGAGCAGCTCGGGCTCGACCGTCCTGCCCTGGACGCGCTGGTGGCCGAGCTGCCGCGGGCGGGCGGCGCATGAGGGTCGCGATCATCGGGCAGGGCCCGCGCGGCATCCAGGCCCTGGGTGAGCTGCTCTCCCGCTGGCCGGGCGGTGAGCCGCTGGAGGTGCACTCCTACGACCCCTCCCCACCGGGCGCCGGAGCCGCCTACCGCGTCGACCAGCCCGACTTCCTGCGCCTGAACGTCCACCCGCGCATCGTCCACCAGCCGCCCGCGCCACCCCTGGTGGACTGGCTGCGCGAGCGGGGCATCTCCCCCGACGGCGACGTGCCGCGTCGGCTGGTGGGGCTCTACCTGGCCGAGGCCCTCGACGAGATGGTGCGCCGCGCCGCCCCCGGGATCGCGGTCCGGCCGCACGTCTCGCGCGTCGACTACCTCTCCCACCAGGCGGGCCAGGGTTGGCTGGTGGGGGCCGAGGTGCCGCAGGTGGTCGACGAGGTGCTGCTGGCCACCGGCCACGCCCCCGACCATGACCTGGCGCTCGCCCACCGCTGGGCCGATCCCCGGGTGCGCCTGGTGCCGGGCGTCTACCCGGTCGAGACGATGCTCTCGCTCGAGGCGGTGCCCCCGGGCAGCGTGGTGGCCCTCCGCGGCGCCTCGCTCACCTTCATCGACGTGGCCCTGGCCCTCACCGAGGGCAGGGCTCCCGCCGAGCGCCCCTCGGTGATCAGGCCGCTGGCGCGCACCGGGATGCTGATGGCCTCCAAGCCGGCCACCGCGCTGCACCTGTTGCCCGACGAGCAGGAGCTGGTCAAGGCCTTCTCCGAGACCCTGCCGGCCGACCCGGACGGTGCGCTGGACGCGGTTCGGCTCGTGGCCACCCAGATGCTGGTGCTGGCCGGCGAGCCCGCCGGCAGCGCCGCGGAGCGGGTGGCGGTGACGCTGGCCCGGGGCTGCGAGCCGGAGCTGGACGGGCCCGGGCGCGCCGTACGCCAGTTGCATGTCTCGATCGCCGTCGCGGAGTGCGCCGCACCCGCCGGACCGGCCGCGATGCTGGGTCGGGCCTGGCAGGCGCTCTACCCGGCCGTGGTGCGCCGGCTGGCCCACGGCAGACCCGACCCGGAGGCCTGGCAGCGTTTCCTGGCCACCGCGGCCGTACTGGAGAAGTTCGCCTTCGGGCCCACCCTGTCCCAGGCCATCCGGCTGGCCGGGCTGTGCCAGCGGGGCGAGGTGGACCTGTCCTGGCTGGAGGCGGGCGTCCGGGTGACCGACCGGATCGAGGGTCTGCCCGACGGTGACGGCCCGCCCGACGTGCTGGTGGACGCCGTGCTCAGCCCGCCCGGGGCCGCCACCGCCCGCAACCAGCTGGTGGACCGGCTGGTGGCTGACGGCCTGGCCCGCACCGCGCCGGGGCTGCGCGGCCTGGACGTCACCCCCCGCGCCCAGTGCCTGGACGCCTCCGGGCGGCCCACGCCCGGACTGAGCGCCGTCGGACGGCTGGTGGAGGACGTGGTGATCGGCCACGACACCCTCTCCCACGGCCTGCACGACGAGATCGAGCAGTGGGCCACCCGCCTGGTGGACGCCACCCGACCCGAGGAGGCCCGATGACCGTCGGCATGCGCGGCATCAGCCCGCTCACCGCACGTCGAGAGCCGTGGATGGACAGCCTGCTGGCCGATCCCGACGCCTGCGCCGCGCTGCTGGCCGAGCACGGCTCCCCGCTGAACCTGGTGGACACCACGCCGTTGGCCGCCCACGCCGGCGAGCTCCACGAGCAGGCCGCGCGGGCCGGGGTGCCGCTGCTGGTGCAGGTGGCGCGCAAGGCCAACAAGGCGCTGGCCGTGGTGGACGAGGCCCACCGGCTGGGGCTGGGCGTCGACGTGGGCAGTGAGCGCGAGCTGCGCCAGGTGCTGGGCCGCGGCCTGCCGCACGACCGGCTGGTGCTCACCGCGGCCGTCAAGCCCACCCGGCTGCTGCAGCTGTGCCTGGAGCGCGACGTGCTGGTGGCCCTGGACAACCTCGACGAGGCCGGGGAACTGGCCGCGCTGGCGAGCGAGCGGGGCGTGCGGGCCCGCGTGGCGCTGCGGATCTGCCCCGCGCCCGGCACCGGCCTGCCGCCCTCGCGCTTCGGGCTGCTGCCGGCCGACTGGCTCGCCTGGCTGGCCACGACCGAGGCGGTCGACGTGGCCGGCGTGCACTTCCACCTGCACGGCTATGCCGCCGCGGACCGGGTGCGAATGCTGGAGCCGGCACTGGCCCTGGTGGACGCCCTGCGCGAGGCCGGGCACCGGGCCGACTTCATCGACATCGGTGGCGGGCTGCCGATGAGCTACCTGGACGACGCGCAGCAGTGGGAGGCCTTCTGGCAGGCCCATCGCGAGGCACTGGACGCCGGCCACCCGATCACCTGGCGGGGCCATCGGCTGGAGACGGTCTACCCCTACCACCAGAGCCCGGTGCGCGGGGCCTGGCTGGCCGGACTGCTGGCCTCGCCCTGCGGCACCTCGACGGTGGCGGAGGAGTTCGTGGCCCGCGGCCTGGAGCTGCGCTGCGAGCCCGGCCGCGCCATGCTCGACGGCTGCGGCATGACACTGGCGCGGGTCTGCTTCCGCAAACAGGCCTCCGACGGCACCCATCTGGTGGGTCTGGAGATGAACCGCACCCAGTGCCGTTCCACCTCCGACGACTTCATGGTGGACCCGCTGCTGCTGCGGCCCGGCTCGGCCGGGGAGCCGTCGGAGCCGGTGGAGGCCTACCTGGTGGGCGCCTACTGCATCGAGGCGGAACTGCTGACGCTGCGCCGGATGGCCTTCCCCGAGGGGGTGGCCGTCGGCGACCTGGTGGTCTTCCCGAACACCGGGGGCTACCTGATGCACATCCTGGAGAGCGCCTCCCACCAGATCCCGCTGGCGCGCAACCTGTCCCGAACCGCTGGCCGGTCGGGCTTCGAGCTGGACCCGATCGACGCCCTCCCTCACCTGGACACCTGACCTAGCCCTAGGGGTACAGCCGCAGGGGTGGGATTGGGCCATTCGATTCCGCTGCCGGTGAATTCGCTGTTCCTGCAGGAGAGACAATCGAGAAGGTGGAGGGGCAGACAGGACATGCCCGGTCACCAACCGGCAGATCGAGGAGTACCCCGTGACGCAGCCCAACAACGAGAAGCGCAGCACCGCTTCGAACCAGGACAACCGTACCGAGGCCGCCAAGCAGCAGGCCGACAAGCTGGCCGGCACCGGCAAGCAGGAGGCCGCCGCCGTCAAGGACACCGCCAGCCAGCAGGCCGGGCAGGTCAAGGACACCGCGGCCCAGCAGGCCGGCCAGGTCAAGGACACCGCCGCGCAGCAGGCCGGCCAGGTCAAGGACACCGTGGCCGCCGAGGCCCAGCAGGTGAAGCAGACCGCCGCTGACCAGGCCCAGGCCGTCAAGGAGACCACCGTCGAGGCGGCCGCCGAGCTGGGTGGCACCGCCAAGGCCGAGGCCCAGCAGGTGGCCACCGAGGCCGTGGACCAGATCCGCACCCTGGTGGACACCACCCGCACCGAGGTGCGAAGCCGCGCCGCCGAGGGCCAGCAGGCCCTGACCGGCACGCTCGCCGGCCTGACCGACGAGCTGGGCCGCATCACCCGCGGCGAGACCACCAACGGCCCGGTCGCCCAGTTCGCCGGTGAGCTCGCCTCCCGCGGCGAGAACCTCACCCGCTGGCTGCAGGGGCACGAGCCCGAGGACGTGCTGGTGGAGGTCCGTCGCTTCGCGGCCCGCCGCCCCGTCGCCTTCCTCGCGCTGGCCGCCGGCGCCGGCATGCTCGCCGGCCGCGTCGCCCGTGGCACCCGCGAGATCACCCGCGACGAGTCGCAGCCGCATCGCATTGCCGGCCAGGACCCGCTCACCTACCCCACCGACTACGTGCCCACCGGCCAGTACGCCACCGGGCAGTACAACGGTGGCCAGTACGCGCCGACCGGCCAGTACGCCACCACCGGCCAGCAGGTGGCCCAGCCGCGTCGCGGCCACGAGACCGGCTACCCGGCCAACTACACCCCGCAGCCCGGCACGGGCCATGCCGGTGAGTTCACCCCCGAGGGCACCCGCGTGACCGAGGGCTACGTGCACACCACCACCGAGGTCCCCGGCCAGACCCAGGGCCGTCCCGACAACGGTGGTGCTGCCCGATGAGCCACACCCCCAACGAGCCGGTCACCGGCCGCGTCGGCGGCCCCGAGGACGAGCGCTCCATCGCAGAGATCGTCTCCGACCTGAGCCAGAACTTCAGCACCCTGGTGAGCCAAGAGCTGGATCTGGCGAAGGCCGAGGCCACCCAGAGCGCCCAGCGCGCCGGCAAGGGCATCGGCATGCTGGTGGGCGCTGCGCTCACCGCCCACCTGGCCCTGCTCTTCATCTCACTGGGCCTGTGGTGGACGCTGGCCATCCTGATCGGCAACCACGACCATCCCGCCCTGGGCTGGGCCGGCCTGATCATGGCCGTGCTGTGGGGCATCGTCGCCGCAGTGCTGGCCTCCGCCGGCAAGTCCGCACTCCAGAAGGTCAACGGCATGCCGAAGACCACCGAGACCGTCAGCAAGATCCCGAACGCCGTCAAGGGCAATGAGGAGAAGAACCGATGAGCAACGACCCCGAGAAGATCCGCGCCGACATCGAGCGCACCCGTGCCCAGCTGAGCGAAGACGTCAATGCCCTGGCCGACCAGGCCAACCCGAAGAACGTCGTGCAGAACCAGGTGGACTCCGTCAAGGAGCAGGTGGGTGAGAAGGTGACCGGCCTGAAGGAGAAGGTCTTCGGCAGCGAGGACGACTTCCGTGACGACGGCCTGGTGGGCGATGCCCGCGGCACCGCGGAGCAGGCCCGTGACCGCGTGGCCGGTGCGGCTGACGAGGCCCGTGGCTTCGTCGGCGAGCAGGTCGACGCCGCCCGTCAGGGTGTCGCCGAGGCCCCGCACGCCGTGAAGCGCCGCACCCGCGGCAACCCGCTGGCCGCCGGCCTGGCCGCCTTCGGCCTGGGCGCCCTGGTGTCCAGCCTGATGCCGGCCAGCGATGCCGAGAAGCGCGCCGTGTCCAACCTCAAGGACCAGGCGCAGCCCTACCTCGAGCAGGCCCAGGACGTGGCCAAGGAGGCCGCTGGCGCCCTGCGCGAGCCGGCCACCCAGGCCGCCGAGAGCGTGAAGCAGACCGCCGCCGCCGCGGTCGACAACGTCAAGGCCGAGGCCGACCTGCAGCGCGAGGTGGTCACCGAGACCGCGAAGGACGCCAAGGACGAGGTGCAGGGCCAGGCCCTGCTGTCCAAGGACGAGGTGGCCGGCCAGGCCGAGTTCGCCAAGGAAGAGGTCAAGGTGCAGGCCGAGCAGGCCAAGGACACCGTCCAGGGCGAAGCCAAGCAGGCCAAGGACACCGTCCAGGGCCAGGCCCAGCAGTCGAAGGACCAGCTCAAGAAGTGATCGCCCCCCGGGCTCACCGCCCGGACGGCAGCACGACAGGACCCCCGCACCAACCGGTGCGGGGGTCCTTCGTGTCCCGACTGGTTCAGGCCGGGGGCAGCGCTGCCTCCAGGGCGGCCACCCAGCCCGCCACCTGCCAGCCCTGCGCGGCCACCCAGTCGTCGTCGAAGTAGGTGTTGGCATAGCGCTCCCCGGCGTCGCAGAGCAGGGTGACGATGCTGCCCTGCTCGCCGCGCTGGCGCATCTCGGTGACCAGCCGGGCCACGGCCACCAGGTTCGTGCCGGTGGAGGCCCCCACCCGGCGGCCCAGCCGGGCCGAACCGAAACGGCAGCCCGCCACAGATGCCTCGTCGGGGACGCTGATCATCCGGTCCACCACGCTGCCCACGAAGCTGGGTTCCAGCCGAGGTCGTCCGATCCCCTCGATCCGAGAGGAGCGGCCGGTGTCGACCTGCGGGTCATCGGTGCTCCAGGCCTCGTAGAAGGCAGAACCCTCGACGTCGGCCACGCACAGCCGGGTGCTGAACTTGTGGTAGCGCAATGAGCGGCCCAGGGTGGCCGAGCTGCCGCCGGTGCCCGCACCCACCACGATCCAGGCCGGCACCGGGTGCGGCTCGAAGGCCATCTGCTGGAAGATCGACTGCGCGATGTTGTTGTTGCCGCGCCAGTCCGTGGCCCGCTCCGCGTAGGTGAACTGGTCCAGGAAGTGTCCGCCGTGCTCGGCCGCCAGGCGTCGGCTCTCGGTGCACATCTGGCTGGCGCGCTCCACGAAGTGCACCCGCCCGCCCTCGGCCTCGATCAGCCGGATCTTCTCCTGGCTGGTCCCCCGGGGCAGTACCGCGACGAAGGGCAGGTCCAGCATCCGGGCGAAGTGCGCCTCGCTGACCGCCGTCGAGCCGGAGGAGGCCTCCACCACCAGGGTGCCGGGGCGCAGCCAGCCGTTGACCAGGGCGTAGGTGAACAGGGATCGGGCCAGCCGGTGCTTCAGGCTGCCGGTGGTGTGGGTGGACTCGTCCTTGACGTAGAGGTCGATGCCCCAGGCCGAGGGGAGGTCCATCTTGAGCAGGTGGGTGTCGGCCGAGCGCTGCGCGTCGGCCTCCAGCCGCCGCACCCGTTCGGCCACCCAGGCGCGCAGGTCGTGGTCGCTGCGGTCGTGGTCGCGCAACTGGTCCCACAGCTGTGCCGGTGAGGGCTGCAACGCTTCGGTCATGGCGCCATTCTTGCTCCTGCCCGGCTCGCGTGCGAGGCCGGGTCATCGGCTCGCCCGGCTCGCGTGCGAGGCCGGGTCATCGGCTCGCCCGGCTCGCGTGCGAGGCCGGGTCATCGGCTCGCCCGGCTGGCATGCGAGGCCGGGTCGTCAGGCTGCCGATCGGCTGACGGCACCCCCTCTACGGCATGGTGGGCGGGGTTGCGGCAGCACTACCGTTTGTCCATGCAGACCGTGGCCGTGGTGGCGAACCCCACCAAGCTGGATGATGTCGAGGCGGTGCGCGCGGCCCTGTCCAGGACGGCGAGCGAGCACGACCACCGGCTGCTGTGGCTGGAGACCAGCGCCGAGGACCCCGGCCGGGGACAGACCCGGCAGGCCCTGGAGCAGGGCGCCGGCCTGGTCTGCGCCCTGGGCGGCGACGGGACGGTGCGCTCGGTTGCGCACGGCCTGCTGGGCAGCCGGGCGAGCCTGGGCCTGTTGCCCGGCGGCACCGGCAACCTGCTGGCGCTGAACCTGGGCCTGCCCACCAGCTCGCTGGACGAGGCCTTCGTCGCCGCGCTGGAGGGCAGCGACCGGGCGGTGGACGTGGGATGGGTCCGGCTGGACGCGCAGCCGGAGGAGATCTTCCTGGTGATGAGCGGCATGGGCCTGGACGCGGAGACCATGGCCGGAGCCTCGGAGGCCACCAAGGCGCGGATCGGCTGGCTGGCCTATGGCTTGTCCGGCCTGCGGCGGGTAGCCACGAAGGGGCTGCACGTGCGGATCACCAGTGCGACCGGCAGCTGGCGCCAGCACGCCCGTAGCGTCCTGGTGGGCAACTGCGGCCAGGTGCAGGGCGGCGTGATGCTGATGCCGCAGGCCGCCGTCGACGATGACCAGCTGGACCTGCTGGTCTTCGCGCCCCACGGCCTGCTGGGCTGGACGGCGGCGCTGTGGATGATCCTCACCCGGCGTCGGGGCGGACACCCCTCGGTGCTGCACCAGGCGGGGCGGCGCTTCACGGTGGTCTCGAAGCGCCCGGCGCTGGTGCAGCTCGACGGCGACGCCGTGGGCGAGTGCTCGCGGATGGACTTCCGCGTGGAGCCGGCCGCGCTGCGGGTGCGCGTCTGAGGGCTCCGGACACCCGGCCCGGCCGGCCCACCGCGAGGCCGCACCGCGGGCCGCCGTCAGTGCGGCAGCAGCATGGTCACGGTCAGCGTGGTGGGCTCCAGGGCCGTGACGGCATGGCGCAGCATCGGGGTGAGGTGCAGCACCTGGCCAGGCACCAGGTGCACGGTCCGGTCCGGCAGCTCGAAGTCCACCCGGCCACGCAGCACCTGGATCAGCACCGGGTGGTGGGCGGCGTGCTCACGCAGTTCGTCGCCGGTCTCGAACTCGAAGGCGACGATCTTGGCGGTGTCCACGTCGAGCACCGTGGTGGCGCCCGGCCGCCCGCCCCGGGTGGTGGAGCGGCCCGTGATCTCGGCCACCTCGGTGGCCGTGCCCTGGTCGGTGCCGGCCCGGCGTCGTTGCGCCGACTGCTCCACCTGGCCCTCGGTGGGGTCGGTGAAGACGCGGTCTTCCGCGCCGGGGTCGGATTCCTGCTCCATCGCCTGTTCCTCTCCTCGGTTGCCCCCACGCTAGTCAGCCGTCCCAAGCCCTGCTCCAGGCCCTGCACCGGGCGCGGCCGAGGCTGTCTCGGCCGCGGCCGTCCGGGAGGACGTCCGGCCCCGCGGACGCCAGCAGGGGCACAGCCAGCGGCTGACACAATGCCCGGCATGGAACATCTCGTGCTCGGCCTCACCGCCTTCCTCCTCACGGTGCTGGCCGTCGCCACCCTGTCGCGACGCCTCAACGTCAACGCACCGCTGGCCCTGATCCTGGTGGGCCTGCTGGGCAGCTACCTGCCCTTCATCCACGAGCCGCACCTGTCGCCCGAGCTGATCATCGTGGGCGCCCTACCCCCGCTGCTCTACGCCTCCGCGGTCAACACCTCCCTGGTGGACTTCCGCCGCAACATCTCGGCCATCGGCTGGCTGTCCATCGGCCTGGTGCTCTTCACCGCCGTGGGCGTGGCCGCGGTGGTGAACGCCATGCTGGGGATCGGCTGGCCCGCCGCCATGGCGATCGGCGCCGTCGTGGCCCCGCCGGATGCAGTGGCCGCCACCGCCGTGGCCCGCTCCATCGGCCTGCCCCGTCGCGTGGTGACCGTGCTGGAGGGGGAGAGCCTGGTCAACGACGCCACCGCCCTGGTCACGCTGCGTACCGCGATCGCCGCCATGGGCACCGCCGTGGTGGTGCCGCACGTGCTGCGCGACTTCGTGCTCGCCGTGGTGGTGGCCGTGGTCGTGGGCCTGTTGGTGGCCAAGGTGATCGGGCTGTGCTTCAAGCTGCTCGACGACCCGCTGACCTCCACCGCGCTCAGCCTGCTGGCCCCCTTCGCCGCCTATGTGCCCGCCGAGGAGCTGCACGGCTCGGGCGTGCTGGCCGTGGTGGTGGCAGGTCTGGTGCTGGGTGACCGGTCGCCCACCATCCAGTCGGGCCAGACCCGGCTCACCCAGCGGGTCAACTGGAGCACCATCCAGTTCCTGCTGGAGAACTCGGTCTTCCTGCTGATCGGGCTGCAGGTGCGCCACATCGTCGACGACGCCCGCGGCAGCGACCTGGGCTGGCAGCAGGTGGTGGGCCTCTGCCTGGCCGTGCTGCTGACCGTGATGGTGCTGCGGGTGGTGTGGATCTTCGCCACCCGGATCCTGGTGCACATCGGTCCCACCCAGTCCACCACCCCGGCGCGCGAGAGCCTGATCACCTCCTGGGCGGGCATGCGCGGCGTGGTGACACTGGCGGCGGCGCTCACCCTGCCCACCGAGACCCCCTACCGTTCGGTGCTGATCCTGGTGGCGCTGGCCGTCACCCTGGGCACGCTGCTGATCCAGGGGCTCACCCTGCCGGCGCTGGCGCGGCGGGCCGGCGTCCACGGTCCTGACCCCCGCGAGGACACCCTGCAGGAGGCCACCATCTACCAGCACGCCGTCGCGGCGGGTCACCGGGCGGCCGTGGCGGCGGCCCGCCCCGGCGACGAGGACACCCTGGCCCGGCTGCAGGAGCAGGGCGAGCGACGCATCAACTCGGTCTGGGAGCGGCTGGGCCGCTCCGAGGCGGACGTGGAGACGCCCAGCGAGAGCTGGCGACGGCTCCGCGGTGCGGCGATCGCGGGCGAGCGCGCCGAGGTGCTGACGATGCGCGACAGCGGGCGGGCCGAGCACGAGGTGCTCAGCCGGGTGCTCGCGGCACTCGACGCCGAGGAGGCGAGCATCCTGCGCTTCACCGAGGCCGCCGAGAGGCTGCGCGACAGCCCGCTGCGCCCCAACCTGCCCGACGAGCCCTGCGAGCACCTGGCGCAGGCACCCTGCGCGGTGGAGCCGAGCACGGCCGGCTACTGCGCCGGCTGTCGCGAGGAGGGCACCGACCCGGTGCACCTGCGGCTCTGCCTGACCTGCGGACACGTGGGCTGCTGCGACTCCTCGGTGGGTCGCCACTCCACCCGCCACTTCGAGGAGACCGGCCATCCCGTGATGCGATCCATCGAGCCCGGCGAGGACTGGCGCTGGTGCTTCGTCGACGAGGTGCTGGGCGCCGGCGCCTGAGCCACCCCCCCCCACCCCGCGGGCCCGGCCGTTCCACGTGGAACGGCGGGTCTGACAGGATCGGGGCATGGACGTGACCGTGGTGGCGCAGGGCGCCTGGGAGTACGCACCGGGCGTCTGGCTGCCGGCCCTGGTGCTGGAGAGCGACCGCGACGTCTGGGCCGAACTGGGCCACGGCGAGGCCCGGCTGAACGCCGAGGGCCGGGTCTACTACTACGCGCTGCGCGCCCTGGAGAAGAAGGGCTTCTGGCCGGCCAGCCCTGGCTTCTCGAGCCTGGCCGAGGCGCGCCAGGCCGTCGAGCAGAAGGTGGCGGTGGACTGGGGCCGCGAGTCCTCGCCCCAGCCCTGAGCACGCTCCCGGCAACCCTGATGAGGGGCAGAAAGTCCTGCGCGCGACCTCCAGCACTGCCAGACTCGAACCATGAGCGTGGTGAGGCAGGTGGCGCAGGGAGCCTGGCGGTATGCGCCCGAGGTCTGGCTGCCGGTGCTGATCGTCGAGGCCGACTACGACTTCTGGTACGAGGTGGCCGCCAGTGAGGGCGGCGTTGAGATGGGCGAGCAGGCCCAGCAGACGCCCGGGGGCCGGTGGTTCTACGTCCAGCTCCGCCCGCTGGAGGAGGGCTTCTGGCCCAGCTGGGAGTCGTCCGACAGCCTCGCCGGCGCCAAGACCCGCGCCGAGCAGAAGCTGTTGGTGGTGGAGTGGGACCGGGAGCCCACCGAGCTGGACCCCCGGCCGGTGGTGCTCAGCGCCATCGAGCAGCGCGAACAGATGATCGCGGAGTTCCGCGCCCGGTCTGGGCCCTCCTACTGAACGAAGTCGTCGGAGACCAGCCGGCCGGTTCCCTGGTCGAAGACCAGCTGGTGCACGTCCACCGAGCCGCCGTCCTTGCTGGCGCTGCCGTCCGAGACCGTCCAGCTGGTGCGGACCTCGGCCCTCACCCGGATCCGTCCGTCGTCGGTGCTGGTCTCCTGCTCGGTGGAGACGACCCGCACCGCGCCCAGGGCGTACCCGTCGAAGGCCTCGCGGGAGGCCTTGAGGGTCTGCGCCACCACCGGATCGTCACAGCTGCCGGTGTTCCAGTACTGCGCCGAGTTGGCGTCATAAGTGCGCAGCAGCGGCGTCACGTCGGTCCGGTCAGCCGTCTGCGCCACCTGTCCGCCCAGGGCGCTCAGCCCGAAGGTGGCCAGCAGGGCGATGCCCAGCACGACCACCACGACCTTGGTCCAGCGTCCGCCCATCGGTGCTCCTCTCCCGTCGGGCCAGTATTCCAAGCAGGCAGACGATGACCACCGTCGGGGTGCCGCCCCCGCCGTACTTGTCGCGCCGGCAGCAGGTGGCTGGGTGAACTCGCGAAGACAACTGTCACCCCGCCCTCCCCCGCGCTGCCCTCGCCGGGCAAGAATGGAGGGGTGAGCAGCGCCGACGAGTCCCTGACCGCCCCTGATCCCATTGCGCCCGAGCAGCCCGAGGGCACCGAGCCGGTCAAGATCGGCATCCTGACCTCGGGCGGCGACGCCCAGGGCATGAATGCCGCCGTGCGGGCCGTGGTGCGCACCGCCATCCGCCTGGGCGCCCAGCCCTATGCCATCTACGAGGGCTACCAGGGGATGATCGACGGCGGCGACGGGATCAAGAAGTTCGACTGGGACGACGTCGGCTCCATCCTGCACAAGGGCGGCACCATCATCGGCACCTTCCGCTCCAAGGACTTCCGGGAGCGCGCCGGCCGGGTGCGGGCCGCCGCCAACCTGATGCACCACGGCATCGACCGGCTCGTCGTGATCGGCGGCGACGGGTCGCTGTCCGGCCTGGACGCCTTCCGGCAGGAGTGGCCCGGGCTGCTGGACGAGCTGGTCACCACCGGCGAGATCAGCCAGGCGGAGGCCGACGCCCACCCGGTGCTGATGATCGCCGGCCTGGTGGGCAGCATCGACAACGACCTGGTGGGCACCGACATGACCATCGGCGCCGACACCGCGCTGCACCGCATCGTCGACGCCATCGACGCGCTGGCCAGCACCGCGGCCAGCCACCAGCGCTCCTTCGTGGTGGAGGTGATGGGCCGCCACTGCGGATACCTGGCGCTGATGGCCGCCATCGCCGGTGGCTGCGACTACTGCCTGATCCCGGAGAACCCGCCCGCCGAGGGCTGGGAGGAGCGGATGTGCGCCGAGCTGAAGCGCGGCCGCGACGCGGGACGGCGTGACTCCATCGTGCTGGTGGCCGAGGGTGCACAGGACCGCGCCGGCAACCCGATCACCAGCGAGTACGTGCGCTCCACGTTGGAGCAGCGGCTGGGCGAGGACGCCCGGGTGACCATCCTGGGCCATGTCCAGCGCGGTGGCGCCCCCAGCGCCTACGACCGCTGGGCCTCCACCTGGCTGGGCAATGCCGCGATCAAGGAGGTGCTCGCGGCCGGGCCGGAGCGCGAGGGCATGGTGATGGGCCTGCGCGGCAACCGGGTGATCCCGGTGCCGCTGATGGAGGCGGTGAGCCAGACCCGTGAGGTGCCGAAGCTGATCGCCGCGGGCGACTTCGAAGCCGCCATGCGGCTGCGCGGCGGCTCCTTCTCCGAGATGCGCAACATCTTCCACGAGATGGCCGAGCCCTCCCGGGTGAATCCGGAGAGCGACGCCCGACGGATCGCGGTGGTGCACGCCGGTGGCCTGGCGCCGGGCATGAACACCGCGGCCCGGGCCGCGGTGCGGCTGGGCATCAGCCGCGGCCACACCATGCTGGGCGTGCGCAACGGCTTCGTCGGGATGCGCGACGGCGAGATCGAGGAGCTGGGCTGGGACGCGGTGGAGGGCTGGGTGGCCGACGGCGGCGCCGAGCTGGGCACCCGTCGCACCATCCCCCCGTTGGAGCACCTGTACGGCATCAGCCGCTCCCTGGAGGAGGCCAATGTCGAGGCGCTGATGGTGATCGGCGGCTGGAATGCCTACCAGGCGGCGCACACCCTGCACGCCGAGCGCGACCGCTATCCCGCCTTCAAGATCCCGATCATCTGCGTGCCCGCCACCATCGACAACAACGTGCCCGGCACGGAGCTGGCGATCGGCGCGGACACCGCGCTGAACGTGATCGTGGAGGCCATCGACCGGATCAAGCTGTCCGGCTCGGCCACCAAGCGCTCCTTCGTGGTGGAGACCATGGGCCGCTACTGCGGCTACCTGGCGCTGATGAGCGGCCTGGCCGGTGGCGCCGAGCGGGTCTACCTGCACGAGACCGGCATCAGCCTGGGCGACCTGTACCGCGACATGGAGTGGCTGCGCGGCTCCTTCCAGAAGGGGCGCCGCCTGTTCCTGGCGGTGCGCAACGAGCGGGCCAGCGAGCACTACGACACCAAGTTCCTGGCCAGCCTGCTGCAGGAGGAGGGCAAGGGCAGCTACGACGTGCGCGAGGCGATCCTGGGCCACATCCAGCAGGGCGGCTCCCCCTCGCCCTTCGACCGGCTGCACGCCACCCGCCTGGTCTCGCGGGCCATCGACCTGTTCGACGAGGGCTGGGCCAAGGGCACGCCCGACGCCTCCTGGTACATCGGCCTGGTGGGCGGCGACGTCTCCCACCGCCAGCTGGCGCACATGATGGAGGACGTGGACCCCACCTTCCGGCGCCCGCTGGACCAGTGGTGGATGATGCTGCGCGAGGTCTTCGCCGAGGTCTCCTACGAGCCGGACACCCCGGAGCACACGACGCTCTGAGCGCGGCTCAGGCGCCGCAGTCCAGCAGCACGAAGCCCTCGCGCTCGGCCAGCGGCCGGCAGCTCTGGGCCCGGAACTGCTCCAACGCCTGGCCCACCCAGACCGGGTCGTCGCCATTGGCATGGGACTGGCGGTCCAGCAGTCGGTAGCGCGCCACCAGGGGCCTGCCCAGGTCGTCGAGGAAGCGGACCCCCTGCTCGGTGCGGATCGGGCGCACCTGCTGGGTGATCGGGTGGTCATGGGTGAGGTGCGGGGTCAGGTAGGGATCGGCCGCCACCGAGGCCCCGACGGGCACCAGGGCCAGCAGCTGGGCGCGCGCCTGGCGTCGTGGCTCGGGCATCCGGTCGGCGTACTGCGAGCGGGCCGGGCCCAGCCACACATTGACCAGGGCGAGCACCAGCAGCAGCCAGCAGGCGGCCCGCAGCAGCCCCGGGCGACGGCGCAGGTGGGCCAGGCCGTGCACCATGGCGAAGCCGAGCACCACGCAGGGCAACAGGTTGTAGTGGTTGAAGAGCACCTCGTAGGCGGGATTGCCGGTGACCGCCCGGCTGCCCAGGGTGGGCAGCAGCGCCAGCACCAGCGGTGAGCCCAGGGCCAGGAAGAGGCCCGAACCGAGCAGCACCAGCAGCACCCGGCTCAGCCCGCCCGAGCCGAAGAAGGCGGAGGCGGCGTTGTGGAGCTGGCCACCGATGCCCGGCACCGCGGTGGCATAGAGCCAGGCTCCGGTGGGCGAGAGCGCCGGCAGCACCACCTTGAGCACCAGCACGCTCCAGGCCACGGCCAGCACGCCCACTAGGGAGCCCATCCGGCGCAGGCCCATCACGACCGCGGACAGCGCCAGGCCCAGCACGACCAGGCCGGTGTCCTCCTTGACGGCCAGCAGCAGGCAGCTCCAGACCAGGAAGGCGCGCGGCTGGCGGCGCAGCAGGCTGCGGCAGGCCATCGCCAGCACCGGGACACCCAGCGCCACCTCGTGGAAGTCGAAGACGGCGGCGTACTGCACGCCGGGGTTGGCGGCGAAGCTGCAGCCGACGGCCAGCCCGGCCAGCAGCGCCGTTCCCCGGCCGATCCCGGTTCGGCCCTCGAGCAGGCGTCGGGCCTCGTGCGCCAGCAGCGCCGCGCCCAGTCCCAGGCAGGCGGCCTGCACCAGCAGCAGGGTGCCCGGGTCGTCCCACAACCAGTAGGCGGGCGCGGCCAGCACCAGCAGCGGGTGGAAGTGGTCTCCCCACAGGTTCATGCCGGGCGACTTCATGGAGCTGACCGGCAGCTCGAAGCGGCTCAGGTGGCGCACCGCCTGGTCGAAGATCGCCAGGTCCATCCCGGTGCGGCCGTTGGCGTGCAGGCCCAGGCTGACTGTGCCGAAGAGGGCGGCCACCACGAGTCCGACCAGGGCAGGCAGCAGCCAGGCACGACCGGCTCGGAGGTCGACGGCCCTCAGGCGTGCGCTGGGCTGGGCCGTCACGGGCGGTCCTTTCGACGGGGTTCGCAGGGCCGCAGGGGGCCGGGGCCGGTGCCCGTCCGGGGCACCGTCGACTGTGGATTCCTCCAAGATATCCGAGCCCTGCTGGGGGAATTCGTACCGGCAGACCCAACAAACCTACGTTAACGTAGGTTACGGAGTCGTAGGTTGCGGCTGCCGCTTCCCGGAGGTACCCCGATGACCGAACGAGCACTTCCCACCGTGATCCAGGGCGGCATGGGCGTGGCCGTCTCCTCCTGGCAGCTGGCGCGTGAGGTCTCGCTGGCCGGTGAGCTGGGCGTCGTCTCCGGCACCGCGCTGGATGCCGTGCTGGCCCGCAAGCTGCAGGACGGTGACCCGGGCGGCCACTGCCGTCGCGCCATGGACCACTTCCCGGCGCCCGAGGTGGCCGAGCGGATCTGGCAGCGCTACTACCGCGAGGGCGGCCGGCAGGGCGCCCCCTACCGCCCCAACCAGACGCTGACCATCCAGCCGAACCAGGCCACCGCCGAGCTGTGCGTGGTGGCGAACTTCGTGGAGGTCTGGCTGGCCAAGGAAGGCCACGACGGCCTGGTGGGCATCAACTTCCTGGAGAAGATCCAGATGGGCACCCCGACGGCGGCGCTGGGCGCGGTGCTGGCCGGGGTGGACTACGTGCTGATGGGCGCGGGCATCCCGCGCGAGATCCCGCAGCTGCTGCGCGACCTGTCCGCCGGCCGCGAGGGCGGCGTGCACATCGACGTCGACGGCGGCGAGCCGGTCTGGTCGCACGTGGACCCGGCCGAGGTGCTGGGCTTCGCCATGGAGCCGATGGAGACGCCGCGCTTCCTGGCCATCATCTCGGTGCACTCGCTGGCCAACTTCCTGAACCGCGACGAGAAGATCAAGCCCTTCGGCTTCGTCGTCGAGGGCCCGGTGGCCGGTGGCCACTCCGCCCCGCCGCGCGGCCGGATGGAGCTCGACGAGGCCGGTGACCCGATCTACCACGACCGCGACCTGGCCGACCTGGCCAAGATGGCCGCCGTCGGCTCGCCCTTCTGGGTGGCCGGCGCCTGGGCGACGCCGGAGAAGGTGCGCGAGGCCCGCGAGGCCGGCGCGGTGGGCGTGCAGTGCGGCACCGTCTTCGCGCTGGCCAAGGAGTCCGGCTTCACCGACGACATCCGCGACCAGATGGTCGACGAGCTGGAGCGCGAGGTGCTGGACGTGCGCAACGACCCGCGCGCCTCCCCCACCGGCTTCCCCTTCAAGATCGCCCAGGTCCCGGGCACGCTCAGCGAGCCGGAGGTCTACCAGGCCCGGCCGCGGCTGTGCGACCTGTCCTACCTGCGCCAGCCCTACAAGCGGGAGAACGGGACGGTGGGCTACCGCTGCCCCTCCGAGCCGGTGGACGCCTACCTCAAGAAGGGCGGAAAGCTGGAGGACACCGTGGGCCGCAAGTGCCTGTGCAACTGCCTGATGGCCAACATCGGCCTGGGCCAGGAGCGCAAGGACGGCTACGTCGAGGCCAAGGGCATCACCCTGGGCCAAGACCTCGAGGGCGCGAAGCGTCTGGTGGAGCTGCACCCCGGCGGCTGGAGCGCCCGCCAGGCCGTCGACTTCCTGATGGGGCGCTGACCCGCCCCGACCTCGGATGCCGGCCGCTGCGGCGGCTCGTCCGTGCTTCCTCCAAGCTCCTCGACCGGCCCGGCTCGCAGCTCGGAGCCAGAGCCCGAAGACGGCCCGAACCTGCTGGTGCGCGGCGGCCCGGTGCTGCTCTTCGTGCTGCTGATGGGTGGCACGATGTGGGCTCATCGCCGTCGCCCCTGAGCGGCTCCAGTGGCGACGCGCTTCCACGCCCTTGGTCGGCGTGACCCCGCGATGTTGATTGGTCCGTCTTGATCTCTAGCGCACGAGCTAGAAGAGCTGATAGTCCGCGATCAACCGTTCTGGGCTCCGGAGAGCACCCCGTCGTAAAAGGTGTGTATCCACACCCCCATACACACCAGCATTGCGAGCCCGGTGCTCCGCGCCGCCCGGCCGGCCCGATGCCCGGCCGGCTCAGAACTCGCGCCGCACCCGCGCCGGATCGCCCGTCAGGCCGTCGGGGCGCTGACCTGTCCCTGCCGCAGACCCGTCGGCCCGCTCAGCCCTTCACGGAGCCGGAGGCGATGCCCTCGATGAACCAGCGCTGGCCCACCGCGAAGAGCGCCAGCACCGGCAGGGTGACCAGCAGCGCCGCCACCATGACGTACTGGTAGTCGCCCTGGCCGCCGGCCGTGGGCGAGTACTGGGTCATGGCATAGCTGATGCCCAGCGGCACCGTGTACTGGTGCGGGTCGGCGAAGTTGAGGTAGATCAGCGGGCCGGTGAAGTTGTTCCAGGAGGCCTGGAACTCGAAGACGAAGACGATGATCGCGCTGGGCAGCACCAGCGGCATCGCGATGCGCCGGAACAGGCCCCACGACGAGCAGCCGTCGATCCGGGCGGCCTCGAACAGGTCACGCGGCAGCGACAGGAAGAACTGGCGCATCAGGAAGATGTAGAAGGCCGAGCCGAACAGGGTGCCGCCCCACAGCGGCACATTGGTGCCCAACCAGCCCAGGTGCTTCCAGATCAGGTAGTTGGGGATCAGGGTGACGGCGCCGGGCAGCATCATGGTGGCCAGCAGCACCCGGAAGAGCAGGTCCCGGCCGGGGAAGCGGAACCAGGCGAAGCCGAAGGCCACCATCGAGCTGGTCAACGTCACCAGGGTGGCCGAGAGCACGGCGATCAGGATCGAGTTGCCCAGCCAGTCCAGCAGCGGCAGCTCGCGCCAGACCTGGGCATAGTTGCTCCACTGCACGGTGCGGGGTACCAGCCGGTTGTCGAAGACCTCACCGCGGGGCTTGAGGGAGGCCGCCAGCAGCCAGCAGAAGGGGTAGAGGAAGGCTGCCGAGACCGCCGCGACGACGGCCCAGCGCAGCACCTGCCACAAGCGCCTCATGCTCCACCTCCGTAGTGGACGGTCCGGTTGCCCACCTTCATCTGTAGCGCCGTGATGGCCATGATGATCACGAAGAGCAGCCAGGCCATGGCGGCGGCCCTGCCGAAGTCGAACTGCTGGAAGGCCTGCTGGTACAGGTAGACGCCGTAGAACAGCGCCGCATCCGGCGCACTGGATCCGCCGTCGCGGTAGAAGAGCAGGAAGGCCTGGTCGAAGACCTGCAGCGCGGCGATGGTGTTGGTGATCACCAGGAAGAACAGGGTGGGCGAGATCATCGGCAGCGTGACGTGGAGGAAGCGGTGCCAGCCGGAGGCGCCGTCCACCATGGCCGCCTCGTAGAGCTCACGCGGGACGCCCTGCAGCGCGGCCAGCAGGATCACCATCGAGCCGCCGACGCCCCACAGCCCCATCACCACGATCGAGGGCTTGACCCAGGCCGGGTCGGAGAGCCACTGCGGGCCCTGGATCCCGAGCAGCCCCAGACCACGGTTGATGGCGCCATGGCTGCCGTTGAGCAGCAGCAGGAAGACGGCGGCGGTGGCCACGCTGGGGGTCATCTTGGGCAGGTACCAGATGGTGCGCAGCAGGCCCTTGCCGCGTCGCACGCCGGCCAGCAGCAACGCCAGCCCCAGCGCGAGCGCCAGGTCCACCGGGACGGCCAGCAGGGCGTAGACGAAGGTGTTGCGCAGGGCCACGCCCACCTTGGGGTCCTCGAAGAGCAAGCGGTAGTTGTCCATCCCGGCCGGGGTCCCGACGCCGGAGGCCAGGTCGTAGTGCTGGAAGGACAGCTTGAGGCTCCAGGACATGGAGATCACCGTGAAGACCAGCAGGCCGATGATCCACGGGGAGATGAAGGCCAGCCCGGCCAGCGCCTCGCGACGCCGGGCCGGGCTCATCGGCCGCCGGGTGGCCAACTCAGCCCAGCTTCTTGCCGAGGACGGACTGCTGCCAGGCGCGCATGGCGGTGGCCTGGGCCTCCTCCAGCGCGACCTGCGGACTCTTCTCGCCACCCAGCGCGATGATCACGGCGTTGCCGAGCGCGCTGTCCACCTGCTGGCCCACCGGGGAGGCCCCGAGCGGCACGGGGTTTCCCAGCGCCTGGTAGGAGGTCTCGATGAGCTGGTCGAAGTCGGCCTTGCCGCTGGCCTTGACGTGGCTGGTGCGCACCTCTTGGTCCGCCTCGGGCGAGCCGGTGAACAGGCCGGTGTTGATGGCCTTCTTCTGCTCGACGGTCTGGGCCCGGGCGTCGCCGGCGGCCTTCCAGGCCTCGGGCGAGGTCACCTCGAGGGCCCAGGCGCAGGCAGCGGTGGGATTCTTCGCCGCCTTGGTGACCGCGAAGGCGCTGCCGCCGGCCATGCCGAAGGCCTTGCCGTCCTTGTCGCGCAGCGGGACTCCCTCGACCGAGACCTTGTCGGAGGTGTTGGCCAGCACGTTGATGTACCACTGGGCCCAGGTCTGCACGCCCACCTGGTCCTTCACGTACTGGTTCTGGTCGCCGAAGACGTCCATGGTGTCCTTGAAGGACTTGACCTTGGCATAGCCGCCCTGGGCGTCCACCAGCTGCTTCAGCCAGGTGAGGGCCTGGACGTTCTCGGCGGCACGCTGCATCACCTCGGAATTGGCCAGCAGCTGGCTGGTCTGGAAGAACTGCGGGATGCCGTAGACCTTCTGGTCGTAGGTGACGTCCTGCACGACGGCCGGGTAGTAGCGCTGGCGGGTTCCACCTGGTGCTGGGTGTAGCAGGCATCGAGCGGGACGATGAGTCCCTTGTCGGCCAGCGTTCCGATGATCTCCCGATCCACCTGGACCAGGTCGGGTGCGGAGCCGGAGGCCACCTGGGCCGCGAACTTCTGGGTGTCGAAGTCGGTGGTGTCCATGGTGACCGTGACGTCGGCGAGCTTCTGCTGCGCCAGGTCCGAACGCGCCTTGCCCACCTCGTCGGAGGGGCTGAAGCCGCTGGTGCGCAGCGCACCGGTGGCCGGGCCGGCGAAGTCCTGCGCCTGGCTGGCGCTCGGCGCTGCCGGATCGGCAGCCGGTCCGGCGGGATTGCACCCGGTGACGGCCAGCAGGGACAGGCCCGCCCCCAGGGCCAGGGCTGCTCGGACGTGCTTCAGCACGGTGGTTCTCCGATCCCCACAGCCCCCGCGGCCGTGACGGGACCATTCATCCACCACCCCCAGCGGCTCACCACCCCCTGCCGGGTACACCTCTAGGGTGTCGCCACAATGCTCCGGCCCGGGTCGATCACCTTGTCTCACTGTTTCTAGGATTCATCCTAGATGGCTCAAGAGGAGACAATCGGCGGCTCCCCTGGAAGTGGTCTCCGGGACGGGATGTGCATCCACACCCCCATGCACACACGATGTCCGTGGTGGCCCCGCGCTCGCGCACGGTCACCCGCCACGGGGCCTGGGGTCCGGCTCACAGCCACGAGCCGCGCACCGCGGAGGACGGAGTGCGGGACTCGGACGTGCGGGATGGAGCTGTGGCCGCACCTGCGGCCGGTCAGAGCTCGCGCAGCACCCGCGCCGGATTGCCCACGGCCACCACATTGGCCGGGATGTCCTTGGTGACCACGGAACCGGCACCCACCACTGAGTTCTCGCCGATGGTCACGCCGGGGCAGACCACCACGCCGCCACCGAGCCAGACATTGTCGCCGATGGTGATCGGCTCGGCGCCCTCCAGCTTGTCGCGTCGCGCCTGCGGCTCGAGCGGGTGGATCGGGGTGAGGAGCTGCACATTGGGGCCGATCTGGCAGTCGCGGCCGATCTCGATGCGGGCCACGTCGAGCGCCGTCAGGTGGTAGTTCACGAAGCTGCCCGCGCCGATGTGCAGGTTCGACCCGTAGTCCACGAAGAGGGGAGGCTTCACGTCGGCCCCCTCCCCCAGGCTCCCCACCAGGTCGGCCAGGATCTCGCGCGCACCCTTCTCCCCCGCGACGTAGGCACGGTGGTAGGCGTCCTGGAGCTCGACGGCCCGGCGCCCCCGACGGGCGATCTCCGGGTCGTCGGCGACGTAGAGGTCGCCGTCGACCATGCGCTGGAAGTTGCTGCGGTCATCTCCTGCGAAGTGCTCGCTCATGACTCCACGCTAGCCAACCGCGCCACCGCGTTGATCAGTTGATCGCCTCTTCTTGGGATCTCTAGCTCTGTGCCTAGACAGCCGCAGACTGTGCTCGACGAGCCCCGGCCCGTCGGCTGCGCACCAGCCAGAGCAGCAGCACCACCGCGCTCACCACGGCGCAGACCACAGCCGCGGCTGCGAAGACCCCGGCATAACCGAGGGAGGTGGCCGCGCCGAAGGCCACCAGGGGGCCCGAGACGATCGCGCCCACCAGCCGGGTGTTGCCGAAGACGGCGCTCGCCAGCCCCGGCCGCGCGATCGACTCCTGGAACCAGGTGAGCCCCACCCCGCTGACCACGGCCACTGCCCAGGCGTTCAGTACCTGCAGCACGAGCAGCTGCCAGGGCAGATGGGCCTGCGACATCGCGGCGTAGTAGCCGACCGCGGCCAGACAGCCGCTGAAGAGCAGGGCGCTGTTGCCGTAGCGCTCCGCCAGCCGCCCCACCGCCATCAGCGCCGGGATCTCCAGCAGGGCGGACAGGCCCAGCGCGGTGCCGGCCCAGAAGACGCGCAGCTCCAGCCGCTCGGTCACCAGCAGCGAGGTCACCGTCACCGCCGCCACATTGGTGGCCTGCAGCAGCACGAAGACCAGCACCATCACCGCCAGCAGTCGTCGTGAGGCCGGCACGGTGACCAGACGCGGCCTGGACCGGCCGGCGGCCTCGGCCCGGGCCAGCGCCGCCGCATGACTGCGGCGCAGCCCCAGGGTGTTCACGATGTTCATCACCGCGACCAGCGCCAGGCTCACCAGCAGCCCGCGGGGGCCGAAGCGGCCCAGCACGAAGGTGGCCAGGGGCATCCCGAAGACCCAGGCGAAGCTCATGATGGCGCGGATGTCCATCATGCGACGGGTTCCGGTGCCACTGGCGCGCAGGTGCGCGAAGAAGAGGGTGCCGCCCACGCTCGCGGGCGCCCCGAGCAGCACCAGTGCCACCACGGCCACCCGCAGGGAGCCGGACAGCGCCAGGGCCACGGCCAGCGAGCCGGTCAGCAGCGCGCAGGTTCCCAGCGGGCGCAGGTAGTCGCCGTGCCGGTCGGCCATCGTGGGGATCACCAGCGAGCAGGCCAGACCCGCCAGGTTGTAGACCATCAGCACGGTGCCGATCTGGGTGGCACTAGCCCCGAACAGGCCGGCCAGCAGGATGCCCAGCGAGGGCGACAGGAAGGAGAACTGCAGCCCCCAGAACAGGGCGGCGGTGGGCAGCTGCAGTCGGTCGGCGAGGGAGGGCACGTCGGCGACCCTACGACCTACCGACCAGTCGGGACAGGTGCTGCCAGTCCCCCCGATGATGGGATCAGTCGGTGGCGGGGCGGAAGCGACGCGGGATGCGCCAGGCCGCGCGGTTGGTGTCGCCGCCGATCCGGTGGGCGAACCAAGCCACCACGAAGGGACCGACGATGGCGAACAGCGCGTAGACCAGCATGGTCCAGATGCCGCCCAGCAGCACCGGACGGGTGAAGACCACGCCCACCAGGCCACCCAGCACGGCGCCCAGCGGGGTGCCGAACCAGAGCACCAGGCGACGCACCAGCGGGTTGTTCCCGTCGGGCATCCGGTTGATCAGCAGGTGGGCCAGCAGCAGGAGGACGGCCAGCGCCGCCATCAGGCCGGCACCCAGACCCGCCACGTACATCACCAGGAAGCCCAGGCAGACGGCCAAGGGGCTGAGCGCGGCGATCAGGCAGGTGATGGCGAACCAGTCGGTGCGACGCGCCGGGCTGGGAGCGCGGGTCGCGGCGTCGAGGCCCATGGCGATGATCCACGGCAGCACCGCCACACAAGCCAGCAGCAGCGCATTGCGCAGGCCACGGTCCACCCCGGCCGGGGTGCAGGTGGCTTCGGCCAGACAGCGGGGCGCGGTGCCGAACCACGGGGTGAGGTAGCGCCAGGCCAGCGCCACGGAGACCAGCACCACGAGGGCGCCGAGCCCGAACAGGGCGAGGACCAGCGGATGGGTGCGGCGTCGGCTGACCGGGCGGGCGTCGTTCTGGCTCATGGCCCCATTCTGGACCGTGCCCCGGCAGTTCGACAGGCCGGGGCCGGACAATTCCTACAAATCGTCGTAATTCCTCCTTGATCACAGCCCATCCGGCCCAGGCCAAGCTGCTCATCGGGCTGACGGCCCCAGACTGGCCAGGCAGACGCCCCGACCAGATCCCGGTCCTGCACCCTCCCAACTCCTCATGTGGTCCTGCGCGCGAGCCCTCACGCCGCGGCGATGGACCTGGGGCCGCAACGGCCGGCTCCTGATCACGGCAGTTGAGTGCAGATCACGGCCCTTGCGTGCCAATCACGGCCGCTGGCTGCACTTCGCGGCTGTTGCAACAGGGGCGAAGCAGCACGACCGGCCGCGATCCGCCATCCGGGCCCCCGCGCCTCCGAGCACCACGACTGGCCGTGGACCGCAACGACTGGCTCCGGATCACGGCAGTTGAGTGCAGATCACGGCCCTTGCGTGCAGATCACGGCCGCTGGCTGCGCCTCGCGGCTGTTGCAACAGGGGCGAAGCGGCACGACCGGCCGCGATCCGCACCGCCCGGGGGCGAAGCTGCGCGACGAGCCGCGATCCATCCCGCGGGCACTCCGCGACGAGGTGCGACCTGCGTCCAGGGCCCGGGAGCAACGGCTCGACCAAGCGCATCCAGCCGAGCACCGCCCCGCAACCCGCCCCCTTCTGCGCGTCGCTAGCCACTTCTCCGGTTTTCCCTAGACAAGTCCATACACTGCGATCATGGACCCGATCCGCAATCCCTACGCCCCCGGCGCCGGCCAGCGTCCGCCGGAGCTGGCCGGTCGCGACGAGCAGCTGCGCACCTTCGACGTCGTGCTGGAGCGCACGGCCAAGGGTCGCCCGGAGCGGTCCATCATCCTCACCGGCCTGCGGGGCGTGGGCAAGACCGTGCTGCTCAACGCCCTGCGCAGCCAGGCTGTGCGCGCCAAGTGGGGCACCGGCAAGTACGAGGCCCGTCCCGACCAGGGCATCCGTCGCCCGCTCGGCGCCGCCCTGCACATGGCGGTGCGCGAGCTGGGCCATCCCGATGCCGATGCCGTGCTCGGCACCATCAAGGCCTTCATCGAGCGCGA